>JAFGSL010000009.1 GCA_016934645.1 Anaerolineae bacterium
AGAGGGACTGGCCCGCGAGATCGTACGCCGCGTGCAGGACTTGCGCAAGCAGGCGGATTACCAGCTCACGGACCGGATCGTCGTCCAGTACAGTGCGAGCGGCAGTCTGGCAGAGGCTATCGCCGCGCAGCACGAGATGATCGCCAGCGAGGTGCTTGCGGCGGATCTCGAAGCTGTCGACGCGCCGGCCGGCGACAAGGTTCTTGAAGACACGGTCGATGACGAATCGCTCATCCTTGCGGTCAGACGTCTCGCGTAGCGTTTGTGGATGCAAAGATGCATGATATAGTGTAGTTCCTTTTTAGAAACAGCGTGTCGGACGTAGGAATAAGGATATGCGTGAACTGAGGACATTGCGGGAAGATTGGGATACGCTTGAAGCAGACGAGACACGTTTGTTGCGTTGTCTGACCGTTCACGAGAGCGTTCAACAATGGCTCGCCTTGCAGCGTGCGTTTGAGTCGCAATTGCAGGAAACTGCCGCGTTGTTTGGGCCAGAGCGGCGGGAGGCCCTGGCACAGTTGCAGTCCCGGTTGCGCTGCTTGGTGGAACGGCAAAAAGAGTATGGAGAATCTGCTACAATCCCTACGGGTGCTTCAGCAGCGTCTGAGTGATGCCGGCATTCTCTCTATCGTCATCGGCGGTGTGGCCGTCGCCGTGTGGGGTGAGCCGCGCGTCACGCGGGATGTTGACCTTAAAGTGTTGTTGGAACGCGATGATGCCGATCGCTTGCTGGCTGCGCTTGCATCTGATTACACCTCGTTACTCCCCAATCCGCGCCAGGCGTTGCGACAACAAGCTATGTTGTTTGTGCAAGACACATTGGGAACGCGATTGGATGTATTGTTAGCCGACACGCCCTACGATGTTCTTGCTATTCAACGCGGGCGTGACGTCGAAGTGCAGCCGGGTGTGACTATCCGGGTGTGTAGCCCGGAGGATCTGGTGATTTACAAGCTTATCTCGACCCGCCTGCGTGATCACGAGGATGCCCAAGGTGTCGTTCGCCGACAAGGTGCAAACTTGGACGACAACTATGTACTCGATTGGCTCCATCAGTTCGAGCAGGCGTTTGATGATTCTACACTTGTCGCCGAGTACAAACGCTTCCGCAAGCTTTGATGGTTCTTTTTGTTTTGCGGGCAAGCAGTCCTCCCAGAGGTAATTGATCCCCTTTGGGAGGATTTTCTTATCAACATAGGGATATTAGTACTTGTCTCATTTCGCTAAATCCCGTACACTGTACCGTAATCTGTAAGTCAGTAGCCCGAATGTGGGGATTCAACAGTGGTTGGAAGAAAAAGACTATTGGACTAAAGACTACAGGACTTTTGAGGAGAAAGTTATGGATACCTTAGCATCGGCCACAGAACTACACGATCGACTCGTCGCCTGGCGGCGTGATTTTCACATGCATCCTGAGTTGGGATTGGAGGAACACCGTTCGGCGGGCATCGTCGCCGAGGTGTTGCGTGGATTGGGGTATCACGTGCAGGAAGGGGTGGCGCAGACCGGTGTGGTCGGGGTGCTGGAAAACGGCCCCGGACCGGTGGTGATGAGCCGCGTGGATATGGACGCGCTGCCGATCCAGGAGGCCAACGATGTCCCCTATGCTTCGCAGAATCCTGGTCGTATGCACGCCTGCGGTCACGATGCGCACATGGCGATTGGCCTCGGCGTTGCCACCTTGATGGCGCAGCACCGCGATGCCTGGAGCGGCACGCTCAAGCTGATTTTCCAGCCCGGTGAAGAGGGTGCAGACGGCGCCGCTCTGATGATCAAGGATGGCGTGTTGGAGAACCCCCGGCCGGATATGGCGCTTGCGGTTCACGTCTGGAACAAGAACCCGGTAGGCTCTTTCGGTGCAACGTCCGGCCCGGTGATGGCGGGAGCCGAGTTTTGGGAGGCCACGATCACCGGCAAGGGCGGTCACGGCGCGATGCCCGAACAGACGGTGGATCCCATTGTGATCGCTGCGCTTGCGGTGAACGCGTTGCAGACGATCGTCAGCCGCAACGTCAGCCCGTTGGATACCGCCGTGGTCACGGTGGGAGCGTTGCTCAGCGGTGATGCCTTCAACGTGATTCCTGATTCTGCTAAACTGCGCGGCACGATCCGTACCTACAGCCTGGAGACACGTGACACCGTACTCCGTCGCGTGCATGAAATCATCGAAGGAACAGCACGGATGATGGGTGCGGAAGCGTCTCTCGATCTGTATCCGCTTACACCCGCCCTCGTCAACGATGCGAAGGTCACAGCGCTGGTGCGTGATACCGTCGCTGATCTGTTCGGCGCGGACGCGCTCAAAGAGGATGTGCGGACCATGGGCAGCGAGGATGCCGCGTTCTTTTTGCAGGAAGTGCCCGGTTGCTTTATTTTTGTCGGCTCAGGCTTCACCGACCGCGAAGCGCCTGCGCACCACAATGCCCACTTCGACATCGACGAAAGGGCGCTGGTCAACGGTGTGGCGGTGGTGGTGGAGTCGCTGCGCCGGTTGATGCCAAAAGGAAGTAAGGAGTAAGGAGTAAGGAGTAAGGAGTAAAGAGTTTAGAGTTTAGAGTGATTAGCCTCATTACTCGTTACTCTTTACCAATCACAGAGCAGGAATAGAGATTATGCCACAACAAGGTCCCCTACAATGGGCGGATGGTGAAGGCTGGCTGGTGTTGCTCGGCGGCGGCGATTGGGCGCGCAGCGAGACGGACATCGTTGACGCGCAACTGCTCAGTCTCGCCAACCTGGATCGCCCGATGGTCGTGCTGCTCTCCGAGGGAACGCGCGAAGACGCCGAGGCCATCCTCGAACATTACACGCTGCTCGGTGGCCCTGGCGGCGAAGCCTTCACCCTCGCGGAGATGACGCGTTCGCAATTGGAAGCGCCAAAGTTCCTTACGTTGTTGGAAGAGGCCGGCATTTTATACCTCGGCGGCGAAAATCCGCTGCCGCTGGTGCGCAATCTGTACGGGACGACGGCGCTGGCGCACATTTTGCGCGGCTTCAGCACGTTGCAGGGACTCACCCTCATCGGCAGTGGCGGCGGCGCTGTCGCGTTAGGGATGTGGGCAATAGGGCCCGCGCCGCAGTTCTTGCAGGCGCAGGGGCTAGGGCTGTTGCAGAATGCGGTGATCGTGCCGCACTTCACGCGCACGGAGGACTCCGTGGTGTTGCGCTGTCTCTCACAGCTCGGAGAAGGGCTACTCGGCCTCGGCATCCCCGACGGCACGGCGCTCGCCTTCGGCCCGCTTGGCCAGGTCGAGACGTGGGGCACGGGGCAGGTGACAGCGGTGGTGAGCGCAGGCGGGTGAAAGTCCTAACCGCGAATCACGCGAATCCTCGCCAATTTTAAAGAGATTTGCGTAGATTCGCGAGATTAGCGGTTTATTTTTAGGGAGGGAGAAATTCCATGGGCAAAAACATCGTTCAAAAAATCTTAGATGCGCATCTCGTTTCCGGGGAGCCAGTTCCCGGTCAGGAGGTCGCTATTCACATCGACCAGACCTTGACGCAGGACGCCACGGGCACGATGACGTATTTGCAGTTCGAGGCGATGGGACTGGACGCGGTCAAGGCGGAGTTATCGGTCAGCTACGTGGATCACAACACTGTTCAGATTGGCTTCGAGAACGCTGACGATCACCGCTACCTGCAAACCGTCGCGGCGAAGTACGGCATCGTCTTCAGCCGCGCGGGGAACGGCATTTGCCACCAGGTACACCTGGAACGCTTTGGGCGGCCCGGCAAGACGCTGCTCGGCGCGGACAGCCACACGCCCACGGGCGGCGGTGTCGGCATGATCGCGATGGGCGCGGGCGGCCTCGACGTGGCGGTGGCGATGGGCGGCGGGCCCTTTTATATCACGTATCCCAAGGTCTGCCTGATCAAACTGACGGGGCAATTGCAACCCTGGGTGGGTGCCAAGGACGTGATCCTCAAGATGCTGGAGATTTTTTCCACCAAGGGCAACGTCGGGTGGATGTTCGAGTACGGCGGGCCGGGTGTTGCCACACTGACCGTGCCGGAGCGCGCGACGATTACGAACATGGGCGCGGAGATGGGCGTGACCACGTCGGTCTTCCCCTCGGATGCGGAGACGCGCCGCTTCCTGGCAGCGCAGGGCCGCGAGGACCAGTGGGTCGAGTTGCTGCCCGACCCCGACGCGACGTATGACAAGGTCGTGGAAATCGACTTGAGCAGCATCGAGCCGCTGACCGCCGCGCCGCACAGCCCCGGCAACGTGATTCCGGTGCGCCAGGTGGCGGGGATGCCGGTCACGCAGGTGGAGATCGGCTCCTGCACGAACTCGTCCTACGTGGATATGGTGCGGGTGGCGCGCATCCTCAAGGGCCATCACGCGCACCCGAACGTGAGCTTCGCCGTCGCGCCGGGATCGAGGCAGGTGTTGCAGATGCTCGCCCGCGAGGGCGCGCTGGCCGATTTGCTCGGTGCGGGCGCGCGGATTATGGAGAGCGCGTGCGGCTTCTGTATCGGCAATAGCCAGAGTCCGCAAAGCGGCGCGGTGAGCCTGCGTACGAACAACCGCAACTTCGAAGGCCGCAGCGGGACGAAGGACGCGCAGGTGTACCTCGTCAGCCCGGAGACCGCTGCTGCCGCTGTCATCACTGGCATATTCACCGATCCACGCGATTTGGGGTTGGCGTATCCGCAGGTAACGATGCCCGACCGCTTCTTCATCGACGATAGCATGTTCGTTTTTGCGGTGGAGAATCCAGAAGATGTCGAAGTTTACCGCGGTCCCAACATCGGTGATCCGCCCCAGAACGCGCCACTGCCCGCCGAGATCAAGGGCCAGGTTGCCATCAAAATCGGCGATAAGATCACCACCGATCACATTATGCCCGCCGGTTCGCTGCTCAAGTATCGTTCCAACGTGCCGAAATACGCCACCTACGTCTTCTCGCCAGTAGATGAGACCTTCGCCAAGCGCGCCGCCGCCAACCGCGACGCGGGCATCCACAACATCATCGTCGCCGGAGAGAGCTATGGGCAAGGCTCCAGCCGCGAGCACGCTGCGTTGTGCCCGATGTATTTGGGCGTCAAGGCCGTCATCGCCAAGAGCTTCGAGCGCATCCATATTGCCAATCTCATCAACTTCGGCATTGTGCCGTTCACCTTCGTCGATCCAGCAGATTATGATCGCATCCAACCCGGCGATGAACTGGTTATTCCCAATATTCGGGAAATTCTTGGGGAAAACTCCCTTATTTCTGTGGAAAACCGTACCCAAGGTGTGGAAATCTCGGTGCAAGTGAATCTTTCGGATCGTCAGGTGAAGATGCTGCTGGCGGGTGGATTGTTGAATACGGTGAGCAGTTAAGATCGAGGAGGTGAATTATGCAAACACTAGCAGTAGTAAAGCCGCGCGAATATGCACACATCATCGCCAAACTCGTGGCGCAAATGCCGCCAGAACGCGCTGCTGAAGTTTATGATTTTGTGCTTTTCTTGTTAGCTCGGCCAACCCCAACGCCTGTGGAAACGGAAGAAGATATGGATTGGCTGAACGACGATGAGGCGCAGATGCAGGCTGAAGATGCACTCTGGGAAGCTGCTTATGCTCAACATCATGAAAAACTGATGACATTGGCTGAGGTTGCTCGCGCTGAGATTGCGGACGGTAGAACACAACCTATGTTCAATGAGCGTGGAGAATTTGACCTCAAATGAGGTCTCGTACAACGCAAAGTTTCCGAGACGCTTTTAAGGCGCTTTCTCCTGAAGTACGAGATCGAGCGAGAAAAGCCTATGCGTTATGGCGTGACAATCCCGATCTCCCTGGATTGCGTTTCAAGCGTGTTGGGGACAGTGTATCTATCCGCATTGGGCGCAATTACCGTGCGTTAGGTATTGTACAGGGAGATACAGTGGCTTGGTATTGGATTGGCAAACATGAGGACTATGAACG
>JAFGSL010000651.1 GCA_016934645.1 Anaerolineae bacterium
CAACTACCGCCGGCTGCGCCCGGAAAAAGACGGGCTTTTCTGTGAAGCCATTTTTGGCCCCACACGTGATTATCAATGTTATTGCGGTAAATACAAGGGCATTCGTTATCGGGGCATCATCTGCGACAAATGTAGTGTCGAAGTGACACGCAATTCGGTACGCCGCGAGCGTCTAGGCCACATCTCGCTGGCCGCACCGGTCGCGCACATCTGGTACACCCGCCGTATCCCGAGCCACATGAGCATCCTGCTGGATATCAGCAAACGCAACCTCGATCGCGTCCTCTACTTTGCACAATATGTGGTCACTTACGTGGATGAGGAAGCGCGCCAACGCGCGTTGAAACGCATCGACGAAGAAGAACGCATGCGTATGTCTACAATGGATGACGCTGCCACCAACCGCATCGACGCACTCGAAGGCCGTTTGATCCAGGAAAAGAAGCAGATTGCGGCGGACCAGGAAGAGATCCGAGCCCAATTCGAAGAAGAACTCAACACCCGCACCGAAAAGATCCTCGGTGAGGCCAAGCGATTGCGCGACCGCCTCGACGGGATGATGGGACGTCAGTCGAATGAGTCGATCGTCTTCACTACTACCGATACCGTAATCGTAGACGCCGATGACCTGGTAAGTCGAGAGCACTACGCCGTGCTCAACGCCGTCGCGCAGGATGCCCTGGATGCACTAGAGCAGGAAATTCACCAACGAGAGACCGAAGCCCTTAAGCCTGCGACCGCGGAACCCACTGTCAAACCACCAGACATTCAGGGTGACATTCAGCACGTTCGCGACGAACTTCAGGAAAAGACAAGTATCATCCGCAATCACTACGATGAGTTGCGCGAAGAACTGCTCAGCCTGGCCGAACGCCAGTTCTTTAATGAACAACGCTACCGCGAACTACGCCAACGCTGGGGACAGGTGTTCCATGCTGGTATGGGTGCCGAAGCGGTCTATGAACTGCTCCAGGGACTGGATTTGGATCCCCTGGCCGAAGAACTATGGCACGAAGTACGCTTTGGCCGTTCGGCGCAACGACGCAAGAAGGCTACCCGCCAGTTACGGGTCGTCGAGGCACTACGCAAGAGCAAGAACAAACCCGAATGGATGGTTTTGACCGTGCTGCCTGTGCTTCCACCGGAATTGCGCCCAATGGTGCAATTGGATGGTGGGCGCTTTGCCACGTCGGATCTCAACGATCTCTATCGCCGGGTCATCAACCGCAACAACCGCCTTAAGCGTCTCCTGGAGTTGGGCGCGCCTGAGGTCATCATCAACAACGAGAAGCGCATGTTGCAAGAAGCCGTCGACAGCTTGATCGACAACAGCCAGCGCGGCAAGGCGATGAGCCGCCGTGGACGGCGACAGCTCAAATCCCTGAGTGACCAGCTCAAAGGGAAGAAAGGCCGTTTCCGCCGCAACCTGTTGGGTAAACGCGTGGACTATTCCGGGCGCTCCGTCATCGTCGTAGGCCCGCATCTGCAAGTTCACCAATGCGGTCTCCCCAAGACGATGGCGTTGGAACTCTACCGGCCCTTCATCATCCAGCGGCTTGTAGAATACAACTACGCCACGAACGTCAAGGCGGCCAAACGCCTTATCGAGCGCCAGCGCCCCGAAGTCTGGGAAGTCCTCGAAGAGGTAATTCAGGACCGCCCCGTGATGCTCAACCGCGCGCCGACGCTGCACCGCCTCGGCATTCAGGCCTTCGAGCCACTCCTGGTCGAAGGCAAGGCCATTCATCTGCACCCGTTGGTTTGCTCCGCTTTCAATGCCGACTTCGACGGCGACCAGATGGCCGTGCATATCCCGCTTTCGCGCAAGGCAGTCGAGGAAGCGCGCAAGCTAATGCTGGCGTCGCGCAACCTCCTCAAACCCGCCGACGGGCAGCCGATTATCGGGCCGTCCAAGGATATGTGCATGGGCATTTACTATATGACCATGGATATGACGGCACAAAGTGGCGAACCCAAGGCCTTTGCCGATCTGGATGAAGTAGAAATGGCTTACGCACTGAGAATCGTCAATATCCACACCCGCATCAAAGTCGCCCAGGTCTACGAAGACCGTCCCGCGCCAGAGCACCCCATTGAAACAACGGTAGGCCGTGCGCTTTTCAACCGTATCGTGCCAGACCCGCTGCGTTACATCAACCGCCCGTTGGACAAGGGCAATTTGCAAGACCTCATCGCGCTGTGTTACCGGCGCATCAACGCCGAGGCCGCTGTCGACTTTGCCGACGCCATCAAGACAATGGGCTTCCGCTACGCCACCGTCTCCGGCGTAACGATTTCGGTGTACGACCTGACCGTCCCTGATGAAAAGCAGGAGATCTTGAGCGAAGCTACTCGTGAGGTGGGAGAAATCGAGCGCCAGTACCGCCGTGGTCTGCTCACCGAAGAGGAGCAGTACAACCGGACGATTGAAATCTGGTCGCAGGCGCGCGATTCAGTCTCCAAGGCCGTCTCCGCGCACCTGGACCCCGACGGCCCCATCGCAGTAATGGCCCGCTCTGGCGCGTCCAAAGGTGGCTTTGGCCCCATTGCGCAGCTTTCCGGGATGCGTGGCCTGATGGCCGACCCGTCGGGGCGCATTATCCCGCTGCCCATCCGCTCCAACCTACGCGAGGGATTGACCGCGCTGGAATACTTCATCTCCACGCACGGTTCGCGCAAAGGCCTAGCCGACACCGCGCTGCGCACGGCAGACGCTGGTTACCTGACCCGCCGCCTGGTGGATACGGCACAAGACATCATCATCAACGCCATCGACTGCGGGACACGCACCGGCATTTGGATTCGCCGCCAGGACAACATCGGCGGGCAACCGATCACCGCGCGCTTGCTTGGGCGTACTGTCGCAGCGCCGGTTATGCACCCACGCACCGGGGAAGTGATCGTCGATAAAGACGAAGAAATCGACGAAGATCGGGCAGAGCTGATCAACCGCTTGGAAATCGAGGAGATTTATGTACGCTCGCCGATGACGTGCGAATTGGATCACGGCATCTGCGCGATGTGTTACGGGCGCGACCTGGGCCGTGGTGGATTGGTACAGATTGGCACCGCCGTGGGCATCATCGCGGCGCAATCCATCGGTGAACCCGGCACGCAGCTTACCCTGCGCACGTTCCACACCGGTGGTACCGCCTCGTCCAGCGGTGACATCACCAGCGGTCTGCCGCGCGTCGAGGAATTGCTCGAAGCGCGCAAGACACCGCGCGGTGAGGCCGAAATCGCTGATCTGGACGGCGTCGCACACGTCATCCGCGAAGGAGATCTCGTCACAGTTTCGATCGTTGACAGCCAGATCAAGCGGGCCAGCTACGATATCCCCGAAGGTTGGGAGATCCTGGTGGAGGACGGCGACAACGTCAAACAGAACGACCTGCTGGCACGAAGTAACGCTGAGGATGCGAAGGAACTACGGGCCAAGGCAGGCGGTCGCATCAGCCGGGATGACCGAGACATCCTTTTGATCTACGAAATCCGGGATGAGCACGAGTACGAGGTACCGCCGTCAGCGCGATTGCTCGTTGCCGAGGGACAGAAAGTTACCGCAGGCACGCAGTTATATGAAGGTGTGCCCAACCCGCACCGCATTTTGACTGTTCAGGGCCGCGACGCGGTTCAAGTTCACTTGCTCAGCGAAGTACAGCAGGTATATCGCTCGCAAGGCGTAAACATCAGCGACAAACACTTCGAGATCATCATCCGCAAGATGCTCAGCCGGGTGCTGGTCACCGAGTCTGGGGACACCGAATTTCTGCCTGGCGACCTGGTGGACCGGGTGCAGTTCGAACGTCTGAACCGGGAGTTGGTAGCCGAGGGCAAAGCTCCCGCGCGTGCGCGCCAGGTGCTCCTAGGCCTCACCAAGGCCGCGTTGGCGACCGACTCGTTCCTCTCGGCGGCATCGTTCCAGCATACCATCAAAGTGCTCTCCAACGCCGCCGTCCGCTCTGATGAGGATATGCTCTATGGCTTGAAAGAAAACGTCCTGATCGGTAAGCTGATCCCCGCCGGTACCGGTTATCGCGGCGACATTGAGGGATCTGATGGCCCCATTGATGAATACGAAGGCGTCGCGATAGAGAAGGAATTGCCGAAGGGCACTCTACTCAGCGATGAGGATGTGGAACCGGAGTCCTTCTTGCTCTCGGATCTGCAGCAGCCTTTCCGCATCTAGCGTATGCACAACAATCAGAAAAAGGGTGACTGTCTAAGTCGCCCTTTTTTTCTGCAACTCATTCTACACTCCTGCGTATATAAGAAACAGGATCAGACATATGGAAGAGTGGTTGTTATTAGCCCAACGTGGTGAAGAAGCGGCGGTTAACCGTCTGGTGACGACATACCAACAGCCGGTTTTTAACCTTTGCTATCGGATGTTAGGTGAATACACAGAGGCCGAAGATGCCGCGCAAGAGGCATTAGTCAAAGCGGTACTGAATCTACATACCTTTGACCCGGAGCGTCCCTTCAAGCCGTGGGTGCTGCGCATCGCCTCGAACGAGTGCATTGACCGCATACGGCGGCGCAAGCCCGTCGTCTCCTTAGACGGCATGGGCGAAGACGGTGCATGGGAATGGAAGGCCGGACATAGTCCCAATCCCGAGTCGGAGATGCTGCATCACGAGCAGCAGGTACAGATTCAGGAAATGCTGGAGAGTTTGCCGCCGCTGGATCGCACTGTCATCACATTATTTTATTGGGAAGGATTGTCATATGCCGAAATCGGCGAGGTAACAGAATTAAGCATTTCCGCGATTAAATCTCGGCTTTTCCGCGCCCGCCGAACTATGGCACAGCTTATTGTTGGCTCAAATACGATGGAGGAGGAAAGATATGTCGCATGATCCGATCGCTGAAATGCATAGCGATGCGTGGTGGATGCGCGTATGTGAAGGCGAGCTCTCTCCGCATGAGGAAGCACGCTGGCAGGCACACCTCGCCCAGTGTGAGGCTTGCCGGAAGGAATGGGCAGCGTTGACGCAAGTCGATGTACTCTTGCGAACGGCTGCACCACCGCCTATGCTTGCACCAGGTTTCACCGCGCACACCGTCGAACGCATCACCCATATGCAGAAACTGCGCCATATGTTACGATTTGTTGTTGGAATGTTGGTCCTGGGGCTGGTGGCCTGGATCGGATGGTCATACTTTGGCGTGACACTGGCTAATGTTGTGCACGCGCTTGACGTCATGATTTCAGGCCGCCAGGTTCTCTTCGCCGCGTTGATGCGCACACTCGTAGGGCTTGCGGTGACGGTGAAGTCGCTGCTGCCCCTGCTGCTCGGGGTAGCCGGAGCCATGCTTTTATTTCTGACGCCCAACAGCATTCTGGCCAGCGTGGTCGTGGTATGGTATACGCGCCGCAAGCGCGCCGCTGGCGATGCCGCATAGGCTACGTGTCCGCCGACGCGCGTTGACACAACTTCGACAAGAGCCTGTAAAAGAATAAGTTCCCGCGCAAAGCGCCCCGGGGACGGGGCGTGGAGCCAAAAAACGGGAAGTTATATTTTTACGAACCCTAAGTGTATCCATCCTGACGGCTCCGGGCTGCGGGATGTTAGATATAAGAAAAAGAACAAAGAGAAAAAAGGAGATAGATGATGAAACGCTTGATGTTTACCTTGGTTTTGGGGATGTTACTCGCCGCTGTCGCCCTGCAGCCCGCGCCAGTTCTGGCCACGCCAGGCTCACAAGGCGATGGTAACGTCATCTTTGGTCCCTACACGCTGGCTGCCGGAGATTCAGCTTCTGGCGACCTGACGGTGTTTGGCGGACCGGTGACGCTCAAGCC
>JAFGSL010000652.1 GCA_016934645.1 Anaerolineae bacterium
AGAATGTTGCCATTGCGATCTTCGACGCGCAGAATGGCGACAGGATCGAGTTCGCGGAAGTTCGGGCGAAGTTCCTCTGTGGGAACGTGCTGTCCGTACATCACACCGTTGTTGTCGAAGACAGTAAAGGCGTACACCATATCGAGAAGTTTGACCTCGCCACCGCCCAAGGTAAGGCTTAATCCGTAGTGCTGCAGACCCTTGTCAAGCGTGGTAATCCCCATCTGGTGCGCAGTCCGCAACACGTTATCGATGCCGGCGATGGACATGGCTTCCACGGCGGGGATGTTGAGCGAGCGCGCCAGCGCGTTGCGCAAACTGACCGGGCCGCTGTAATTGCGGCTGTAGTTCTCAGGGACGTAGGGGGGCATACCAGCGCCTTGATCGAACGCCTGGCGCACATCCAGGAACATATAGGCGGCATTGTGTCCTTGCGCCAGAAAGGTGACGTAGGTGAAGGGTTTAAATGACGAACCGGGCTGTCGCAAGCCGTCGGCGGCGACGTTGAATTTGCCGTCGATTTCGTCGTTCCAGTAATCGGCGCTCCCGACCATAGCCAGGATTTCCCCAGTAGTAGGGCGAATAGCGACAACGGCGGAGTTTTTGATGTTGTAGTTGTTGCCGATGCGGTTTGCCGGTACATCGGGGATGTATTGCGCCGCGTCGCACCCCGCAGCCACTGCTTCTGGAATGACAACGGCCGGGTCCTCACCGGAGAGGATGCGCAGGTATGTCTGCACGGTACATTGTGCCTGATTGTTCAAGTCCAGATCGAGGGTTGTGTACACTCGCAGCCCGCCGCCAGCGACCAATTCAGGGGAGAACATGTTTTCCAACTGGCGTCGTACGTATATTGAGAAGTGCGGTGCCTGGATATCAAACCGCTTGTTGGATTGTGCCAGTTTCCACGGCTCAGCTTCGGCAACCTTGGCCTCGGCACTGGTGATGCATCCTTCCTCAACCATACGTTGCAGGATGATGGTTTTACGCTTAAGAGCCTCTTCCGGAGCGTCGAAGGGATTGAGCAATGGATACTGCGGAATAGCGATAAGCGTCGCCGCTTCGGAAAGCGTCAATTCGCCGACGGATTTCCCAAAGTAAACGCGTGCTGCCGCATCAATCCCGTAGGCGAGGTTCGCGTACAGGTTGGTGTTGATGTACCATTCCAGAATTTCTTCCTTACTGTACAGGCGCGTCAATTCCATAGAGATAAGTACTTCTTTGATCTTGCGCGAATACTTGATCTCGAAGCGTTCCTCGATCGGAATGACTGAGTTCTTGACGACCTGTTGGGTGATCGATGATCCACCCTGAATATCTTCATCTTGTAGGTTGGAGACAAAAGCTCGCATCAACCCGCGGAAATTAAAGCCCGGATTGGTCCAGAACGTGTTGTCCTCTGCAGCCACTGTGCCGCATACGACATAATCCGGCATAGCTGAAAGGGGTACCCAGTTGCGATCGCCTGCGTTAGGATCGATGACCTCGTAGAGCAAATGCTGTCCCGTGCGGTCGTAAATTTTGGTCGTCTCAAACGTTTCGATACTGGCTGCAGCAACCTCGTCCGGGGTGGGCAGGTTACCGGTGATCATATTGTAGGCAGCAGCCGCGCTTCCCACGCCCATCCCAATGACCAGGCCGGTGGCTAACAATGAAATCAGAACCAACAATCCCACAACTCGTAGGACCAGATTCACCCCTGTGCGGCTTTTGATCCTCTTGCGATCGCGGTTAAGGATCACCACTGAGCGAATCAAAGGTACTGGTGTACGTTTCTTCGTCATTTTTTACCTCAATGATAGGTTGAGCGCTCACATGTGTGGGCGTATCTGTCTTGTCACAATGGTCTTATTATGCCTTTCTCTCGGTGTTTTGCAAGCTGCTGACGGCTGATGGTTGAAAACTGACGGCCATGATGCTTGACGAATTCACAATATCCGTTAGAATGTACGTGATTGTGAGGCCGGATAGCGATGTTTGAATCTTTACGTGAGAAGCTACAGAGTATTTTTGATCGTCTGGGGAAGCGTGGAATCCTGCGCGAGGAGGACATCAAAGCTGTACTTCGTGAAATCCGGCTGGCACTTTTAGAAGCGGACGTCAACTATAAGGTCGTCAAGAATTTCATTGAACGCGTGCGTGAGAAAGCGGTGGGCGTGGAACTTTCCCGTGCCCTCAATCCCGCACAGCAAGTGATCAAGATCGTTCACCAGGAGTTGGTAACGACACTTGGCGAACCCGGACACTTGGAGTTGAAGGGCCGCGCGCCCTACGTCATCATGTTGGTCGGGTTGCAAGGGTCTGGCAAGACGACGATGATCGCCAAGCTGGCGTTGCATCTTCGCTCCAAAGGCCATTTCCCGTTGATGGTGGCTGCCGATACTTACCGTCCTGCGGCAATCACGCAATTGGAAGTGCTTGGACGACAGATCAACGCCCCGGTTTACAGCGACAGCACGGCCAAACCGCCGGACATTTGCGCGCGCAGCATGGAAGATGCCCGCGCACGCGGTTCTGACATCGTGTTGTTGGATACTGCTGGGCGCTTGCAGATCGATGACACGATGATGACAGAGTTGGTCGCCATCCGTGAGCGCGTACATCCAACGGAGATCCTTCTCGTCGCCGATGCGATGACCGGGCAGGAGGCCGTCAACATTGCGCAAGGTTTCCATGAGCGCGTTGGGTTGACGGGTTTGATCCTCACCAAAGTAGACGGCGACGCGCGCGGCGGTGCAGCCATCAGCATGCGCGAGGTGACCGGTGTGCCCATCAAGTTCCTGGGTACCGGTGAGAAGACCAACGCGTTGGAGGCTTTCCACCCGGAGCGACTTGCGAGTCGCATCTTGGGTATGGGGGATGTGCTCTCCCTGATTGAGCGTGCGGAAACAGCCTTCGATGCAGAGCAGGCCGCCGAAATGGAGAAGAAACTCCGCAAGGGTGACTTCGACATGGAGGATTTCCTGAATCAGTTGCGCCAGGTCCGCAAAATGGGGCCGCTGAACGAGCTGTTGGGGATGATTCCTGGTTTGGGCAAAGCACTCAAGGGCGTCGATCTCGAAAAACTTGAGGCTGAGAAAAGCCTTAAATATGTGGAAGCGATCATCCTTTCGATGACACCGGAGGAACGTCGTAATCCGCGCATCCTCAATGCCAGCCGCAAACGGCGCATTGCCGCGGGCAGTGGCACGGATGTCCAGCAGGTTAACCAGTTAATCAGTCAGCATCGTCAGATGCAGAATATGATGAAACGTCTGGGGCAGGGAAAAACGCGTGGATTACCCCGCTTTTTCCAGGGCTAAGACATAGACTCTATCCAGAAATTGTACTTGCGAGCGTTTCTGGTTCGTCAACGGCGAATTTTCGGATAGCTTCATAACGAATAGTTATATGTATTAAACATTTTATGCTATGATCACCTTTGGTAATAAACAGGAGGCTTATGCTAAGGATTAGATTGCGTCGTGTTGGCGGTAAGAAGCAACCCAGTTACCGCATTGTTGTAGCAGAATCTACTGCCCCGCGTGACGGGAAGTTTGTAGAGTTGGTTGGGTTTCATAACCCACGTACAGAACCTGAAACTGTTCAGATTAAGGAAGAGCGGGTGTTGCATTGGCTTTCTGTGGGAGCACAGCCGAGCGATGCAGTTGCGCGCCTGTTGAAGAATGCAGGGACGTTAGCGCGATTTGAACGCATGAAGGCCGGTGAATCCCTGGAAGCTTTGGTGGAAGAGGCCAAGGCAGTGGAGCAGACGATAAGCCCAAAAACCAATCCCACTACTCAAGACGTAGAAACTGTGACTGAGGGCGACGACAGCGAGTAATTGCGGAATTTGCCGCGGCAATCTTGCCGTGGCAATCTTGCCGCACTCTGCAGGATTTCGCCTCGGTTGCTAGTTCCTTGTAACTGCGTCAATAGGACGCAATGGCTTTCACAAACTCAAGGAGGCGTAACGATGTCTGCAGTCAAAGATTTGGTCGAGTACATGACGAAAGCTCTGGCGGATGAGCCAGATGCGGTCAATCTTTCAGAGATTGAGGGCGAAACTTCCATTATGCTGGAGTTGCGGGTGGCTCCAGAGGATATGGGAAGAATGATCGGTCGTGAAGGACGGACCATCAATGCTATGCGCTCGCTCTCTCGCGTTCTTGGCGCGAAGATGGGTAAGAAGGTCACGCTGGAGATCGTATAGCCATGTCCGTCGGGATGGCGGTCGTTACGGCGGCTGCATTTCGGGAAGTCAAGAGGCTCAGGGATGCTTGAAAAGCAACCTGAGCCTCGTTATTTAGCCATTGGACGCATCGCGCGTCCTCATGGCGTGCGCGGTGAACTCCGTGCCGAAATCCTCACGGATTACCCGGATCGCTTGCAAAGCGCGTTTGCCCAGCACTTACGCACGTTCTATGTGGGCAAGGCGCACCGCCCCTTCACCCTCACCGGTGTGCGGTTTCACCAGGGCGCAATGCTGCTCACCTTCAAGGAGTGTACGACACGGGATGAGGCTGATGCTCTGCGTGGAGCCTTGGTAGAAATTCTGCTGGAAGATGCTGTTCCACTAGAGGAAGACGAATATTATCACTTCCAACTCGTTGGCATGCAGGTGGAAACCGAGGCGGGGGAGGTGCTCGGCGAGATTGTCGATGTGTTCACTGCGCCGGGCGCGAACGACGTGTTTGTAGTCCACGGTTCGCGGGGCGAGATTTTGATTCCCGCGATTGAGGATGTGGTGATCATTTTGGATGTCGAGGCTGGACGGGTAGTCATCCGCCCGTTGCCCGGTCTGCTGGACATGATGTAGATTCGTTAAGTGGTCGTCTATACTGACGTAGCCGTGATCGAGCGGCTGCTGACTGATGACAACCGGACTAACGACAAACTGACTATTTTCAAGGAGCAAGGGATAAGGCATAAGGGGGGCGTGATGTATGCGCTTTGTGCTTTATCCCTTGTTGTTCATTATCCGGTTATAGATGCAGATGGATACACTACGCTATTGGCTCGGCTTTAACCTAGTGCGCGGTATCGGACCGGTGCGGCTGCGCATGCTGCTGGATTTCTTTGGCGACATTCAGTCGGCGTGGGAGGCTCCCGAGCAAGTCCTCCGGGAGATTAAACTCGACCGGCGCTCTCTGGGAAATTTTCTCAAGGTGCGCTATGAAGCAGACCTGGACGAGACACTGCGGCAGGTTGAGCGCGTGGGTGCGCAAGTATTGACCTGGGACAGCCCGAACTATCCCAACATACTCAGCCAGATTGACGATGCTCCTCCGGTACTTTTCGTGCGGGGGACGCTCACCCCGGCTGACGAATGGTCCGTGGCGCTGGTGGGCACGCGCAAAGCTACCGTTTACGGGCGCGAGGTGGCCCGCCGCCTAGCGACCGATCTGGGGCACAACCGGGTAACGCTAGTGAGTGGTCTGGCACGCGGCATCGACAGTGTCGCACATAGGGCCGCTCTGGATGCTGGTGGGCGTACATTGGCGGTACTCGGCTCAGGCGTGGATCACATTTATCCACCCGAACACCACAAGTTGGCAGAGGCCATCATCGAGAACGGTGCGTTGATCAGCGATTACCCCCTGGAGACGCGCCCCGAAGCAGCGAATTTCCCCGCTCGCAATCGCATTATCAGTGGTCTGAGTCTGGGAGTGGTCGTGGTTGAGGCGGGTGTGAAGAGCGGTGCGCTGATTACTGCGGATTTTGCCCTTGACCACGGACGCGAGGTATTTGCTGTGCCCGGCAGTATCCTCGGCCCGGCCTCAGTGGGGTGCAATCGCCTTCTGCGCGACGGCGCGAACATTGTCACCGAGGTTGGCGACATTTTAGAGGTACTGCATCTGGATCAGGTGTCAGAGAAACAATTGGCGCGGGAGATTTTACCGGCGAACCCGACCGAGGCGGCTATTTTGGAGCGCCTCACCCCGGAACCGCGCCATCTCGATGAACTCTCGCGGGAGATTGAGTTGCCGGTAGAAACGATCAGCAGTACACTGGTGATGATGGAACTCAAGGGTATGACGCGCCAGGTCGCGCCGTTGCAATACGTCGTAGCCCGTGAACCGGACGAGGAATACGCTGCGTCGTCAGACGCGGAAGTTTGACCACGAATTTACACGAATCCTCACGAATTGAGAGACAGATTCGTGCAAATTCGTGGAGATTCGTGGTTTTTTCCTGGGAGGTGAGACAATGACACAATCGCTATACGCTTTGATCATGGCTGGGGGAGGGGGGACGCGCTTGTGGCCCTTGAGCCGTAGCGCGCATCCCAAGCAGATGTTGCGGCTCTTTGGGGAGCGCACGATGTTCCAGTTGTCGGTGGACCGGCTGCTGCCATTGTTACCGCCAGAACGTATCTTCGTCGTGACGGCGGCGGAGCAGGTGGCACCACTAGCCGCACAGTATCCCGAATTGCCGCACGAGAACTTCATCGTGGAGCCGATGGGGCGCGGGACGGCCTCCTGCATCGGCTTGGCGGCGATGGTGTTGCACCGCCACGACCCCAATGCGGTTATGGCCGTCCTCACCGCCGATCACTTCATCGGCCTGACCAATGTCTTCCGCGCTGTGCTGCGCGCGGCGCAGCAGGTGGCTGAGGAGGGGTACCTGGTCACGCTGGGCATCGCGCCCCGCTTTCCGTCTACCGGCTACGGTTACATTCGCCGGGGCGCGTCGTTGGGCCAGGTGAATGGCTTCGACTATTACCGGGTGGAACGCTTTACCGAGAAACCCGACGCGCCGACGGCGGAAGCTTTTGTGCAGGAAGGCGTGTACGCCTGGAATAGCGGCATGTTCATCTGGCGCGCCGACCGCATTCTCGAAGAGATGCGCCGTTGGATGCCGGACTTAAGCGCGACCTTGACAGCACTGGCCGAGGTCTGGGGAATGCCGGCCTACGCAGCGACGCTCGCGCGGCTGTGGCCTGCGCTGCACAAGGAGACGATTGACTACGGCATCATGGAGAAAGCCGCTCAAGTCGCTGTGATTCCGGCAGATTTGGAGTGGTCGGACATCGGTGCGTGGTCTTCGGTGATGGAGCTGCATCCCCACGACGCCGCTGGCAATGTACTGCTTGGTGACATCATCAACATTGATGGCGTGAACACGATGGTCTTCTCGCAGGGCGAGCGACTTGTCGTCACCATCGGTGTGGAGGACCTGATCGTCGTCGATACGCCGGATACGGTGATGATCGCACGCCGCGATCAGTCGGAGCGGGTGCGCGAAGCGGTCGCGCAGTTGCGAGCCGCCCACCGCGAAGACAAGTTGTAGATCTCTCACTTGACACTTCGCCGACTTTCCTTTATGATTCGGGGCTGTAAAAACTTTCACTTTCGTTGTATCGGTACGCAAAACTTGGATTTTCTGGAGTGTTATGGCTGAACAGACAGGCAACCATGGGTTGCACATTGAAGCATATTGTGTGAAGTGCAAGGAAAAACGGGAGATGGTGCAACCAACTCCCGTCTTTACTGCTAAGGCGCAGGCCGCGGTGCAGGGCCAGTGCCCGGTGTGCGGGACGAAGATGTTCCGTATGGGACGGACTCCGCTTCACAAAGGGCTGACGCCGCCCGAAAAACCCACACTCCCCAAACCCACCGGCAAGCTCGTTATCGTGGAATCACCGGCGAAGGCCCGCACGGTTGGGCGTTTCTTGGGGAAGGGCTATATCGTCAAAGCCTCCGTGGGCCATATCCGTGATCTACTGCGCTCACAGCTCTCCGTGGATGTGGAGAATGACTTTGAGCCGAAATATCGCGTCCCCAATGACAAACGCGCCGTTGTCAAGGCGTTGAACAAGGTCGTGAAGAAAGCCGGGACGGTCTACCTCGCCACCGACCCCGACCGCGAGGGCGAGGCCATTGCCTGGCACTTGAGCGAAGTCTTGGATCTAAAACCGGAACAGACGAAGCGGGTGGTGTTCCACGAGATTACCAAAGAAGCTGTAGGCGAGGCGTTTGCCCATCCCCGCGACATCGACATGAGCCTGGTTGACGCGCAGCAAGCGCGGCGCATTCTCGACCGGCTGGTCGGCTACAAGCTGAGTCCGTTGCTCTGGCGGAAGGTGCGCAGCCGGCTCTCGGCGGGAAGGGTGCAGTCGGTGGCGCTGCGCCTGATCGTGGAGCGCGAGCGGGAAATCGAGAGCTTCGTCCCGGAGGAATACTGGACGCTGGATGCCGAGTTAGCCCAGCACCATCATGAGGGGCGGAAGAAGCGCCATACGTTCAAAGCACGTCTGGCGCGCATTCGCGGCAAAGAGGCGGTGTTGGGGTGTGAAGACGACGTCAAGCCACTGCTTGAGGAGCTGGAGCACGCCATCTACGTTGTCTCAAAGATCAAAGAGGGACAGCGCACGCGTAAACCTTCCGCACCCTATATCACCAGCACGCTGCAACAGGAAGCGGCACGCAAGCTTAACTTTATGGCGCGCAAGACCATGCAGATTGCGCAACAGCTTTACGAGGGCATTGACGTGGGCGATGAAGAGGTGGGACTCATCACCTATATGCGTACCGACAGCACCAACGTCGCGCAACTGGCACAGGATGAAGCGCGCGGTTTCGTCACCGAACACTACGGCGCGGAGTTCCTGCCCGCTAAACCACCCGTGTACAAAACACGTGCCAAGGCGGCGCAGGAGGCGCACGAGGCGATTCGCCCCACCAGCGTGCTGCGTACGCCTGAAAAAATGAAGTCGCATTTGAGCCGCGATCAGTACCGGCTCTACGATTTGATCTGGCGGCGCTTCGTCGCCAGCCAGATGTCGCCGGCCCTGTACGACACCATCAGCGTCGAAATATTGGCCGGAACGAAAACGGATAAGCCCTATCTTTTTAGGGCTTCCGGTTCAACGCTGCGTTTTCCGGGCTTCCTCGTTGTCTACGAAGAGACCCCTGCGAGAAATGGTGACCAGGAAAAGGGGCAGCAAGCTGCCCAACAAATCCCGCCACTCACCGTGGACGAGGTGCTGGACTTGATTCGCCTGTGGCCGGAGCAGCACTTCACCCAACCTCCGCCGCGCTATTCCGATGCCACGCTGATCCGTACGCTCGAAGAGTACGGCATCGGGCGACCTTCGACGTATGCCGCGATTCTCTCCACCATCGAGCAGCGGGGATACGTGCGCCGTGAATCACGGCGCTACTATCCCACCGAAACCGGCTTCATCGTCAACGATATGCTGGTAGACAATTTCCCTGATCTGATCAGCGTGGACTTCACCGCGCAGATGGAAACAGAGCTGGATGAGGTCGCCGAAGGCGAGCGGGACTGGGTCGCGTTGATGCGGGAATTCTATGCTCCCTTTGCCAAGGCATTGGTCGTTGCTGAAAAAGCGACGCCTGCTGTTGAGCAGGTTGAATACATAGATCGCGCGTGTCCTGAATGTGATGACGGGCAATTGCTTGTGCGTTGGGGACGTTACGGGAAGTTCATTGGGTGTTCTAATTTCCCCAAATGTCGTTATACGGAACCGTGGTTGGAGAAGATTGGCGTCAAGTGCCCTAGCTGCGCGGATGGTGATATCGTCGAGAAGCGCACCAAGAAGGGACGCATTTTCTACGGTTGCTCCAATTGGCCGGAGTGCGAGTTTACATCGTGGAAGCGCCCTTTAGCAACACCGTGTCCTGCTTGTAACGGTCTATTGGTCGTCGCACGCAAGGATGTTGCCAAGTGCTTGATCTGCGAGAAGGAGTTTGCCCTCGAAACTGTGGAAACTGAATCAGGCACTGAGGTGGTTGAGGTGTCATAGCGCTTTGTCTGGACGGAAATATGAGCGCCGCGCCGGGGAGATCCCGCGCGGCGTTTTGTTTGCCCTCGTGGTATAATATCTCCGTTATTTCCAATGTAGGGAAAGGAGATCGTATGGGACCGCTAGATCTGCTCATCATTTTTGTAGCTATAGGTGTTGTCGCTTTCTTGACCTATCAACGGATGGCACGGGCGCTTTTCTCTTTGGCTGTCCTGTGGGCGGCTACGATGTTGAGCGGTGTGCTATATGAAGAGGCAGCCTACCGCTTTAAGGCGGTTACCGGTGCTAACCCCTCGCTTGCTGAAGGCGCGTTTTTTATGGGACTGTTTATCCTTTTCTTTGTTCTGGGTTATGTTATGATCTGTGTCTCTTTCCCGGTTACAAAACTGCCCAAGCTTGGATTTTTGGACTATGTGATGGGGTTCCTACTGGGCCTCGTCGTCGCTGTGGTGATCGTGGCTCTGCTGCACAATGCGATTGGCGTGATGGTGAGCGAGCGATGGCCGGATTATAACGCTTGGGTACAGATGCGAAATGACTTCTACGCATCGCCGTTGGTGCCTTTCTCGCGGGCAGTGTTGAGCATCTACGGGTGGCTGTTTACGCCGTTTTTGGGTCCGTTACCGCCTGCACTGAATCCGTTATAAGAGTCTGCAAAGGGATAACTTCCCACGTCTTGGTGCATTTCACCTGTAAAAGTGGGAACTCATAAATCTGCAGACCCTCAGTTGTTGATTGACGTAAGATCTGGGAGTATTGATGAATCGCCATTGGGTCACCCTTGAATATCCTGAAATCTTGAAGCGTCTGGCGCGGTACACGGACTTCTCCGGTGGCGCGGAACTGGCGTTGGCGCTGTTGCCTACCTCGGATCATCGCGAGGCCCGGGATCGCCTGGCGTTGACGCGCGAGGCACGCCTGTTGCTGGATTCGCGCCCGGACTTCGCGCTTGGCGGTGTGCACGACATCCGCTCCCTTGCAGAGCGCGCACTGCACGGTGTGACTCTTCAGCCTGGTGATTTCCTAAGGGCCCGTGATACACTGGCAGGGGCGGCCCGTGTGCGGCGTAGCCTGACCCAGTTGGAGACACAGTTCCCTGGCCTAGCTGACATTGCCTGGCGTATCCATCCCCTCGTCAATCTCGTGGATGCGATTGTGCGCGTGCTGGATGACCGGGGCGAAGTTCGCGACAATGCCTCGCCAGAGCTGGCGCGCATCCGGCGTGACCTGCGCGTGGCTCAGGATCGTATCCAGGATCGCTTGCGGCGTTTGATTGCTTCACCAGACGTCGCGCCATACCTTCAGGAAACGCTGGTCACGCGGCGTGAGGGCCGCTTCGTTATTCCCGTGCAGTCCGACTTCCGTGGGCAGGTTCATGGGATTGTGCACGATCGCTCGTCGAGTGGCGCGACACTATTTATGGAACCCACCCAGGTCGTTGAATTGAACAACTCCCTGCGTGAGTTGACGATCGCCGAGGAAGAGGAGATCTATCGCTTGCTGCGGGCGCTGTCGGCGCAGGTGGCGCAAGCCAGCGATGAGATTGTCGCGACGGTGGATGCGCTCGCGGAGATTGATCTGACATTTGCCAAAGCGCGCTATGCTGCCGAGACGCTAGCCGTCGAGCCGGAATTGCTCCCCATTACCGATCCACCACCCGCGCCCAAGGGCGATAACGTTCATCCCGGCACGGTGGTTCATTTGCCCGGCGCGCGCCATCCGCTGCTCGACCCGGAAACCGTGGTGCCGGTCAACGTGGAGTTGGATGAGGAGACACACGTGTTGGTCATCACCGGCCCGAACACTGGAGGCAAGACCGTCTCGTTGAAGACGGTAGGGCTGCTCACGTTGATGGCACAGGCAGGGATGCACCTACCGGCTGATCCGGGTGTGAAGCTTTCGTGTTTCGAGACAGTGGTGGCTGACATTGGCGATGAGCAGTCCATTGAACAGAGCCTTTCGACCTTCTCGTCGCACCTCACCAACATCATCTCCTTTTGGGAGCAGGTAGATCACCACGCGCTGGTGCTGCTGGACGAATTGGGGGCGGGCACCGACCCTGCCGAAGGGGCTGCGCTGGCGCGCTCGTTGCTGGATACTTTCCGCCAGCGCCGTTGCACGGCCTTCGTGGCGACGCACTACCCGGAACTGAAGTTGTACGCGCACAGCACGCCCGGTGTGCGCAACGCCTCGATGGAGTTCAACGTTGAAACCCTTGCGCCGACATATCGTCTCGTTATCGGTTTACCGGGTCGCTCGAACGCCTTTGCGATTGCCCGTCGCCTTGGACTGCCCGAAAACATCGTGAAAGACGCGCGTAAGATGGTCTCTGGCGAGGAATTGCGCGCCGATGACATGCTTGAGGATTTGCACAACCTGCGCATCCAGACGGCACAGGCGCGCGACCAGGCACGTCTCGTCCGCCAGGAGTCCGAAACGCTCGCCCGGGATTTGCGCAAGCGCTTACTCGGTATTGAAGATGAGCGACATGAGATCCTGAGCCAGGCTGAGCGTGAAGCGCGCGAGGAAGTCGAGGCACTGCGCGCTGAGATTCGCACGCTGCGCCAGCGTCTGCTTACGACGCCGTGGCGTGAAGCCCCACCGGTGGTCGATGAAGTGGTTGACGCACTCGACGATCTGGAGATCACGCTGCCCGAGGTATTGCCGCTGGTCGAAGATGTTCTGGCTACTGCTGAAGTCGAAGCACCGTCCGGGCCGCTCCGGGAGGGTGATACCGTCCAGTTGACGGCGTTGGGCGTGCAGGGGACAGTGCTGGCGGTGGAAGGGGAGGAAGTTATGGTGCAGGCTGGCCCTTTGCGCACGCGCGTCGGTGTTGAAGAAGTGGAGTTGCTACACCGTGCGCAGCCGGCAGCCGCGGCGGCATCGGCATCAGCTAGGGTGAAGACGCCCGCGCGCGGGCCATCTCCGGGGTTGCAGATCGATCTGCGCGGGCTGACGGTGGAGGAAGCGGTGGATCGCCTGGATCGCTACCTGGACGATGCTGCGATGGCGGCGCTCCCGTGGGTGCGGATCATCCATGGCAAAGGCACCGGCAAACTGCGCCGCGAACTGCGTAGCTTTATGGCAAACCACCCGCTCGTGGTTTCTTACGAGTCTGCCGCTGAAAATGAGGGCGGCGACGGCGCAACAGTCGCACACTTAGTGCATTCCGAGTAGCTGAGGGTTCCATGAACAAGGGCCTAGCTAACATCATGCTAGGCCCTTGTGTGTGGAATGGCTTGCCGTCGTCTAATCCTTGGCCTTCGTGCCCTCTCCACTGGCGGCAGTGTCCGCCTTGGCGTTTTGCTGTGCCGCAGGTTTCTCGTCAGAAGATTTCTCGTCCTTGCGGCTGCCGGGTATGGCAGTAGGAGACTTGGAACGATTGTCGGTGACGTAAAACCCGGATCCTTTGAAGATAATGCCGGCAGGTTGGATCAAGCGCACGACATGTCCCTGGCAATCCGGACATACTGTAACTGGCTTGTCGTTGAAGTGCTGACGACGCTCGAAGCGCAATCCGCACTCTTGACATTGGTATTCGTATAACGGCATACTCTTTACCTCCCCTGCGATAGCGGTTTTTATTATACGCATTTTGCACCTGTTGACAAGTTCCTTGACAAACCACCGCTTTCCGTTACCATAGCTTATAGTGCGTAAGGACGATGCTCGATGGGGGCTGAAGGTTGGGTCCTGCGCGGCGGAAACCTTCGAACCCCGCCAGGTCCGGGAGGAAGCAACGGTAAGGAGG
>JAFGSL010000653.1 GCA_016934645.1 Anaerolineae bacterium
CGGCGTTCCGCCGACAGGTGTATCGTACAGCCGGAATTCCATATTCTGCCGGTCGGTGATCGGATTGCCGGAAGCGTCCGCCAGCCGACCCTGGTACGGGATCGTCGAGAGTGATGTTCCCATCGGCGCGGCGAAGGGTCGGGCTATCACCGGAACGGCCAATGCCAGGATGAGCATAAGAATCAAGGTGCCCGGGTTGGGCAACAGCCACTTTTGGACAAAGGGCCAGACGCCGCGTAGATTGAGCTTGGGTACCGAAATAGTGATTTGTTGCTTTTCCATCGTAAAATCCTCCTATTGTAGTTTACCCTTGCGAAGGTTTCCGAACCTTCGCAAGGGTACGAGTTTACTGTCGGATCACCAGGGGCAGGTAGACGGTGTGCTCCTGATAATCCGGTTCGTATGGCCAGGTCCAAGTGGGCATGGAAACGTTGCCCACGGCGTCTTCAAAGCGGACGTAGAGCGTGGTCGAGTCGCCCATATCCCATTCCAGCGTTTCCTGGTAGGCGACGACCGCGACATCATCGAAGAACCAGTAATCGGGCGAGAGCCACACGCGGGTGACGGCGCTCAGGTCATCCTCCGCGCCCAGCCACAGTGTGGCAAGGCTGCCCTCCTGAGCGATAATCTCCGCGCCGCCGTACGGCGGTTCTACATCGACCAGATAGGTAGTCGTGTAGACTGTGGACACATTGCCCGCCAGGTCGCGTAACTGCACGTAGAGTGTGGGCGTCAACTCGCCGGTAAAGCGGATCGGCGTGGGCAGGAGCGGCATGTAGGAAACCCATAGCGTATCGGTGAAGGCCGGGGAGAGGCTGACGCGCACATCGCCGATGCCGCTGCCGGCCTGATCCCACGGCAGCAAGATCGTACCGCTGATACCGCCGGTTACATCAGTCGCCGAGATCGCCAGGGTGACGGTCATCGTGTTGGGGCCGACGACGCCTTCCAGCACTTCCAACGTGCCGGTGAGGGGGATCGTCGGCGGCGTAGTGTCCACGATCACCTGTTGGCCGAAGGCGGTGGAGATGTTGCCGGCTTCATCGCGGGTACGGACGTACAAGGTGTGCGTACCGTCCTCAGTGAAAGAGACCGGCACGACCGCCGCAAAAGGTTCCCAGGCTGCATCGGCAAAGTCCGCGCGCGTGCTGACTTGCATCGCCGCCAGGCCGCTGCTGTCGTCGCTGGCGCTCAAGAACAATTCGGTCTGCGCCGTGTTGACCACATACGCCGGGCGCGCAGCCTGTTGAAGTATGTATGCGCCGCGCGTCTGAAGCGTCACGCCGTCCGCCGGCAATTCCAGCGGATCGAACGCCGCCACGACCAGCGGCGCGGTGGGGTCGTAGATGATGTCATCCATAAAGTTGCCGTAGATGTAGCCCTGTGAATCCTTGTAGCGGGCGTACACGAAGCGTGGGATAATGGTATTGCCATACGTGGTCAAAGTCCACGAGAGCGCTTCCGTATAGGGCTGCCAGGTCGCCCCGCCAAACCCACCGTCGTTGCTCACCATCACCTGCGCCGGGTCCGGGCCGCACATATTCAGCGTGACCTGCGGGACGCGGGTGAAGAGCGCGCCGTCGTTGATCGAGAGACTGTAGAACTCACATTCCGGCGGAATGGGCGGCTCGGGCGGAGGCGGCGGAGTGGGCGTCATAGTGCGCGCCGCGCCGGCCCAAAAGCCCAGATCGGCCACAAAGCGCGTGCTGCTGATGGTCTGCATGTGCGAAGGCTGCCCCATCGAACCGTACAGCCGGAAATTATTGGACGCTATCGCCGTAGCGGTGGTGGTGGCCGAAGCGAACAGCGCGCCCAGGTTGGTGTAGGTGGTCGCAGTGGGAACTTGCAACGGGGCGGCCAACGCGCCGGCCTGGAAGCCGGGGTTGAGCAGATATTGCGTACTGTGCATAGCAATGGTTTCGGACGGCTGGCCCACCGTCACCCGCTGAATGTGGGTCGTAGAAGTCACAATGCCGCCGCCGGCCGGGACCAGCGAATCCCACAAGTGGAAGCTCTCTGATTTGGGCAACGGCGCGTTCACATCGAAATGCACGGTCGTCGAGATGATGCCGGAGACATTGCCCGCGTGATCCAGCACTTGCAGGTAAATGTCGTGATTGCGGCGTCCCACAGCGGGGATTTCCCAATACAATTGTGGCGTATAGGGCAACCATGTGCTCCAGGTGGTCTGATTGTTGGAAAGCCGCATCTGCGCCACCCCACTGCCCAGATCGGAGGCATCCACCGCCAAATGCACAGTCGTCTGGTGGACGACGGGCTGCCCGTAGTTGGCGACGAGCATGGCCGTCGGCGGGGCGCCATCGTAACGCAGCGCAAACGTCGCCCACTCGGATTGCCAGCCGACGCCATCCTCGCTGCGCAGGCGCAGGTAAGACTCGCAGGCATTATCGGCGGTGCAGAAAGGTTCGGTAGAAGCGAAGGTATTGACCGTGACCAGCGTATCGCTCGTCCCTTGCGCATCCGGCCCCCAATAGCGGTAGTAGCCCACCACGCCGGAACCGGCATCGTAGGGCGTGGGCCAGGCAAAGTTGGGCGTCCGCACCTGATTTTGCCACACACCGCTGCCCACGCCGTCCAGGTTTTGAATGGCCGGGGCGGCCGGCGCTGTGCCGTCATAGTTGAAGGTGAACAATGTGACAAAATCGCTGCGATTGCCGGCCGCGTCTACAGCCTGGACACGCAGCGGATAGCTGCCCGTGCGCACGGCAGGCGGATTAAAGGCCGGCGTCTGTACCATTCCCGACCAGGTGGGCCATTCGATGAAATAACCCGCCACGCCAGAGCCGCTATCTGTAGCCGCCGCCCAGGTAAACGCCGGATCGCTGATGTTGCGCTGCCACTGCCCGGAAATGACGCCGTGCGTCTCGGTGGCGGTGGTGGGCATGACCGGCGGGGTAGCGTCCACTTTGGCGGTAAGAGATTTGGTGGCCTCCTGGTTTCCGACGTTGTCCACGGCATAATAGTCAATAGTGTAGATGCCGGTCGTAGAAAGATTAACGGCGGCTTGCTGTCCATTAGTCGTTTGCCACGCGCCGCCGTTCACGCGATAGAAGATTTTGTCTACATCAGCGCGAAAGATATATGACCCTACCCCCGAGCCATTATCCTGAGCGGTGAAGATGACGTCCATAGGTGGGTACCAGTCGTTGTGCGCGGGTTGTTTGGAGAAACTGCGAGATGTTGTTGGCGCGGCGGTGTCAACGTGGAGGTCGAGTATATAGGGGGCGCTCGCATAATCCCGTGGATCATATGCCCGGCAAGTGATCTTGTTCCTTCCGGTAAGCCCATTGGCTGTATAGGTCCAGGATGTGGTGCCCGAAGCGTTAGACCAGCCTCGACCGCTATTACCATCAATTCTACATTCTACCCTACTGACCCCCGCATTTCCACTGGCCGTGCCGGAAAAGGTCCAGTTGGTATCACGATCCCTAACTATTTGCCCTGGAGTTGAAATTGCATGGTTGTTGGCCCAAGTAAACGAGATAGAAGGTACCGGCATGGTAGGACCACTATAAATAACCATAGGCCCGCTAAATGTATTTCCATAATCTGCCAAAGTCGTTTTGGTTCTACTAGCAGGGTCATTGATGTAATATGTATATGGGTTATTACCTGAATATCCAGTAACCACAACAGAATGTTCATTATTGCGCACACGAACAAGCACTGGTTTACCCGAATCAAGTGTTTGGCGCAATGTTTGGAAATTGTTATCCCAGATCAAACTCACACTCACACCTGTAGCATAATTGGCAGCGGTTCCCCATACAATATTACAGCCGCCGCAATGCGAAATATTGTTGCTGTCCCTATATATGTATCCACAATTGTTTGTAAGCCACGTATTTAGTTGACTCGGATCTACTATCGCACCATAATATTTGAGAGCCATTGCGACAGAACTCATAGCACATCCGGCACTACATATCGTTTCATCAGTACACCCACCTAACTGTTCGTTTCCCCATTGAGAATCACATTGAGAAAAGTAAGGCACATTGCTAGGTTGTTCTTGTATATAGTTTGCTACTGCTGGCGTGAAAAGCGAAGTTACAACATGTGTGGAGAGATTGACTGTATATGAAGAACGTGTTGGAACATCATTTGTGAATTCAATTTGGGATATCTCAGGCCAAGTTAACTGTACTTCTCCTCCATATCCTATCGCAGGGTTAAACTTTTCTCCAGTGTCGATCTTACTCGCTCGAAGATCGGGAGAACTTAGTTGAACTATCCACAGCTCTGGCACAAATCCAATAGAAGTGTTAGTAATTTCTACATCTCGCACGCGAATATAGGCCAGTTGTTGTGAGTCAGGTGCCCAAACGGGGTTGGAGACCCAAGTTTCGGAAGTGCCTGCAACAATAATACGTGCTTCAGTACCGTCAACACGCGATAGCCATATCTTAGAATCAAACATACCCAAATTTTGTGCTGTAACATACGCAACCCATTCTCCGTCTGGGGATAAGCGGTCAAGATTATGAAACCGTATAGCTGTATCTATCGGCAAGGCATGTTGTGTAAAAACAAGGGTCTCGTCTTGACAGGAATTGCATATTATTGGGGAAGTTGGTTCTGTTGCCTTTGCCATCCCCACCGGCGACCCCGCCAGCAGCAGCGACGCAACCAACATCACCGTCAACGGAATACGTGACCAGTGTATCGTTTTCATTGTAAACCTCCTATTGCCTCTTTATCGCGACCCAGTCAACGTCTTGATACTCACCGGCTGCCCAACTGCCACCGTCGGCGCGCCGTAAAAACACGTGGCATCCGGTGTTATCACAAGGCTGACCAAAAGTCGCGATGACCCACGGTGTCCGGTTGTAAGCCGGTTGTAAGATCAAATGGGGTTGGGTAGGAAAAGCTATTTGGTAATCTATATGAACTGCCAGCGCATTCGTGGTTTCCGTCGCTGTAGCTCGTACTCTTCCATATTGAAGCAAAGTATGATCCATATTCGATTTGACCAATGAAGGAGCAAGGGCTTGCGTCACTGCCCCATCCATGATATGCGTCGTTGTAATGGCATCTGTTGCAATCTTCTCGCTGGTGACACTCCCATCCGGCACCGTAAGCGAAATCATCGCAAACGGCACGCTGCCCAACTGCACGCGCGGAGCCATCTCCGTATCTGTGCCCACGGTGATGCCCAAGTACAACTGGTCGTTTCCCTGCACCACGGAGGCCAATGAGGTATTGATGCTGCCCAACATCACGCTGAACAGCCCATCCGAGACGTTGACCGAATTGCCGCCGGTCCAGAACTCCTCCCACAGCGGTGTCCCGCCCGCCGGCGCATCGTACAGCCGGAACTCCATATTCTGCCGGTCGGTGATCGGGTTGCCGGAGGCGTCCGCCAGCCGGCCCTGGTACGGAATCGTGGAGAGCGAGGTGCCCAGGGGCGCGCTGTTAGGCGCAGCCAGGCCCGGGAACGTCGTCAGCAGGATCAGCACCAACACAACCGATCCCAGGTTGGGCGTCAACTGCCGCAGCAGCCACGGTAATGCGCGGCGCGCGGGTGTCGCAGCGGTTTGGGTGGCGGGCATACGTTGCTCTGCGTGCCATTGGTCGAAAGTTTCCATCAGACGAGTCAATAAACTTTTAGAGGTATCCATTGCAAAGCTCCTTTCTCCTGTTCATCGATCGCTGTGTTAAGAATCCACAGACTAAATCCTGTTCTTATTTGAATCACGGTGTTCAATAGGCTAACTGGGCCAAGTCATCTGCCTGTTACAAAATACGAAAAACCTGTGTGCCAAGCGTAGGCCGCGCCATCACCGCCGCCTGGCCCCAAGCTAACGACTAATTCAACCGTATGGCTACCCGGAGCAAGGTCAAATACATAGCTATTGGAGACTGTGTGTCGAATCGCACTTGCTGTATTCCATCCTGAAAAAATAGACCCGGTTAGTGCTTGATCGTCTACTGCAATTCCACCTGCCGCAAGAGATCCGCCGCTAGTGTGAAAGTCACAAGTAGCTAGAAGCCATACACGCGATGGAACATCTACTGTGATGATTGCGCTAGCTGCAGTTTGGCCTGTAGTAGTTAGCGAGACATTGTTCGTTGCCAGCACTTTCCTCACCGTGGGATTCAAGTGCGCGCTTGTCACTGCACCATCGGCCAATTGATTGCCTGTCACCGATCCGTCCAACAAATGCGTCGTCGTGATCGCACCGGTAGCAATTTTCTCCCCCGTGATACTCCCATCCGGCACGGTGAGCGAAATCATCGAAAACGGCACGCTGCCCAACTGCACGCGGGGGGCCATCTCCGTATCTGTGCCCACTGTGATACCCAGGTACAACTGGTCGTTGCCCTGTACCACGGAGGCCAGCGCCGTATTGATGCTGCCCAACATCACGCTGAACAGCCCATCCGAGACGTTGACCGAGTTGCCGCCGGTCCAGAATTCTTCCCACAGCGGCGTTCCGCCGACAGGTGTATCGTACAGCCGGAACTCCATATTCTGCCGGTCGGTGATCGGGTTGCCGGAAGCATCCGCCAGCCGGCCTTGGTACGGGATTGTCGAGAGCGACGTTCCCATTGGCGCGCTATTCGATGCGGCCAGACCTGGAAATGTGGTCAGCAGAATCAACACTAACACCACCGGCACAATGCTGGATAACAGTTGCCGGCCAAGCCAGTTCAATGCACGACGCGAAGGTACAGCTTCATCCATCGCAGAAATGCGGCGCGTCGCCCACCAATCTCCCAACACCTGCAACAAATTCTTCCGTGTCTCCATTTCAAACCTCCTTGGACTAGATCGTAAAATAGGGCTTCAACCCTAGAATGAGAGTCAAAAATGCAGTTCTGAGAGGCCCACACCGCACAAATTTGCTCATTCGCCGCTCAATGATAAAATTGACACCAGTTACAGAATACCATACCTGATCGTCAGTTGCGACTCATTCCGGACAAAAAAAGGACCAGAACCGGACCAATATGGAACTCAGCACCCTCACGCCTCCGCTCGTCGAACAAGCTTTGCGCGCCTGGCGTCAGGCGCAAGACCCGCCCGCCGAACTGTACACGCTCCATTTCCTGGACGACGCAAGCCACACTTCGCCGCTTGAAAGAGGCATTGACCTGCACCAACGTGTGCTGGGGTTAGCGACTGGGGAACTGCGACGCCACCGCAGAATCGAGGGGCTGCCCACCGTAGACCCGGTGTCGGCCTCGCGCCAGGAGCTGTACGCGGCGATAGCGGATGACTTCAGCCACGGCAATACTGAGCTTGAGGCCTGGAGCGCGCTCTGCCACCGCTATCTGGCCTCTGTCACAATCAGCCCAGATGAATGGGCAAGCGCGGCCCACGTCGTCCCCCGGCAGTTCCGCCGGCGCGTCAACACCGGCATCGATCTGCTGACAGACCTGCTGCGGCAAACCGAAGCGCGCGCGCACCAGGCGCAGATCAACCACCGCCTGCGTATGCACTTGCCCCCACCGGATTATGCGCAACTCTTCGGCGCGCAAACCCTCTTCGCGCACCTGACGGCGCTGCTCACACGAGAAAACGGCCCTGCCCTGATCAGCATCGAGGGCATCGGCGGCATCGGCAAAACCACGCTCGCGCAAGCCACGGCGCACCATCTGATCGAACAAACCGGGCTGGGCGGCGTCGCCTGGATCAGCGCCCGTCACGAACGCCTCGATGAACGCGGCGCGTTAGTGACCCTGGATAATCCCGCGCGCTCACTGGACGACATCGTCGCCCGATTGGCGCGTCAATTGGGGCAGGAGCACCTCGCGGGTTTATCAACACAGGAGAAACTGGGGCGCCTGAAGCCCCTCCTGGACCACAAACTGCATTTGATCGTCGTCGACAACCTGGAAACCTTCGCCGACAGCGAACGGTTGCTACCGGCGCTACGCCCGCTGGCCGGGACAAGCCGCTTCCTGTTCACCAGCCGCCACACATTGCAACACTTCCCCTACGTCCATTGCCTCCCGGTGCCGGAACTCTCCTTCGCACACAGCCAGGCCCTTATTGCCAGCGAACTCGAACGCCGGGGAAACCGAAGCGTCCTGGCCGATTCGAGTATGCGCCAAATTTACAATGCCATTGGAGGACTTCCCCTGGCCTTGAAGCTGGTCGCCGCGCAAATGCGCCGGCTTCCGCTGGCGCACATCCTCGCCAGCCTCGCGCGCCCCACCGACCGCTATACAGAAGCCGTTTATACCTACATTTACTGGCGTACCTGGCAGCTTCTGACAGACCCGGCGCGCCAACTCCTGCTCGCGCTGCTACCTATTTCTCCCGACGGTGAAGATACCGCGTGGATTTACGAGAACAGCAACCTTCCCGCGTCTACATTCCAACAAGCGCTCAGTCAATTGCTCGATTACTCGCTCCTCGAAACCACCGGCGCTATCCACAACCCGATCTACCGTCTGCACCGCCTCACGGCGACGTTCCTACAAAGTGAGATCCTCAACCATTGGGGAAACGATACAGATGACTACCTTCACAGCGGCGTTGACCGCTAACCGCGCCTATCAACAGACCGAGCGTCAACGCTGGACCGCCTACTACGAAGCCCAACTACAACGCCAACTCGCCTGGGCAATACACTACGTCCAGTCTGGCGAACATCCACCGGCGGACATTATCCGGCATCTCAACAGCTTCCTGGCCTTGCTGCACCAGGCGCGGCGCTATCCCGCGATGCACGCGCACGCCCTCGCCCTGATCTCGGCGCTGCACCCCTGGCCCGCGAAATGGGGATACCGGGACATCTGGCAAGCGGAAATGGGCTTCGCCATCCAGATCGCCCAACAACTGGCGAAATTCGACCTGCAAGCAAGATTTCAATCCTACCTAGCAAACCTACTGTTCCAGATAGGGAATTACCAGCAGGCAATGGATGCCGCCAAACAGGCCGCCGCCATCGCCCGCCAATACAACGACCTCGAAGCGCTGATATCAGCCTTCGAGACCACCATTAATGCCTACAGAGCACTGGGCCTTTTAGAACAGGCTGAAGAAGAACTGCGTGAGCTGGAAGCCATTGCACGGGAGATCGAAACACAAGCCGACATCCCGGCGTGGAAAAAAGCCGAGATTACCGCCAAAACGCTGTGGATCAAAGCCCCTTCTTCCTCCGAGAAAGAACATACTGCACGCATCCTCACGGCAATGAATCACGCCATCGCTGCACTTGAGGCAGCGCAGCACGACGACCTCTCAACACGCGCCAACCTGTACAATCTCAGCGGCATTGTCCATTGGCGGCGGGATGAATACACCGAATCCATACAAAACCTGCAAAAAGCGCATGCTCTGTATACCCAGGACGGTGACATCTTCGCTCAGGCATCGCTCCTGGGCAATCTGGGGACCGTCTATTGGAGTATGGGGGAATTCACCGAAGCGGAGAAAGTGTTGCGCCAGTGTGTCAATACGACAGAGGAACTCAATATCCACTGGCGTCTGCTCAAGGCAATCCGCATGTTAGCCGTCGTTTATCTGGCCCGTGGGCAGCTTAACCTGGCCCTGCACTACAACGACCGCCACCTGGAACTGGCGATGGAGTTAGGTGAACACCGCGAAGCTGCGGGCGCCATAGCCATTCGCGGCCATATCAAATTCCATCTGGGGGATTATGAAGCCGCGCGCGACGATCTCGAAACAGACCTGGTTATGGATGGCAACGCAACCCATATTGACATAGGCAACGCCTACGTCAACCTGAGCCGCTGCTACGCAGCGTTGGGCCAGCGAGAACATGCCCTGGAACTTCTCCGTAAAGCAGAAGAACTGGCAGAACTCAACAACTCTACCCGATTGCATATCATTGTACTGAGGTGCCTTGCCAACTACAAAACAGCCTCAGAAAGCCGCGCGACGCTTCAACAGGCCCTCGCATTGGCCCAAAAGCACGGGCGTCTCCTTGATCAAGCGGCTTGTCTTTTAACTCTCGCACACCGGACAGACAACACATCAGAAAAAAGCGCCTTGTGGGAACAAGGCGTAGACTTGCTAAAGCAAATGGGCGCCGAAACCTGGCTTCAAGGATACTCTATCGAGCAACCACCACAGCTACCTATGAGCGTATGAACTACTTAACTGCGCCAGCAATTCGTCCACCAGTGGCCCCGTTCCACCCGCAAATACAATAAATGTGCAAGACGTTAAGTATGAACTCACCTCGATTTGTTACTATCATCAACACGAAACTAACCTGTCCCTCCCCCGCACACCCGCGTCGCCTCCCTGCACACTGCCATCTCCTCCGCCGACGCATACACCACCACAATGCTCCCATCGTCTTGCCGCTGCCATCTCCCCGCCGGCACCGCCAGCCCCAGCAGCCGCGCCTCGTCTGGCGGGATCACCACCCGCAGCGGGAACCGCGCATCATCGCTCGCCACCGCCAGCACCCACGCCCGCACATCGCCGCCTGCCTGGTCATACTCCGTCACATCGTTGCCCTCAGGGACGCGCACCGGCATCACCCGCGCCGACAACGCCGACAAGCGCGTGGCGTTCAGCGTTCCGGCCTTGTCCGCATCCAGCGCCGCGAAGATGTGCGTATACGGCAGTAGCCGTGTCAACCATTGCGCAGGCAACGTCCACCTCGCCCCGGCAAGAGCCACCACGTCCGCCAGGTCGCCCGCTCCCTGCCACAAGAGCAGCGCGGCCAGGTCTGCGCGGAACGTGGCTTGGGCGCTTCCCCGGCCAGGCAGTAGGCGCGCTCTTCCAGGTCAGGATCGGATGCAGCTTGGAGACCGTGCTGTTCACGTAGCCAGTTAATGAAGGCCGCAGGGTGATGGCCTCGTCGCCTTCTGTACCTAACTAAGCGCAACCAGGCAAAACGATCCGTCGGGCAGTTACGAATTTCTCGCCACTCGCTGCCGGATTTTGTCGCCGCATTTGTAGGAAAATAACCCTAATGCATTAGAGCGGGTTAACGCAAAAGCCCTGGATACCATTCACCCAGAGCTTGCTTGCCTGCGTATTCGTGCTACAACTATTGCCAGTGTTTCACGCCGTCCTATATCTGCAAAGGAGATGACTCGTTATGGACAAA
>JAFGSL010000654.1 GCA_016934645.1 Anaerolineae bacterium
ATTCGAGTGGGAGCCGGTATTCTTTGCCATCGATGACGGTGTCAACACTGTGATCGCCAACTTCGAGCCGCAGAGCTACGGCGCGACGTATGAAGAGGCCGTCTACACCGTCGATGGCACGTACACCTTCGCCGACGGCGGCGAATCGCGCTACGCGCGTCTCTACTTCGCCAACGGCGTCTTGCAGCAAGTTTTCGGCTTTACCGCCGAGGATGGCAATGGCGCACCGCGCGAAATTCTCCCACAAACCGGGGATACCTTCACCGTGCTGGACAAATGGCTCGATCTGAACGCGCAAGGCCAGGTCACGCAAGTCTCCCGGCAAGCCGGCGACACGCTGACCTTCGGCACACAGATGTTCACCTGGACGGAATTGGATGCCCCGGCTGGCGAGTATCTCGTCGGTTTCATCGTCGAAGACCTGGATGGCAATGCCTATCAGATGTACGAACAGGTACAGGTTCAATAAAACAAGAAGGGGATGTGGCGGGGTAGAACCCCGCCACATCCCCTTCCAGAAGTTCACTTTTCTTACCAGCGGCGCAACAACTCCACCAGCAACCGCACCCCAAAGCCCGTCGCGCCTTTGGGCACGTAGGGTAACTCTTTCTCAATCTGATCCAGACCGGCAATGTCGATGTGCACCCACGGCACGCCATCGGGCGCGAATTTGCTAAGGAAGTAGCCCGCAGTAATGCTGCTGGCTGCGCGCCCGCCGATGTTCGCCACATCCGCCACACCGCTCTTGAGCTGCTCACCGTACTCCTCGAAAAGCGGTAACGGCCAGACGCGCTCGTAGGTAGCATCGCCTGCAGCGCGCAAACGCGCGATGAGTGCCTCATCGCCCATCACCGCTGCCGCGTGTTCGCCCAGGGCGACCACCCGCCCGCCGGTGAGCGTCGCAATGTCGAACACCGCCGCCGGCCCGAACGTCCCCGCGTAGGTGAGGGCATCTGCCAGAATCAAGCGCCCCTCCGCGTCGGTGTTAAGGATTTCGACGGTCAGCCCCTTGAGCGAGCGCACGACGTCGCCCGGCTTAGTCGCGTGCGCGTCGGGCATGTTCTCCGTCAACGGTGCTAAGCCAACCACACGCAATGGCACGTCCAACAGTGCCGCCGCTCGCAGCGCGCCGATGACCGCCGCCGCGCCGCCCATATCGCCCTTCATATGGTGCATATTCGCACCCGGCTTCAGTGAGATGCCGCCCGTGTCGAAGGTGATACCCTTGCCCACCAGCACCACCACCGGCAGGTTGTCACGCCCAGCGTTGTGTTCCAGAATAACCATACGCGCCGGTTCGTCCCCACCCCGATTGACGCTGAGCAGTGTGTGCATCTCCAACGCTTCCAACGTCGCTTTGTCCAACACCTCACAGCGCAATCCAGTTTCCCCGGCCATACGCTCCGCTGCTTTCGCAATGTGCGTCGGCGTGGCGATGTTCGCCGGACGGTTCACCAGATCGCGGGCCAACAGTGTGGATTCCGCCACGATCTGTCCGGCGCGCGCACCGGCTTCGAGTTCGGGCACACGCGAAGCGGACCGCGTCTGCGCGGCGTCCATTTCCACCAGCGTGAGCGCCTCAAGATCGGGGCGCGCCTCCTCCAACTGCGTCTTCAACTCGTGGAACCGGTACAGCCCCAACAAAGTACCTTCGACTGTGGCCTCCGCCGCCAGTCCCGGCGCAACATCGCCGCTCACGGCCCCGTGGATGATCGTATGCAGGTGCGTCACACCCAGATCACGTGCTTTCTTGGCGGCAGTTCCGGCGGCCTGCCGGATCACATCCAGCGTGAACTTCTCGCGCTTGCCCAGTCCAACCAGGATCACCCGCTGCGCAGGAAGCACCCCGTTGGGATAGAGCACTGCAATTTCGTTGCGCTTACCACGGAAGTCGCCACCGGCGATGAGCGCCTGAATCTGACCACCAAGCGCCTGGTCTACCGCGCCCGTCGCGCCACCAGGGACGGTCACACCCTCGAAGAGGTTGACCACAATAGCCTGCGCTTTCACCGTTTGTAACGCGCCCGTTACGACCTCAATCTGCATCAATTCGCCTCCTCTGATCCGGCGACGGCTGCCAGCCGTGCCTCAGGATCTCTGAATCGTTCTGGGAACACCGTAAGAAGCCGGTTGACATGGTCCATCAACTGCGTTCGCAAGAAAGTCAACACATCTGGATCCGTAGGAAAACTGGAAATCAAGAACTCAAAAACAGCGTTGGTCTCCGAATTCTCCAGATCATTGACCAACTCATAAGCATCCTCAAGCGTATGGACATCATCCAGCAGTGCCTCAACCGACACGTTTGCCGCATGGCGCGCATTTTCCAACATTGCCGGGTCCGCACGGGCCGCAAGCTGCTCAACGCTCAGATTGCCCTGCAAGCGCGCTAACCAGCGCGCGTGGGTAATTTCGTCCGTCACGTAGCGCTGCCAGAATTCGGCGACGTCGCTGTACTCAGAAAACTTTACCGTCAGCCCACGATAGAACTCCGCCGCAGACGTCTCCGCCGCGATCGCCAGCGCAAATAGATCGGCTACTGTGTTTCCTTGCGCCATAAGCTCCTCCCTACCTCATCCATAAACGGATATTGTTTCTACGCACCGTATTATACTCGCAGACGTGCAGCTGTGCAACCAAAAGAAACCTTATGTATGGTTGGGGCAGTCATTCGCTTTTCACCCAGAACGTGATATGATACCGGTATAACTAAATTACAACAATCTGAGTCAACTTGTTCATACCGTGGAGAGAGCATGAACTCTGAAGAACAATCACAAATCTATCAAACCCTATACCCCCGGCGGCAGAATATCGCCGACGCTTGGAACACGTTAATAACCACGCTGGAGCCCACTCTTGCCGAAACCGCCGACCTGTATCCCAAACTACTACACGCGACCGAACAACTGCTGAAATTGCTGATTGCCGAACCTTTCAATGCTGAACCAGCGCAGTCTATTGGCGTGATGCTAGACGCACTGGATAACATGCAGCCTGAGGCTTTGCTCCAAATCTACGAACTGCTGGCGCGGGAATTGGTCTCCGGACTGACCGCGGAACAAATTATGCTTCTGCACCCCCGTATCACCAGCTTGGTCGGCGCAGTGGGCGTGGGATATTCCATCGGCAAAGCCGAGAGGGCGAAAACCTTTGATATGAGCGCGATGTCGGTTATGGGCCACGATCTCAAGACGCCGATCAACGCGGTTACCGGCTTCTCGAAGGTCATCCTTAAAGGCATCGACGGCCCCATCACCGAGTTCCAACAACAAGACCTGACCTCAATCCACGATGCCGGGCAAAAACTGCTCACGATGATCGACGAGGTTTTTCGCACGGCCAAGACGGATGCCGGAAAAACACACCTGTACGGCGATGAGTTCGATGTCGCGGCGCTGATAGGCGATGTGGTGTATGTGAGCCAGCCCGTCATCGCGCGGTACGGGAACGCCTTGGACATCCATTGCCAGGGCGAATTGGGCGTGATGAACCTTAATGCTTCCCGCACGCGATGGGTGCTGCTCGGGCTGCTCTACTACGCCGCCCGCCGCACAACCAAAAGCACGGTTTCGCTCTCTGTAACCCGCGAAACCGTTCAGGACACGGAATGGTTTTCCTTCACCATCAGTGTAGCAAAACCAGAACGGACACCGGATGAAGTCGATTTCTGGGCAGAGGAAGATGGCGACATCGCACTGATTACCAGCAGACGCTTCTGCGAAGAATTGGGCGGCAGTCTGACGCCGGAACAGCGCAAGGGCGATCTCGCCCGGTTCGTCGTGCGCTTGCCCGCGTAGTAATCG
>JAFGSL010000655.1 GCA_016934645.1 Anaerolineae bacterium
CGGCGAGGCCAACGGATGCTCCAACGGCTACCCATTCACCCACCGCAATCCCACCTTCGCCCACCCCAGTTACGCCTTCGCCAACCCCGGAACCAAGTTGCCCTAATGTCAGTGGCGCATTTGCCACACCCTGGTCTCAAGTACAAAACAACATCGGCTGCTCTCAAGGTTCGGCGGTCAGCGGCCTTGTTGTCGAAGAGAACTTTCAATCCGGAAAAATGTTCTGGCGAGAGCCGGTCGATGACGCGCAAGCCCTGGTTGTATTTAACAACGGAACGTGGAAAATATTCCAACACACGCCTTTTGTGGAAGGTAGTCCGGAGTTTCCGTGTGCAGATGAGAACACGCCAGCGCAGTCTCCCCCTACGCCTAAGCGCGGTTTTGGAACAATGTGGTGTGATATTTCCGCAATTCGCAATGGTTTGGGCAATGCGACCGATGCAGAAAGGGGATTCACGGGGTCTATGCAACAGTTTGACAATGGCTTTATGATCCAGACTGATTATGGCGCAAACTTTGTCTTCTATTCCGATGGCGTTTGGGAAAGAAGATAGAAAGGAATGATCCAATGCCATTAACAACCGGACAAGTGCTACAAAATCGTTATCGCGTCGTTGCTCTGTTGGGGCAGGGCGGGATGGGGGCGGTATATCGCGCGTGGGATACGCGTCTGAACGCACCGGTGGCGATCAAGGAGATGGTGCCACAGACTGGCATCCCCTCCACCATGCTCGCCCAACTGCGCCAGCAGTTCCGCCAGGAAGCGATGGTGTTGGGGCGGTTGAGCCACCCCAATTTGGTGCGGGTGACGGATTTCTTCGAGGAGGCCGGCAACGCTTACCTGGTGATGGAGTTCGTGCAGGGGGAGAGCTTGGCATCCTACATTAACCGGATGGGAGCACTTCCGGAGGGGCAGGTCGTTGCCTGGGCGCGGCAGTTGCTCGACACGCTAACGTATTGCCACAGCCAGGGGGTTCTGCACCGCGATATCAAACCCCAAAACGTGATTCTGCGTGCCGATGGGCAACTGATCCTGGTAGATTTTGGCTTGGTCAAGCTGTGGGATGCCAGCGCACCGCAAACACAGACGATGATGCGCGGGATGGGCAGCCCCGAGTATGCACCGCCAGAGCAGTATGGAACCCACTCGCAGCATACCGATCCGCGCAGCGATCTTTACAGCCTGGGCGCGACACTCTACCACGCGTTGACCGGATACGCCCCACCAACCGCCACAGATCGGATTGTAAGACCCGGCCTATTGACGTCGGTGCGACAATTCAATCCCCAGGCAAGTCCGGCGTTGGAGGCAGCCCTGTTTCGCGCTTTAGAACTGCAGCCGGAATCGCGCTTTCAGAATGCGGCGGAGATGCTCCAGGGCCTATTGACGCCACGTAACTTTTCTGCGCTGCCTTTACCTTCCCAATGGTCTTCTAAGCCTATGCCGGCGCGTGCCTTTCCATGGCCTTGGGCCGTTGTAGCTGCTCTGGTCGTTGTCGGTTTGTGTGTGGGCGGAGGAATATGGGCGTGGCGCTTTGTGGCCTCGACGCGAACGCCTTCCGCGCCTGTGCTATTTGCAGAATCTACAGCCACAACGGCGGACCTGCCCAATCAGAGTCCTACAGATACGTCAGAGCCGGCCTTACCGGTGACGGAAGTGCTGCCCTCGGCAACGCCGGTACCACCGGCACCCACCGAATATCCTACTACACCACCAACGTCTACCCCAGTTCCAACGAACACCCCCTATCCAACGGCCACGAAAGCACCCACGCCGACGTTTACGCCGTCCTGTCCGGCTGTCACAGGGACTTTTGCTTCCATCTGGCAAGCGCGGCAGGTGCAACTGGGATGCGCGCGCGGCGGCGCCTCTAGCACTTGGGTCGCGCAAGAGCACTTTGAACGTGGGGAAATGTTCTGGCGCGAGGATACCGACCGGATGCTGGTGCTTTATACGAATGGCACGTGGACGTTGTACCATGATATTTGGGTTGATGGAGATCCGACCTATTCTTGTCCGGATAGCGCTCCCCAGTCTTCCCCCCCAACACCCCTGCGCGGGTTTGGCAAAATATGGTGTACGTATGTTGAGGTGCGGAACGGATTAGGCAATGCCACGGACGCGGAACGTGGTTTTACTGGTGTCATCCAGGAATTTGATCGCGGCACGCTCTTGCGCACCGACAATGGACAGGTTTACATGTTGTATACGGATGGATCGTGGACACGGTGAGTAGTGTGTCGTCTAGTGACGGTTCCGGGAGTGACGCTCATCTGATGTGGCCTAGCGCTCGGGGGTATCATTTCCTGGCCAAGTCGTTGATCACAACATCGAAGTGAGGTTATTATGGCAGACACAGCCCTGCAATCAAGCATCGATTACGCCCAAACCAATACGGATGCGTTTATCGAACAGTACAAGGACTTCTTGCGCATTCCCTCCATCGGCGCCGATCCGGCGTACCGCGCCGACGTGCGCCGCGCGGCGGAATGGATCGTCGCGGAGATGGAATGCATCGGCGTTGAGCATGCGCAGATCCTCGAAACGGAAGGCCAGCCCGCCGTCTACGGTGATTGGCTGCACGCAGGGGCGGATGCGCCGACTATCCTGCTCTACGCGCACTATGATGTGCAGCCCGTCGATCCGCTGGATCAGTGGGTGACGCCGCCCTTCGAGCCGGACGTACGCGAAGGCAAACTCTACGCGCGTGGCGCAGTGGACGACAAGTCCGGCGTCTTCTTGCACCTCAAGGCCGTCGAATCGGTGCTCAAGGCGACCGGTCAGTTGCCCGTCAACGTCAAGTTCATCTTCGAGGGTGAAGAGGAAAGCGGATCACCGACGATGGAGCCGGTCATCGAAGCGCACAAGGATTTGCTGATGGCGGACGCCATCGCGCTGTCCGACGGCGGCTCATCGGACGAGTTCCCGGGGATGATGGCGGCGATGCGCGGTATCGTCGCGGCGGAGGTGCACGTTAAAGGACCGGAACGCGACCTGCACTCCGGCGGTTTTGGCGGCGTCGTCCATAACCCCATCCACATGGTCGGCAAAATCATCGCGGCGTTGCACGACGACGAGGGGCGCATCCAGATTCCCGGTTTCTACGATGACGTGAAACCTGTCTCCGCCGCGCAGCAGTCGTTGATCGAAGCCAGCGAGGAACGCGCGATCGCCCGGGCACGGGAGGAGACCGGTCTGACGACCTTCTGGGGTGTGCCCGGTTTCTCGTATGAGGAACGTGCCACCGCGCAGCCGACGTGCGACGTCAATGGCGTCTTCGGCGGGTACCAGGGCCATGGGACGAAGACGGTGCTGCCCGCCGAAGCCGGTTTCAAGGTGACGATGCGGCTGGTCAACGACCAGAATCCGCGCGACATTGGCGAGAAGTTCCTCGCTTTCGTCAACGACTTTGTCTGCGAGACGGTGACCATCGACGCCAAAGTTGCCTCCGGGTCGTATCCTGCTGAGACGGTGATCAGCGGTCCGGTAGCGCAGGCGGCGATCGATGCGTACACGACGGCGTGGGGCAACGCGCCGAAGTTGGAGCGCACCGGCGGGTCGGTGCCCATCGTCGGGATGTTCCAGCACGTGTTGGGCGTGCCGGTGGTCAGCCTGGGATTGGGGCACGGCAGCAACGTGCACTCGCCCAACGAGTACTACGATCTGGCATACTTCGATATGAACATTGTCACGGCGATTCACTTTTACTTCAATGTGGCGAAAGCCGGTCTGGTTGGTTAGTACCGCAAGCCGCCAGTTCCTTACCAGATAATGATGCTCAGAGGGGATCGTCAGATCCCCGGCTATGCGCCAGGTGCGGGGATCTGACGATCCCCTTGAAGCTGTAAACTAGTGTTCTTTCAAAATTAGTATGACGGGTAAAAGTGCTGCACAGGAAAATCCCCGTCA
>JAFGSL010000656.1 GCA_016934645.1 Anaerolineae bacterium
AATCTACGTTCGTAGTAACCACTTTAGTGGTTCTTTTAACGACTGAAGTCGTTACTACGAGCCAAAATTGTGATCTACTGAGTCTGAGTACAAAGTCGGCCGCATTCGCGGCGGAGGATATGGGAATGAACGCAAAAGTGAAACGATGGACGACCGGGATGGCGACGTTAGTAGTCTTGTTCACTGTCGCATTGATCATGCTCGCCATGTCTCCGTCGTGGGGCAACGCGAGTCCTCTGGCTCCCACCGCTGCCGAGGACGAACCAAACGACAGTTTCGCAGCGGCAGATACATTTGTCATTCCAGGCAATATGACTGGGGCAATCACTTCAACCGTCGATGTGGATTATTTCAAAATCACCACGACCTCAACACAGCTCTATACCGTCACTCTCACCCCGTCAGGAGTTCAAGTACGCCGCATCGATGTCTATACTAATGCTTACGCCTGGGTCGCCAGCGCGCAGACTGATCCATCCCAGGCCCCGGTCAGCCTATCTTTCCAAGCGCAGACCACCCTTTATTACATCCGCGTTACGGCGCCCAACAACGATCCCACCGGCGGGCTAACGGATTATACCATCATCGTCAGTGAGCCAACCGTCCCCCCCCCTGACACCGCTACCCCCATGCCGACGCCGATGCCCCCACCGGCCAACATTCCAGGCGAGTCTGAACCCAATGACACTGTCGGAACTGCTGATCCCTTTACCGTACCCGGCAGAATTTACGGTGCCATCCCCAACATTTACGACGTGGACTGTTTCGCTGCCAATACCATCCTCGGCCTGCAATACCGCCTTATCTTGACCGATTACGGGCTGACCCGCTGGCTCAAGGTCTACGATAACAACGGCTACTACATCATGGGCAACACCACGTCGAGCAATCACGAGGTGGAATTGACCTTGCAGACGAATACCCCCGCACCTTACTATCTGTGCGTCTCGGCGGTAACGACGGCCTCGCCCTCCAACACCAATGTCGATTATCTGCTCGAGGTCATCATCCTCCAGCCCACACCCACACCCACCGACACACGCACGCCCACACCCACCAACACGCCCACGCCCTCTACCGCGACCGTCACCCCTAAACCCACCTGGCCCAGCGGCTACGACACGTATGAGCCTAACTACAATTTCGCCCTCGCCACCACCATCGCCTCGGGACTGACCTACAATTGCAATTTTGTGCCTTGGGGCGGCGCGACGGCAGACAATGATTACTTCAAGATACGGGTGAAACCGGGCTTACAGTTGACGTGTGCGACCAGCAACCTCGATCCCGGCGTCGATCCGCGCATGGCGTTCTATAGCGGCCCGGCCGAGAGCTACTTCATTATGGCAAACGATGACATCGCGCTGGGCGATTTCAACAGCCGCCTGTCGCTCTACACCTCCTTCGAAGGTTTCATCTACATCCTCGTCGGACAGGGCGACCGTATGGCCGTCCGCGATGCGGCCCAGAGCGACTACACCCTCAACTGTGATTTGACGGTGCCGGGGGCGCAGACGACAGCTACGCCCTCCCCCAGCAAAGGCGACGCCACCCCGCCGCCGGCCACCACACCGGTAGCGACGGCGACTCCCAAAACACCGGTATCGCCGGTAGCCACACCCACCCCACCTGCGGAGGCGAGCGGCGAGAACCGCGAACTGGATTTCCGGCTGGTGACGACGCCAGTTCCGCCCACGAGCACGCCGGCTCCCACCGGCTTCCGCACGTTCCGTGTCATCGTCTATTACGACGCCAATAACGACGGGCTGTCGGGTGCAGGCGAGGGCGTACCGGGCTTCTTCGTCACCGTGAACTCACCGGAAACCAAAGCGGAACTGGCGCGCGGCTATACCGATGATCAGGGACAGATTTCCTTCACCGTCTCCACCGTGGGCACAGTACGGGTGTTGATCCCGCTCTTGGGCTTCGACCGGCTTGTCGAAGCCGCCAAACCCGAAGTGAGTGTGCGCATTGCGCCCCCAGCGCTACCTGTTACCATCCCATAACGTCACCTGGACTGTATGTATGAAAACTGCGGGTAGTTTCAACGGTTCGACAAGCGAGAGTTCGACAAACGAGAGCACAACATTATGACATCAAGAACGATCAAAGATTATTATGCAATCCTCGGCATTACGCCGAAAGCGACGCCGGAAGAGGTACGGATGGCCTTCCGGCAGATGGCGCGGATATACCATCCCGACCGCAACGCCGCGCCGGATGCCGAGGAACGGTTCAAAGACATCAACGACGCTTACGAACGCCTGGCCGACCCGCAGAAACGCAAGGTCTATGATGAATTACTCAACATATCAGCCGATCCGGACACGGCTGCCACGCCACCGACGACGACTGAACCTCCGCCCCATGAGACGGTGACCCCACCGCCGCCAACCACGACGCCGCCACCCCAAGCGCGTGACGCAGAACGTGGTAACGCGGGGCGCAGCGGTATCTATCCTCCCACCTGGGCCATCCTGCTCATTATGCTCGGCGCAGTCATCATCGTCGGTGTAGGGGTAGCGGCTCTCCTCAATATGCGAACGCAACGCCCCACCGGCGGCGCGGAAGAGGCGAAGGTCGTCAAACTGTCCACGTTCACGTCTCCGCCTACGATTCCTGACAACATTCCCGTTGTGCAAGAAAGTGGCGCCCCCATTGTCACCGTCTTACCCAACCAATTAGATGTCGCCGGAACGATTTACCCCGTGGTGCCGGTGATGCCAGACCAGGGACGCTGGCCTTTGCCCCACGAACAACGCAGCATCGCTGTATGGCTCTATGGGACAGTGATCAATTATGTCGTGGGCTTGCCGTATGCACCCGCAACCGAGTCTGTGCTCGCGGGATTGACCAGCGCGGATCGCATCATGCTCACGCTCGACAATGGCAGCGTGCTTGCCTTCGGCACGCCGCAAATCCAGCGCATCGATAGTGGGGATCTATCGCCTATGGCACAAGATAAGCCAGGGCTGACTGTGATGATGTTGGAAAGCGAGCAGGCAACCCGGCTGGTCGTCCATGCGCGTTATCTGCCTGAAGAAAGCATCTTCTCTCAGGATCAGCGGGTAGACGGTCTCAAGGTTGAGATCCTGGAAACACGTGTAGTAAACGAGGATAACGCGGCGATCTACTTCATCATCGAATATCAAGTGACCAACGAGAGCGACGCGGAAATGGACGCCACTTTCTTCGACATGGTGCTCGAAGACAACGCAGGGCAACGCTACACGCTCGATCTGACTGCCACCAAACTAGGCCAGTACGGCCCACTCGCGCGTTCTGTGGCACCTAAAGAGACTGCCACCGGCAGCGCCGGTTATGCGGTGCTGCGCACCATGCCCTCGCCCGTCACGTGGATCTTCCGCAGCGATACCACCTCGGCTAACAGCACGCGTTTCGCGTTGACTTATGAAGCGCCGCAGCCTGGTCCCGCGATCCCTGACGTGCAACTGTCCAACGTCTTCGACGACGGCACCCGCAACGTGATCGTCATCAATGGCACAATCTATAACGATGGCGAATCGCCGCTTGTCGTAACGCTAGATAACATCAAATTCACCTACGGCGGCGGCGCGGGGACGCTGCAAGCTTCCACACCGCTGCTGCCGTGGAACATCGGGCCGGACGGATTCCAGGATTTCGAGGTGCAATTCTCGCGTCCTCAAGGCACAGATTCTGTCATTCTGGAAATGCTGGGGTTTACCTACCGCATCGAGGGATTGGAGCAAAACTAGCATAGCGCAGCAGAAATGCTCCCTCAGTTAATGAGTTGATGCTTCGAGGGGATCGCCAGATCCCCGGCTCTAGCATGCGACGGGGGATCTGGCGATCCCCTCCGAGCAATTACTGTCTGTCGAGCATCACCAGGACGCCAAAACGCCCGGTGCGTCCTTCTTCGGCGCGATGCGAATACCACTCATCGACGCGGCTGGCCGTACACAACCCGGACTGTTCTACCTGCGTCACACCCACGGCGCGCAACTGCGCTTCCAGAGCCGCCGGCAAATCCATAGTCCAACGCTCCTCACAATACGTCGCCGCCTGCACACCCGCCGGCACCACCGCCTGGATCGCGTCAACCACCTCAGCACCGACGGTGTAGTGCTGCGGGCCGATCGCCGGGCCGATGCCTGCCCATACGTCTTCTGGGCGCGATCCGAAAGCCGCCGCCATCGCCTGTACTGTCGCCACAGCAACACCTGCTGCGACGCCACGCCATCCGGCGTGGGCCAGTCCCACAGCGTGCCGCACGGGATCGTAGAACAAGACCGGCACGCAGTCGGCAAAGCGCAGTAACAGCGCCAGGCCCGGCGTGTCGGTGATCAACGCATCGGTCGCCGGGATGACCATCCCGCCATCCCGCGCGCCGACGCGAACCACATTGCATCCGTGCACCTGGAACGGACTGACAACCTGGGCGCGCGTGATGCCGAAGACGTCAAAAATGCGGCGGTGGTTTTCCTGCACGGCCCGTGGATCATCGCCCACCGTGCTTCCCAGGTTCAGCGTTGACCATTGGCCTTCGCTGACCCCACCCAGGCGTGTAAAACAGCCATGCGTGAAGCCGGCGCGCCTGGAGCAGGCGTGCCTGGAGCAGGCGGGCTGGCCAGCTTCACGCACAAAATCACGGCCTGGTCCGGCAAATGCATACCAGATCAGGCCGTTGCGCTCAATACGCTGCACTACTCGCGCCCCGTGATAGCGTGGAACAGTGTCACGAGCACCATGCCCACCCAGGCAATGGCCCAGGCACCCAGTAGCATACCGGCAAGGGCAATCTTCTGCTCATCCATGATCGGCTCGACCTTGGTTCCGTCCGGGCCAACCTCAATGTAGGCAATGGGGCGTGCTCGCCCACCCGCACCGCCGCCGCCGCCACCTGCGCCTTCGCCAGACTCCTCGTGGCACTCACACTCACAGCTCTCGTCCCCTTCTTCGTCGCAGGATTCCTCGCAACAAGTGCCAGGACCGGCTGTGCCCATGCCGGCGCCAAACCCATAGGTAATTTCTGCCACCGGGATCAGCACCCGCTCCCCTACCGTCTCCGGCTCGCCGAAGGCGGCATTCACGTTGATTTCATCGCCAATCGAACCGATTTTTTCCAGCAAAGCCTTTAGCTCATCCATGTATCACTCCTTACGAATTACGAATTACGAATCACGAATTACGAATTGCGAATTGCGAATTGCGAATTGCGAATTACGAATGAGCGAGTGGAGAATGAGTGAATTACCCAATTTCCAATCTCTCAATCTTCAATCATCCAATCTTCAATCGCTTACCGTTTGCGCATAAGATGCACGAGTGCCATCAGGAGCACACTCGCCAAAGCGATAGCCGCGCCAGCGGCGGCCATCTGACTCAGGACATTCCCCGTAGCGTTAGGGATTTCCAGCCACTGCGCACCTTCAGGCTCTTCAACAACAATCGAAACCGGGCGCGCTTTGACGAAGCGGAAAAAGCCCACACCAGCATCGCCCCCCTCCATTGTTGACACCAAAACCGAAGGGAGCAGCCGGCGGTCCCCCACCACAATCGGCGTCCCTGCGACTACACGCGTTTTTTGTACCGGCATCTGCATCGATCACCTCCTTCACAAACAACTGCAAGTTGCAGGCTACAGGCTGCAGGCTGCAAGTTGGAAAATCTGTCCATATTATAGCCCAGGCTAGAACATGAGCAAACCGGGTCTTGCCATTCTTCCCGCGTGCGGGAAAGGGAACCTAGTACAACGCGGCATAAATCCCTCCCCAGTTTACAGCTTCAAGGGGATCGTCAGATCCCCGCGTCTGGCGCATAGTCGGGGATC
>JAFGSL010000657.1 GCA_016934645.1 Anaerolineae bacterium
GGGTTGTGTTCAACACGTCTCAAATTCTGCCAGTTAAGGTACTGTTTACCCTCCCAAGAGGGTCTTGACTTTTACCGCACTCTTTCAAGATGCAGGAGGCAGGATTCTTGTTTCTTGCGTCCTGCGTCTTCCATTTTTATAACGGTTGGCATACCGGGCAGACGCGGGTACGGGTACTGCCGGTTTTGATGTTTTCGATCGTGGTTCCGCAGACGGGGCAGGGTTCGCCTTCCAGGTGCAGGATGTGCATAAAACGCTGATCCCATTGCCCCTTTTCATTGTAGAGGTTCTGCTCCCACGCGCTGCCGCCCTGGTCGATGCTCTGTTGCAACGTCTCACGGAGCGCCTTCCACAACGCGGTGATTTCGGCGTCACTTAGCGTAGCGATAGAACGCAGCGGGTGGATGCGCGCCAGGAATAGCGGGTCCTGCACGTAGACGTTGCCGATCCCGGCGATGCGCTTCTGGTCGAGCAGGAAGGTTTTGATCGCGCCCCTGCGCCCGGCCAGGAGCGTGCGGAAGTCTTCCAGACTCAAGTCCAGCATATCGGGGCCGAGTTCGGCGGTCATCTTGTGATCCGCGAGGGTGGGGGCGTAATGGGCATAACCAAACCACCAGAAGTTCACCACAAGACTCGCACCATCGCTGAAGTCGAAGATAAGGCGGTACTTCTCTGGCAGGTGGTCGCGGTCGTTCAGCAAGATTTCGCCACCCATGCCCAGGCAGAGCAGTAGCCAGCCGGACGACAGTTCCACGCGTACCCACTTGCCGCGCGGTGCTACGTCACGGATTTCCCGCCCGCTGATCGCGGCCTGGAAGTTATCCACCGGCACGTTAAGGCATTTGGGTTGCAGTATCTCGATCTCACCGAAAGTGCGTCCAACCAGTTCTTTCCGCATATCGCGGGCCATCACGTAGATTTCAGGAAGCTCGGGCATTGATCATTCCCTCCGCGTTAGGGTCTCATCGGTGAAGGTCAAAAAAGCCTGGATGTCCGCAGCCACCGCATCATCCAACTGCTGCCAGGTGTACGTGAAGCCGGGGAACATCGTGCAAAGCTCGTGCTGGCCGTCGTGTTCCACTGCTATAAAAGCGCGGGGGCGTTTGCCGGTCTTGTCCGTCTGGATGCAATAGTTGCAAGCATCGCAGTGTTTGGTGTGCTGCGCAACAAACGCTTTGACCTGATCGGGCATGGCATCGAAGTGCTGTAGCAGCGTCTTGAATTCCGGGATGCGCAGCCCGAAGAGCACGGGATTCTTGCGGATCCAATCGTACTCGAAGGCGAGTCCGCCGTGAGTGCGCTCTCCCCACCAGCCTTTTAGCGGATCGTCAGGTTTGCCGTAGGATTTCACCCAGTCCACGTTGATCTGGTTATCTCGATCACAGACCAGGGTATAGCCTTCCTTTTCAAAAAACTCGATCAGCGTGAGTAGCCCCGGGCTGTCATTGACCAGGTGCAGCAGTACATCTCTGGTGTAAGGATAGGTGTCGCTATACAGACAGCGGGAGAATCGCACTGGCGGGACGTGCGCCGGGCCAGTGGTCGGCGCGGTACGGGTGGCTTCTGCTGCGAACCACGTCCAGGCCGGGAACATCTCCGGGAAGGCATCACATGTGACAACGGTCTCAGTTTTGCCGGCCTCCAAAGTCAGCCCAAAGCGGGCCAGACGGGTGCGCGTCGGGGCGTTGAGATTGACATCCTTCTTTTGGATGTGAAGCGTCTGCCCATCGACGACGCCCATTATTCCCATCTTCAGCAGGAGCGCGACAAAGTTATCCACTTTGCGTTTCATCTTTTTCATGGTGTCGATGAGTTCCGGTCGATGATTTTGTGCTTCCCCGTGTTCATACCCGTCGTCGGGTTGGATCGCCAGACCGAGCCAGTCCGGGTGAGCGCGGACGGCCTCGGCGACGCCGCGTAGAAATGCGTGGAACTGCCGCTGTGCTTCTACGGGGACCGGAATGGTGGGAACCGTGAGCAGGTCGGGAATGGTCTCGACCCACCCGTTGGCGACACGCTGCGCCAGATTGTCGAATGTTGTGACGCTCATGAAGATGTCTCCTTTGTCGTTTTTTCAAAGAGTTTGAGGGCCGGACATCCGATCCGGCCTTGTTCGCAATATTTGCAGAGCAGATTCCCGCGGATTGCCCCCGTCCCGGCGGAGGCTAACACTACCAGGATCGCCAGCAGGATGATGCGGAGCCAGGTGAAGTCCAGGAATGACAGAATGATCCCGCTGACCAGTGGAATGAGTGAAACCAGGAAATCGGGAAGGAGCTCTTTCCAAGTGGCCTCCTTGGTGGCGAAGCGCCGCGGATCGCCTTGTCTAAACAAGAGCTTGCAAAGGCGGCCTTTGCCCGTGCCGCAGTTCTTCCCATAGTAGAAGCAGTTGATGCAGCCTGTGCGCATTACGCGTACTTCCGCCCACAGGCAGAAGAGCAGGTATGCGACGGACATCCAAATGCTAAACCCATACAGAATAGCCGCGCCGATCACGTAAATGGACACGGGGACCAGATTGCAGACGATGATCATCCATGCCGGGTAGTTTTCGTAACGCTTTTCCATATTTCGCCTCCTGATGCAAAGAAAGACTACAAAAGTCTCGCTCCGTACCTTGTCAAGCAGCTATCTGTGTTGAAGAAAGTGCCCGGGTCGTGCTGGTATAGCTGAGACTTTTGTAGTTAGCGTTTTCAATCTAGCTTTGTCCCGCTTGTTGCGCGATCTGCTTCAGCCGCTCAATCGCCCCACCGTGACGACCGGGGTCTTGGTTGACGAAGGTTTCGATGTGTTGGCAAGTGAACAATTCATCGCACTGCCCGCAGTGTTCCAGATGCTTGTCGTCCACGCAGCACAGCAACATCGGGCAGTCGCTTGACCAGTGCACCGTGCGGTCGCCGCGGCATCCCTGGCAGTACATCTTGCGCTCGAGCACTTCTTCGATGCCTTCGTCTTCCTTGAGCCAGCCCATCTGTTTGAACCAGCCAATTGTCCTCTGCGCGGACTGGTCGTCCAGCGGGATCAACCGGATGTCGCATGTGGCACAATCGAGCCCGCAGACAGCCATTATGGATGTTTCCTCTTGATTCATTGTTTGCCTCCTTGTGCAAATACACTACGCGTTCACACCAGTTTTGACGAGTAGGGAAGTCGAATTCTCTTGGGTCTCTTCAACGATATGCGGTCACAAAACAGCACTCATCTGCGCCGGTAGCAATCGTACGGACGATTTCCATCTTGCACAACTTATCGGGGAATACCTGGCGATAAACGCTGAGCAAACTCCCTTTGGAGCAATGACACCATGTGATAGAGATGGGATCATGCAAGCCCTTATGTAACACCGGGCAACTGCATTGCCCCCGTGCGATGACAGAATAGATCCTGTCTCCATCTCGCGTCACTTCTCCACACCGACGTAGAGGAGCGGTGGCGTTCAAATACGTGATGACCTCGTCGATATACGTATCGTCGTCTGGGTGGAGTTTCCGCAGTCTTCTGAAATTGCGCGCATAGATGGATTTTTCGTTTGACACAACGCAAGCACAACCTTCGCGCACTTTGATGCATGTTTCGGCATCCAGCCGGCTATCCATCCTTTGCATCAACTCACGCGCCCAAGCGACTTTATCCTCAGGTTTGGAACTGTTGTTTATTTTGTCCATCCCGTCGAGTATCGCATCTTGCATATCTTGATCTACATATTTGCCAAGTTGTTCTGCAAGGGCCCGGTAGTGTCTATAGCTTTTTGCCATACTCAACCCCTGACACTTTTGTGAGCACTCAGACCTCAAACGTCACATTGGCCAGCGCGTGATAGTAGTTGCCCTGCCGGGCCGTGAAGCGCAGCACTGTGTAGTCGGGATCGTTCACGCCGAGAGGATAGTAGCGCTCGAAACCTTCACGCCAGAGGCGTTGCCGGGACTCGGCGTCTTGCAGTACCTCCATCTCCCCCACCAGCATCAGCCCCATCCACTTCTCCATGTCGATGAAGTAGAGGCACGCCTGTGGATCGCGGAGCAGTTGCCCGACTCGCCGGGATGAAGTGTTGGTGCTCAACCAGACCGTTTTCAGGCCCTCGTTTTCCATTTTGAGCATCGCCTTGATGTTGGGGATACCCTCATCGCCATTCGTGCCGAGCATGACGATACCGGAACGGTCGGCCAGGGATAAAGCTTCTTGGATAGCGGTTTCTTTTTCCATGATATGCCTCTTTTTCGAATTTGATATTGTACAGCACTCAGGCGGGACGCACTTTTGGAGTGCATCCCGCCTCGGCGGAATACTTATGGTTTTACAATGCCTGATGAATCTGGTCAAGTGTCGTGCGCACATTCGGAACTGAGCCGAAGAAGTGCTCCAGCTTCCCGCAGGGATACTCGACGCAGTGCGCGCAATTGACGACGCTGTGTGCGACACCGCAGGCACGGATGTCGCACTCGGCGCAGTGCCAGACTTTGTTCGGCCCGCTCAGACAGCCATCGCAGAGAACCGATTCGGCGGTGATATGAGGTACGTTGTACTCCTGACGCCACTGGGCGGCGACGGCTTCCAGTGCCGCTTGGTCGTTCGCCTGGGTAGCGATGTACGCGGGGCAGTCGCTACAGATGAGACCGCAGTAAGCAATGATTTTGTCCATTTGGAATCTCCTTGATTTGATTTCTAAAAACTCTTGTGTTTTCTGTTCTACGGGTGTAAGTCGAACAGGAAATAGTGGAAAACTGATAGTTCCTTCAGTGTTACAAACCAAGCCCTATTTTTGTTATAATAATATAGAGAATAATCAGATACTACTGGTAGTATCTGAAGCAAAGCGGATCACTAAATAAGGGATTGAAATCAAGGTTCTGCGTAAGTCCTGTAATATATTCTATCCGAAAATAGTGCTTGCGAGCGCTTCTGGTACGTCAACGACGAATTCGGATAGGTTCTAAAGCGCAGACTGCAAAAGTGCAAAGATAGTGTTACAAACACACCACTTTTCTTGTTATATTAGTAACGGGCAGGACAAAAAAACGCCCACATTTTCTTGTTCTATAGTCAGCTATGAAAGAGTGCGGTAAAAGTCAAGACCCTCTTGGGAGGGTAAACAGTACCTTAACTGGCAGAATTTGAGACGTGTTGAACACAACCC
>JAFGSL010000658.1 GCA_016934645.1 Anaerolineae bacterium
CGGGACGGGCCGGAGTATCCGGTAACTGTGCTGCGTTCTCCGGCAGGCGAGGCCCGTGAGCGGGCCGAATTTCCCTTTGGCGAATTGGAACTGGAAAACCGTCTGCAGGCGCTCCAGATTGCACTGTTGCGCACGGGGAGTGTTCTGCGACAGGTGTTGACGCCGGAGGAGCAGGCTGTGCAGGCTTTCGGGTGTGCGTTGTTCGAGATGCTGCTCTGCGGCGAGGTGCGTAGCCGGTATGACGTGAGTCTGCGCGAGGCGGCTGCGCAGGGCAAGGGCTTGCGCATCAAGTTGCGGGTGCTGCCGCCGGAGTTGGCGGTGCTGCCATGGGAGTTCATCTACGACCCGCGCAACGCGGAATACGTATGCCTCTCGCGCAATACGCCCCTGGTGCGCTATCTCGAATTGCCACAGTCGGTGCAACCTCTGCGTACTGAACTGCCGTTGCGCATCCTGGGCATGGCCGTCAGCCCGGAGGGACTACCGCCGCTGGATATCGCACAGGAGAAGCAACGTGTGGAAACTGCCCTGGAGGGTTTGCGCGCTACGGGGTTGGTCACTTTGAATTGGCTAGAGGGGCAGACCTGGCGGGACCTGCAACGCGGGATGCGTCATGGCCCCTGGCACTTTTTCCATTTCATCGGCCACGGCGGCTTCAGCCGGACCATGGATGAGGGCTTCGTGGCGTTAGCTGACGAGTCGGGTGAAGCACACCATTTGAGCGCGACGCAGTTGGGCCGGCTGCTGGCTGATCACCGCGATCTGCGACTGGCGTTGCTCAACGCTTGCGAAGGGGCGCGTGGTAGCACGCAGGATATCTTTTCTGCAACGGCGGCAATTCTGATCCGGCGCGGCCTCCCGGCAGTGCTGGCGATGCAGTATCCCATCACCGACCGCGCCGCCATCGAATTTTCGCGTACGTTCTACGAGGCGCTGGCCGACGGTCTAGCCGTGGATACAGCGACGACGGAGGCGCGCCAGGCGATCAGTTACGTTGCGCCGCACTCGGTGGAATGGGGAATTCCCGTGTTGTACATGCGGGCTACAGATGGTGTTTTGTTCGATGTGCAGGTTGGGCAAGGGCAACGCCAGCCGCAACCCATTGTCCCGGACCTCATCCCTCAAGGTATTGTGTCGGATATCGGGAAGCCGGTGCGTGAGCAGCTTCCTGCACCAGTTACACCAAACGGATTCGATGTGTCGTATGTGAAGGAGTCGCCGACCGCCCCGCTGCTTGACGTGGAACTGGTGTACATCCCACCCGGCGATTTCGTGATGGGCAGCGATCCGCGGCAGGATGAATTCGTTCAGGATGAGGAATTGCCCCAGCACACGTTGACGTTGCCTGAATACTATCTGGCGCGCACCCCCGTGACGAACCGGCAGTATCTAACCTTTGTGCAGGTGTGCGGGTATCGCCGCCCCGAGCATTGGCCGAGTAGCGTAATTAAGCCAGATGATTTCCCGGAGAACCAGGCCAATCATCCGGTGACCAACGTCACCTGGTACGACGCAATGGCTTATTGTGAGTGGTTGACGGAGCAGTTGCGGGTCGAAGAATGCCAGGTAAAGGTGTGGCGCGCCGAGCAGTGGGAGACGATCGGCATCAACGGCAAAGCCTGGCGTTTTCACCTCCCTTCCGAGGCGGAGTGGGAGAAGGCCGCGCGCGGAACCGATGGCCGGCTTTATCCGTGGGGTAATCTTTGGGATGCGAAGCGCTGCAGCACGAAGGAGTCGCGCAGCGTGGCGACGACGCCAGTGGACGCTTATCCACTGGGTGCAAGCCCTTATGGCGTCTTGGATATGGCGGGCAATGTATGGGAGTGGACACGCACGATTTGGGGCGTTGACGTTCTCAAGGCGCTGTTCACCTATCCCTACAATTCTGCCGATGGCCGCGAGGACGAGGAAGTGAGCAAACCGATGCATCGTGTTCTACGTGGGGGTTCATACAACTACGAGCGTGATGCCGCGCGCTGCGCCAGCCGTAATCGTCTCATGCCCGACCATGGCGTCTGGTATGTTGGCTTTCGCATGGCTCTTTGCGCTATATCCTTACCATAAGCCAGATACAAAAGTCTTACGAGATGCCCGGTTGTGCAAGTATCTACGCTAAACGAACGCTTTGCCCGGCACAGTTCGTGCTCAGACTTTTGTAGTCTTTGCCACTTTTCGATCTACTGAGATTCGTGGTTTTTTCCGGGAGAGATTATGGAATTGTTGCGACGTGAAATCCGTGGGTGGCCGGTCTGGCAGCTTGCAGTGCTGGTGGTGGTCGTTGTATGCTTGACCTTGGGTGTCGTCGGCGTGATCACGCTGGCGCAACAGGCGTCTCAGGCGCGGCATGCGCCCACGCCAACCGACCTCCCGCCCACGCCGACGCGCGTACTGCCGACGGCGCGTCCCACGCAGACGCCCACACCCACCACAACCCCCACGCCGACGATCACGCCGTCGCCAACCGCTACCCCGTTGCCGACGTCCACCCCGACCCCCACGCCGATTGCCGTTATCACCGGCATCAACGCTTTTGGGCGACTGGAGACTGTCCAGTACACCATGCGCGACATCGTGCGGGTTGAAGACGAGCCGTCGGGTCTTTTGGAGCGCCTTTCGCGTGACCGGTTGATGTTGATCGCCGAAGGGGAAGTGGTGGCGGGCTTCGACCTGACGAAAGTGACCGAAGACGACATTGTCGTCAATGGGACGTCCGTGCTCATCATTTTGCCGCCGTCGCAGATTCTCTACAGCCGCATCGACAACGAGCGCACGTTCGTTTACGAGCGGGAGACGGGGTTGCTGCGCCGCCCCGACCCTGATCTGGAGACTGCCGCGCGCCGTCTGGCCGAAGAACAGTTGGTGAGTTGGGCGTTGGAACGGGAGATTCTCGACAAGGCTGAGGAGCACGGCATCATGTATCTCGAGAACTTCTTGCGTTCCCTAGGATTTACGCGAGTGCGTATAGAGGTGCGTAAACGTGAATGATGCAGCAGAGGGTTGGCGCGATTTGGTAATCGCAGTCATGGTTTAACGCGGAGGTGTGGGAACGTGAAAATGGATAGACGCGCATTGCGAATGCGCCCCCGGACTTGGCGACGTCTACGCCAGGTCGTGCAACTCCTCTCGTTCTTGCTGTTTAGTTATCTGTTTGTCTTTGCCACCTTTATGAGTC
>JAFGSL010000659.1 GCA_016934645.1 Anaerolineae bacterium
GCGAGCCAGTTCACCAGCCAGACGCCGGTTGCGCTTTGCAGGGATTCGTTCAACAGCGGGGCAGTATTTTCGTAATTGAGGACGTGGGTCACATCGAGCAGCGCGTCGTCAGGCAGCGGCAGGATACGGTCGCGCCCGGCGTAATAGACCCACGTCGGGAATACGGAACCGGTTTCGATGATGATGAGGTCCTCCGGCGCGCGATTTTCTGTGACATACTGTGCGACGCCGCGCCAATCCTCGTGCGCGAAGACTGGGCTAAGCCGCGCTGCTTCAAGCAGGTTTGCGCTTGCGATGAGCAGATACCCCGAAACCAGGACGCTGCTCATGCCTAGAGCCAATGTGGCCAGTCGCCGTCGTCGTGAGGGGAGGCCGCCGACGGTCCCCCAGGCAACGGCAAGCGCCAGGTAGGGCGCGGGCGCGAAAATCGTGCTGTGCCTGAGTCCCCATTTGGGAAGGGTCCGGTAGAGGGGAACCAGGAGTGCCAGCGCGGGCAGCGCGTAGCATAGCGGGTAGAGGCCCGCCAACGGCTTGCGGCGCGTCAGCAGCAGGCTCAAGGCTGCCAGGAGCAAAATCAATCCGGAGATCACGAAGGCCCAGGCCTCGTCTGCGATAAAGTCGAACACGGTGATGCCCTGGAAGGTCGTGCGGAGGAACGCCTGCGGCGGCAAATATCCTGCCCAATATCCCCGGTTCACGCCCAGCGAGCGCGACGCAGCCAGGAGCCAGGGCAAGTACAGCACGGTAGCAGCAACCGCAGGAAAGAGCAACGCGCGCAGGGATGAAGGTATTTCAAGCCGTTTTTTTTGGTCAGCAGACTGAACAGATAAAGCAGATTTTAGAAGCACAATCAGGGCAAACACTCCTTGCCCGATAAGCCAGAATCCTGCCAGCACGAGCATATAGAGCGAGAGAAGCGCGCTGATACCCCAACCCCACGCCCAGCGTGCGCGCGTCCTGGCCGGACCGAACAGCGTTTCCAGCAAAGCCGCGTCGGCCAGCAGGCTGAAGCACAGCACCGGGCCGTACATCCGCACCTCGCGGGAGGCCCACAGCATGGGGGGCGCGATCGTGAACAGGGCCAGGGCTGCAACTGCGCCAGCGTGCCGCTGCGTGAGCCACCAGGCCACGCGGCCCGCCGCTGCGACGGTGAGCACTCCCAGCAGCGCTGACACAGACCGCAGGGCAAACTCCGTCTCGCCGGTCAGTGCCACCCAGCCGCGCCACAGCAGATAGCTTCCCGGTGGGATGACTTCGTGGATACTCGACGTGATGGACTCTTCCATTGTGACCTGGGTGGCAACCCACCAGGTGTAGGCCTCGTCGTACCAGAGACTTTGCCCGCCCAAGTCCCAAAATCGCAGGAGACAGGCCAGCAGCAAGAGCGCCAGGCAAGCCCATCGGGGGTGCTGGTTCATGGCGCGGCCTCCCAGATGAGGGCCGCGTTATTCTCGACGCGGGCATTGGCCGGTGATGCGGATAACCGATCCCCCGTGATGGGGTGATAGACTCCCACTGCTATGATGGCTGGGTCTACGTCTGCGGGGAGGGAGAGGTGGTGCTCGTCGAAGATCAGGTCGCCAGGTTCCCACAAACTTGTGGGGAAGTGCCCGCGCATCGGGGGACCGTCGCCCGTCGCCAGCAGTGTGCCGTCGGCGGCGTAGGCGTGGACAAAAACCGTGTAGTCTTCGGTGAGTAGTTTGGAACTTTTCCACCACAGTTGGACGCGCCAATCATCTGTGACCGTTGCTTCTTCCAGCCTGACGGCACTGTCCCCAAAGGTGGCCTGGAGGTGCATCGTCCACGGGGGAATCGGGGAACGGTCAGGAACGCGCAGTAGTTTGAGCTGGGCGGTATCGCCAACCGGTGTGTCGCCTACGCTGACAGGCAGCCGCGCGCGCGTTTCTGGTTCTGTGAAGGTGACGTACAGCGTCCACGCTTGTGTCGGCGTATCACTGGCGGGCAGCGGAATGTGGTAGCGGTCGCGCAGCACCGGCCCGACAGGTATGGCCGATGTGGGCAGGTTCCCGTGCCCGGGCCAGTGATTGTAGTTGAGTCGCAGGTCGGTTTTGCCGGGCACCGGGGAGACGAGTTGCAGTGCCATCACGGCATTGCTCTGGATGGGCGCTGTTGCCTGCCAGTAGAGCGTCACGTTCAGCATCGGTGTGCAGGGATTTCTACCGGATAGCCAGCACGAGAGCCGCGCGGCGTCCTCTACCTGGGCTTCATAGCCTCGAAGGTGCAGGTTCTCTCCAAAGGCGATGTCCTGCGCATTGGGCACAGCGGTATCGGCGTGCAGGCGCGGCGGTAGCGCAAACATCACCCCCGGACCGGTGACCAGCGTCACCAGCGCCCATATCGAGAGAAACGCAACCAGGAAGTAACACCATAACTTCCCCATATCCTTTCCCCCTTCCCTCTTCCCCCTTCCCCCTTTCCCCTTTCCCCTTCGTTGCATCCCCGCAGCGAGGAGCAGCGCGAGCGCGCCAATCGCCGGGAAGAGCAGCCGCCCGCCCGTCGCCGGGGTGATGGTATTCCAGCGCACCCACGCGACGACGATGACGCCAAACCACACAGCGCACAGGCTCAGGGCGACTTTTTGACGTTGGCTGAAGCGCCGCCAGCCTATGGCGAGGCCCGCAAATCCGAGTGCCATCAAGAGCAGATAGGGCCAGTACAGCGCGCGAGGATAGAACGTGCAGGGCAGTTGTCCCCAGTAAGAAAGCAACATAAGTTTGACTTCGTTGAGGTCCATGGGGTAATCGCGCCGCCCCACTTTCTCCAGCATTGGTGCGAGGGCGGTGGGATCGCCGTACAGCTTCTGGTTGCGCAGCAGCCACGGCGCGACGATGAGCAGCGCCAGTGCGATCATCAGCGCGCTCCATCCCGCAAGGCGCATGAAAACTCTTGACTCCTGACTCTTGACTCTTGATTCTTGATTCTGACGCTGCACGGTGCGGATGAGCATCGCTAATCCGCCCAGGCCAAAAAGGGCCAGCCCGCTCAGTTTGCTCAACCCTGCCAGCCCGCTTAATGCGCCGAATACTAGGACCCGCCGTGTGTTTGGCCCCTTGTCCCACAGATCGTAGGCGAGCACCAGCCCCCACGTTGCCAGGGGGGTCACAGCATTGTCGTTGTTCACGCCGCTGGCGACGAGCAGGAACTGTGGGTTGAAGGCAACCAGGGCCGTGGCAAGCAAGGGTACCGGCCCTGTGCGGAACACGCGCCGGGCCAGCGTCCAGATGCCCGCGACCGTTGCGATTTGCAGGAGGGTTGAGAAAAGTCGCAGCGTGTATAAGGTGCGCAATGCCCCTGTCCAGGCTAGCCCATTCTGGTAGGGATCGCGCGCCCAGGTTGCTTTGTTGTAAAACGCGCCGGAGGGGCCGCACGCGACGATGTCCTCCGGGATGGGGTCGGGCGTGTGGGGGACGGTTGGCAACCGCCACAGGCACGACCATCCCGCCGCCAGGATATGGTACAGCGGCGGTTGGGACGCTTCCTGCCGGACGTGATAGCCTGCCGCTTCGGCCTCGCCGTGAACTGGTAATCGCCCCGTCACGGCGATGTGGCGCACGACCTCTGCGTGCTCGATCTCGTCCAGGTTCTCATAGGGTGGGATCAACACGTTCCACGCCAGTGCCAGCGCGATGAAGGTTATGAGGATTACGATGAGGGTTTTGTTTTCACGCATAGTGCTGCGTGAAACGTGAAACGTGAAACGTGAATGTCTGCCTTTGGCAGGTTCCACGTTTCACGTTTCACGTTTCACGTTATTTCCCCTTTCAGCCATTTCGTTGTCACCTCGAAGACAAAGTCCCGCCCATAGTCTACCACAACCGTGTGCCCACCGCGCGGCACGGTGGCGAGGTGGCTTGGGCCTCCAAGCTGTGCTACGATGCGCGCCGCCGCGCTTGCGGGCACGATACGGTCTTTGCGCGCGCGCACCAGCAGGGTAGGGGCCGTGACGTGCGGCAGCGCTGCCTCCATCTCGCGGGTGAGCGGGTACAGTTCGGCGACGGCCCGGAGTGGAATCCGAGTGTAGGTGGTGTGTGCCCGCCTCGCCACCGGGTCGCGCACGTCGGAGCCGATTTTGGGCATGAAGGGCAACCAGCGAATAAAGCGCACCAGGGGCATCAGTCGCCGCCGCATCAAAACAGCATCGGGGACGGAGA
>JAFGSL010000660.1 GCA_016934645.1 Anaerolineae bacterium
CTGACCGAGCGCTTGCAGACATGGACGCCACGGTTGAAGGATGGCTACAAACTCATCTGAAAATAGGGAGGCGTTTGTAGTAGCGATTTTGGTCGCCTGTGCAATCAGCGACTAAAGTCGCCACTACACGCTATTTTCATCGTTTGTGATATCCCACAGGACCATGTTGACTGCAGCAAATGGGGCATTGACCTTCAGGGCAAACTTAGCTCAATCAGTTCCATGTTTGCCTTATCGTTCGTGCCCAGACCCAACTCTGCGGCATTCTTGAGCCACCGCTTGGCTAAAGATGTGTTGTAGTGACTTTTGTTGTTTTTGATATGTGTGTCCAGTAGCTCCAGGCCGACGGCGTCGTGCGCTACCGGATCGAAGCTCATCAAGATGGAATCCCCGACGACATCCAGAGTCCAGTAGGGCGCTGAGGGGTGGGCGGTCGTCGAGACAACCAGCACATCCCCGATGGTCAAACGCGTGCGTTCCTTGATCGGCGGCAGAGCGTTCAACTCGGCGATGGCGTGTTCAATGGTCCCCTTGTGATAGTTTTGCGGTTTATTGAAGGTGCCGTAATGGCTTTTCAGCGCAAAGGTCATTCCGCCGATCCCATGCGCTTTGAGCAAAGGGATGTTGATCAGCGCATCACATTCGAGAAGCACGTCGGCTAACTTGATAGGGTCCCCCATTAATTGCCAACCGGTCTGCCCGAAGTGCGTCCCATAGCAGCGGATGCCTTTTTTGCTGCGGTTGATCGTGAACCCCGCGCCTTTCAATTCACCGGTTTGGCGGTCAAAAATCACGATTTGCTCCGGCGGGATGCCGACTTCTTGCAGAGCCTCGGCCACTGCCATCACCAAAGGTGGATGTGTATACACGTCACTGCTACCTCTGCCACACCCGAAGGTACACACTTTGAGCGCCACCCGTTCATGAGGGCGAAATAGCGTGGCCCAGGCGGTACTGGCATCCGCCAAGCCGGTCAAAGCAACGATAGACGCATCTAACATTTGTCGCAGCGCCACGGGATCCAGAAGCGCATTGTCTTCTTCAACCACACTCCCCTGTGGGGTGCCCAGCCACACCCCGGTATGGTGCGTGTGAACAACCCGGCTTGGTGTCGCCGGGAAAAACTGAATCACGTCTGGTCGCCGCAGTTCTTCGCTGCCAGATGGCCCCTTGGATGATGTGCATCCTCCACCTAGCACAACTCCCGCCGCGACAGCTCCTGTCAATTTGAGAAAGTCACGCCGTGTCAAAGGTTTGGATTTCATCATCGTTTCCCTCCTCTTGAGAATGGACTGTGATTACAACGTGACGACGCGGTTCTCCTTTCGCGACTGTTCTGCCGCGAACACCATCAGGTGCGATTCCAGCGTCTCGTCCGGGCCGGAGAGAATCTGCCGTTGATCCTCGTCGATGAGCGCCTGGCTGAAGTGGTGCATCAGCCAGTAATCGCCGCCGCCGTGCCCGCCGAGCACCGAGCCGGTGTCGATTTCGGTGTCGATCGTCTCCGTGCTGTCGGTCATGAAATTGTAGTGGTGGATAAAGCGCCCGTCGCAGACCAGTTCCCCGCGCGTCCCGAAGAGCCGCGTTTCGCGGTTGCGCATCCGCGTGAAGGCCATCATCGAGAAGCTGGCCGTCCGGTCGCCCGCAAACTGTAGATTGACCACCTGGTTATCGACCACGTCGTTGTCGCAGGCGTAGACGCAGCGCCCGTAGGGGCCGGTGCGCAGCGCCTCCAGCACGCTCTCGCGACTGACGTGCGGCGTGAGCACATCCACGGGCCAGCCGGTGTGACCGCGATCCAGCGCCGTCATGTAGATGCGTTTGGCGGAATAGGGGCACGTCGCTTCGACGGCGCAGTCGAGACAGCGGTCGCTCGCGCCCTGCGGCTGCTGATCCTTGCGGAAGTGCTTGAGCGTGCCGAACGAGGACACCGCCTCGCAGGGAACGCCCATCATATAGCTCAGCCAATCGAGGTCGTGGCATGACTTGGTGAGCAGCATCGGGCCGGAGGCGGCCTCGTTGCCCCAGTTGCCGCGCACGAAGGAGTGCGCCTGGTGCCAGAAGCCCACCGGTTCGAGGTGCTGGATGCTGACCACGTCGCCAATCGCGCCGGACTCGACGAGGGCCTTGAGCCGCTGCGTGAAGCGCGTGTAGCGCATCACGTGACATACACCGAACAGGATGTCCGCCGCCTTTGCCGTACCCGCGATGGCGCGACATTCCTCCGGGATGGGGGCCATCGGCTTTTCGAGCAGCACGTGATAGCCGAGTTTCGCAAACGCAATCGCCGGTTCGGTGTGCATCCTGTCCTGTGTGGCGATGATGACCGCATCCGCGAACTTAGGTCGCGCGGCAACGTCCTGCCAGTCTGTTAAGACGTTGTCCGCCGGGATGTTGTGTGCATCCACCAACCGAGTGCGGTAAGCGTCGCGCGGCTCCGCCACGCCGATCACCTGTCCCCGATCGGGGAATTCGCGGAAGTACGTTGCGTAACCGCTGCCACGCCCGCCTGCGCCGATGATGAGGATTTTGGGGTTGTGCATAGTGTCTCCTTAGTTTAGTAGTCCGGTAGTCGTTAGCCCTGTAGTCCCTGTCATTCTGCTGCCGACTGATGTTGAGCCAATGACAATAGCGTCGCGATAATCTCATTCTCTTGTGCTTTTGAGTAGTAGAGCCTGCTAATCACTATTTTCTCTTTGTGTTTGCTGAGGATCCTTCTGCGCAGCCAGAATTTGTCCCAAAAGGTTATCTGGTTGATGCTATCGAGGTCTAGCTGATCAAGTGATAGGGTGGTCTCACCTACAATGCTATCCGTCGAGGGGCCTGATATGGTGGATGTTGTAATCGTGATAGCGAAATGATCCTTATTCAATAGCACAATGATGCCTGCCAATATGACGTATATAGGAATCCCTATTAACATAGACCTTCCTTGTCGTGCTAGATCTCCGATATCCTTTGAGAGATAATCCATAAGTAACCGCAAACTGAACCCTAGCAAAGAAGCAAAGACAGGTAAACCGGCAAAGACTAAAAGAAGTCGCTTGGTAGTCGGTCTAAAAGTTTGTTGGCGCTCTGTACTGAGAGTTTCCATGTTTTTACCCTCTAAATCGCTGCAACGTCTCCACCAACACCTGCGTCCCCCATTCCAGCGTGGCCACGGGGATGCGTTCGTCGGCGGCGTGAATCGTCTTGATGAAGTCATCGGGGAGCTGCATCGGGATGAAGCCGTAGGACTGGATGCCGAGTTTGGCGAAGTGCCGCGCGTCGGTGACGCCGGAGACTAGATACGGCACGGGGATGCCCTCCGGATCGGCC
>JAFGSL010000092.1 GCA_016934645.1 Anaerolineae bacterium
CATCCGGGCGGGCAAGACGGTTTCACTGTACGAGTGCGTTTCCCAGCACACCGCGAAGCGCTGTGCCGCCTCAAGGTCGAGATTAGCTATGACGAGGAAGTCCTGTTGTCACCGGCCACCCGTTCCTTGATCCATAGTTACACTACACTGCCATTGGTCGAGTGGCGTTGTTATGCGCTAGAAGAAATCGTGGCTGAGAAGCTGCGCGCATTGCTGCAAAGTCGCGCCCGGCTTCAGGCGCGCGGATGGGGTGCAAGCCGTGTTTGCCGGGACTACTATGATTTGTGGTATGTGCTGAGTTACAGTACGCTGAACTTGACGCTGTTCCCTGATTTGCTGGGCCGCAAGTGCGCATTACGTCAAGTGCATTTTGATACGCCTGCGGATTTCCTGGCCCCAGAGCTACAGGCGATAGCGCAGGCTGAATGGGAACGTCAATTGCGACCTTTTGTCCCATCCGGCCCGTCAGCGGCGCAAGTGTTGACCGAACTCGCTGGTTTACTGCTGGGTCTGACTTTGAATTGATTGTTATCAGATCTCAGTTCGTCACGTTGATTTTTATCTCGGCAGGCTCCAAGCCTGCACCGGTGGCGCGGACGGTCAGCGTGCCCGCTTCATCCGCGCGGGCCACCGCCAGCGCTTTGCCGTAATAGGTGGTATAGCGGCCGCTGTCGAAACGTTCCTCGGTACGAGGGTTGGCGCTGCCGAAGCCCAATAATTCACCACCCTCCGTGGTTACGGAGAGGCTTCTATCGTCGTTGCTCTCCACAATGTCGTTTTCCCCGACGAGGTCAATGTGGACGTAAACGAGTTCGCCTGAACGGATGGCCGTGTCCTCCGGATTCAGCGCGATGCGTATCTTGCCCGTCGCGGAAACCAGCTCACTTGCAGAAATCTGATCGCCGTTTTGATCATATGCTACGGCCTTGACTGAGCCTGGCGCATACTTCGTTTTATACAGGGCCTTGTAGGCTTTGAGCTTCTTTTTGCCCAGCGATTTGCCGTTGAGGAACAGTTCCACCGCATGAGCATCCGCGTACACTTCAATCTCTGCCTTGTTGCCCTCGCAGTTTTTCCAGGACCAACTGTCCAGCGCGTTTGTACCTCGCCACAACCCCTTGGTTGGCCGTATGCCAGGGTGATTCACTGGCCGCACCCCAATATAAGGTTTCTCCTCGAAGCCCCAGACCACGGAGGCATACTTGGCCGGAGCGCCAGGATGGCCCAGGAGGTCAATCGCGCCACACTCCGAAGAGAGCCAGGGATAAGGTTTATCCATGATTGGCGACCTATCGTAGGCCCAGGCGCCGATGCTCGCCTCGCCCAGGTAATCCCAGGAGGCCCACATAAAATCGCCGATGAGGTAGGGGTACTTCTCCACCATGGCCCAGTTCGCGGCGATGTCTTGATGGAAGGTCTCGCTGCCTACGACGATCCGGTCGGGGTGTTTTTTGCCCTCCAGTGGATAACGTCCCATGGCGTAGTTGTAGCCGGCGATGTCCAGAGCATCCAGGCCCGGACTTGTGACTTGATCCGCCGCCTTCAGATTGGGTATTTTGCTCATGATTGGCCCTATGAGTGAGGTCGCCAGATTGAAGAACAAGCTGCCGGATACGGCCGGCTTTTTCTTCTTTTCCGGTTGGCCTTCAGAGGAAATAGCTTCCTCTTTGTAGATACCCCGGCCCTTGCTCGCCATGTAAATGAGAAACAGGTTGATGCCGGCTGTGACCGCGCGGTTGGGGTCCAGGTCGTGCAGATAGTCCACCATCTCCCTGGTCAGTTGCATTCCCCGTTCCTGATACGGCTCCGACACTTCGTTTCCGATGGAGTACATGATGACAGAGGGATGGTTGAAGTCCTTGTCCACCATTGACTTGATGTCTTCCCGATACCATGCGTTGAAATCGCCGGCATAGTCGTATTTGTTCTTGTGCATATACCACATATCAGCGAACTCGTCCATAACATACATACCATAGCGATCACAGGCGTCCAGTAGGGCTTTGCTGGTGGGGTTGTGGGCGCTGCGGATGGCGTTGAATCCCGATCCCTTGAGGATGCGGACACGGCGTTCTTCCGCTTTGTCATAGGCGCAGGCGCCCAGGATGCCGTTGTCGTGGTGGATGCAGCCGCCACGCAGCAGGGTTTCCTGGCCATTGATGAACAAGCCCTGGTTGGACCATGCCACCTTGCGGATACCGAAATGCTCGATGACTTCATCCACGACCTGGTCGTTTTCCTTGAGAATCACGCGGCAGCGATACAGGTGCGGCGTCTCCGCCGACCACAGCCGCGCGTTGGCGATGCTGAATTCCACGGATGCGCCGCTGCCTGTGGCGATCACTTGGTCGTCATCGAGGATCTCCACACTTATCTCACCGCCGTTGGCCGTGGTTTCGACCAGGACCTTGGCGGGTGCATAAGACAAGGTGGAAACCTTCACGCCGTCCACTTCGATGTGTGTTTTGTTCCCGACCCACAGATATACCGGGCGATAAATGCCGCTGCCCGAATACCAACGGCTGTTCGGCAGTTGCGAATTGTCAGCCACGACGCGGAGAGTGTTTTCCGCGCCGTATTGCAAGAAACGATCTGCCTGGACAAAGAAACGGGAATAGCCATAGGGTCGGCCACCGGTTTCCCGCCCGTTCAGATACACCTTGCTGTTCTTGTAGATGCCTTCGAACTCGAAGACAACGTGCTTATCTTGCCAGTCTTTGGGAACGGCAAAGGTCTTTTCGTAGACATATACGCCGCCGGTGCAAAAACCAATGGCGTTGCCACCTGGGCTTTGCGGATCGCGCGTTTCATGGATCATCGCGTCGTGGGGCAGAGTGACCGCTTGCCATTGGTCCGCGCCTGCCTTTTGGAACCTCCAGCCATGGTTGAAATCGCTGCGTTTCATTGCATCGCTCCTTTTCTGTGGTAAAGCCTTGTGGCGCCTGTGTTCACAGTAGAAATGGATATTATCACGATGTTTGGAAAATATCCAGCAGATTCACGCTTCGAGGCGGTGTTCTTCTCTGTGAAAACAAGGACTTGTATTGGATGAACGGAAAAATGCCAAGAATGTCGGAAATCTGATATACTTATATTCTCTGTATTGGTATACTGAATTGATAGCAAGTCAGCGCCAGCGGTTTCACGTGTCTATCAGTTGAAACAATGGAGGATTGGTATGGGTAAAACCAAGGCAAAACGGGAGTATCCGCTCGATGGAAAGACCACTTTTGGGCTTTCCACGATGCGTTGGACAATCACGGCCGCTATGTCTTTGACAACAACTGCATTTCTGCTGTACTTGACCGACTATTCTGGCATCGGAGCGGCAGCGGCAACGGTTGGCACGATCTTGCTGCTCGCCGGGCGGCTGTTCGACGCGTTCGATGATCCCTTACAGGGCTGGATTATGGATAATGCGCCCCGCACGAAGATCGGCAGATACAAACCCTTTATGTTGGGCGGCGTCGTGGTATGCACTACGGCGCTCATCCTCCTGTTCAACATTCCGAGGAATGTGAGTCTGGCGGTGAAGATCGTGTGGTTGTCCGTTGCGTATCTACTCTACGAGATCGGCTATTCCTTCCAGCCGGCTGACCCGATCAAGTATTCTCTTTCGCCCGATCCCAAAATCAGAGAGCGGATTCTGGTGGTCCCGCGGGTGGTCGAGCAAATCGTTGCAGTCCCATTCTCGTTCTTCCTGACGCTGGCGCTTGCCCTCGGCGGATCGTTGGGGGACGCAGGGAAAGGCATCAGCCTGAGTGTCATTCTGGTCACAGTGCCCATGATGATCATGTCGTTCGTCGGGACCTTGTTGGTCAGAGAGGGCCATGTGACGCAGCAGAGTGAGAGTGTCGGTTTCAGGGACATCCTGGCTATGCTGAAAATCAACAAACCGCTCTTGGTCATGGCCATTACGGGTCTCATTGGACTGGCGTTTCCCTTCATCATGGCATCTGCCGTCTACTACATCAAATGGGCGTTCGGACCCGAAAACCTGGGGACCAATTCTGCCATCTGGGGCGCTGTCATCTTGCTCGGTATCATCACCGGCACGATCATCGCCCCAAAACTCCTCAAGCAGACGATTCCGATGAAGGGTGTGATCATCTGCAACCTGGCGAACGCCGCGCCGCTTGCAGTGTTGTATGTATTGTCCCTCCTCGGTTTTCGCAACCCTATCGTCTTCTTTGGCTTTATGTTCTTAGCGATGACGGCCGCCGGCATGAGCTACATCCCAGGCACTGTCCTGGCAATGGAGGTCATGGATTATTCACTGCATAGGACCGGGAAGGGGATGCAAGGCATCATTCAAGCCATACGCAACTTTCTCGAAAAAACACAGTCCGCTATGTCCAGCACCGTCACGGGCGCTGTATTGATCGCAGTCGGTTACGTGGTCAACGACGCCGGAGACTACGTGGGAACCGCTCCCGTCGAATCACTGCTGTCTGGCTTGCTCCTGGTATGTATGCTGATCCCGGCCATCTTGAGTGTACTGTCTGCGGGAATTTACCACTTTTTCTATCCTCTGAAGGGTGCAGTCCGCGACCAGATGTACGCACACCTCGGAGAGTCTAGGGAACAAAATCTCCCCGAGCGTGTCTAAATCGTGTGAGGTCTTCATAGTCTATTATGGAATCCGCTGCCAGGTCCTTCTACCGTGTGATCTCGAGCGTCTATCACCTCCAGTTGCGTATCCACGACGAAACCGGAGCGCTTCAGGAGATCATCTCGCCGCACGGCGACGGTGAGGCGACCCTGTCTATCGATACCCAAAGCAGCGAACGGCTCTGTAGCTTGTGCGGTCAGAGCCGGAGACCGCAGGTCATCTCCAACGACCTAAACCAGGTCTGGGCCGGTGTGCCCGTTCTCGAGGGGGATGTTCTCCGGGGCACGATCGTGGTTGGCCCTGTCTACACGTCTGAGGTGTCGGAACACCTCGTGGCCGATTACGCGCGCGTTCATCACCTGCCGTTTCAGTCCAGGGCACAGTGGTTCGCGGCATTCCGGCAGACGCCTATCTACCCCTACGTCGAGTTTGCCCGGCTGGTCGCCATGATCTACCAATTCCTCTATCATCAGGAGATGGATATCTCATTGCTGGCTACGGCGAGCTTGCCAGTGGAAATGCTGGTGAACCCTATTGAGCTGCAGACCTACCGGCGCAACCGGGTCTACGACGAGAGTCCGGTTCATGCCACGTATGCCTTTGAACAGATGATCTGGCAGTGCATCCGGGAAGGGAAACTTGAGAAGCTGAAAAAGCATCTCCAGGGCGGCACCTATGGCAACATTGGCCCGATGGGCCACAATGATCCCGTCCGGCAGCACAAAAACACGTTCATTGTCTCGGTGACGCTGGCGACGCGCGCCGCCATTGAGGGTGGCCTCAGCCCGGAGATTGCCTATTCCCTCAGCGATCTGTACATCCAACAGGTCGAAACGATGAAGGATGTGCTGCTGATTATGACATTGAACGAAGCGATGTTATACGATTTTGCCAATCGCGTGCATCACCAGCAGCACACTCGCCGTTATTCGAAATTGGTCAACGCTTGCTGTGATTTCATCGACGAACATGTTCGGGAGAACTTGAGAGTTAGCGATGTTGCAGCGTTCACTGGCTACAGCGCGGATTATGTGTCGAGAAAGTTCAAGGAAGAAACCGGTGGTTCGATCGGCAACTATTTCCAGGCGGCAAAGGTATCCGAGGCTAAGTCGTTGCTCAAATACTCCGAACTGTCGCTGGCCGAAATTAGCGAACTGCTTTCCTTCAGTTCGCAGAGCTTCTTTACTGGGACATTTAAGCGTGTGACGGGCGTTACCCCAGGGCAATATCGTCAGGATGCCGAACCTGGTACCTGTCATTCTTATGGAGGAAACATGAAAATAACCCATCTCAGGACCAATCGAATTGAAAGTCCTTTGGGATTCACACTCGACCATCTGTCTTTTTCCTGGATGGTCGAGGACGCATCTGACCCAGTGCAGACCGCCGCGCAGTTCATCCTGGCGAAGGACCCCGAATTCGAGGAAGTGTTCTTTGATAGCGGGCGGGAAGAAGGATTGCGCATCGATAGTTTGGCTTACCGCCCGGACATCTGCCTTGCACCGCGCACGCGCTACTATTGGAAAGTGCGTGTTTGGGGCGAGACCGAATACGCCGAGAGTGCCGCAGCCTGGTTCGAAACCGCCAAGATGGATGAATCCTGGCAGGCGCAGTGGATTACTCCTGATTGGGAGGATAAAGCCATTCATCCCATCCTCTCGAAGTCCTTCACGCTGCCTACTCAAGCGTTGAATGCCAGAGTTTATATATGTGGACTGGGACTCTACCACCTGGAACTCAACGGCGACAAGGTTGGCAACGAACACCTTACGCCCTACTGCAACGCCTACGATCAATGGCTGCAATACCAGACGTTTGACATCACCGGCCAGCTCACCGAGGGAGAAAACCGCCTGGCGGTGATGCTCGGCAATGGCTGGTACAAGGGACGCTACTGTGGCGATGGTGGGCACCATAGCAACGTGTACGGCGACCGGTTTGCGCTCATATGTGAGGTGCGCATCACACTCCAGACGGGCGAAGAACTGGTGCTGGGTAGCGACGAGTCCTGGACGACCACGCGCTCACCCGTTCTCGCAAGTGAGATCTATGATGGCGAAATTTACGATGCACGGCTGGTTGGAGTGGGCGACACCTGCGGCGTCAAACCAATCGCTATGGATATGAATAAGCTCCAGGCACGCCGGTCGCTGCCGGTGTGCATCAATGAAGAACGCAAACCGGTTGCTATTCTCCATACCCCGGCCGGTGAGACCGTGCTGGATATGGGCCAAAATATGGTCGGGTGGGTGCGATTCAAAACGCAAGCTCCTGCCGGGACGGAAATTGACCTACAGTACGGCGAGGTGCTGCAAGGCGGTAACTTCTACCGAGACAACCTGCGTTCTGCCAAGGCCGAATATGCCTATATTGCCGATGGTCGGGAAGCCATCGTCCAGCCGTATTTCACCTTCTACGGGTTCCGGTATGTCAAAGTGACCGGATGGCCCGGTGAGGTGAATACTGACGACTTCACCGGCTGCGTGGTCTATTCTAAGATGGACATCATCGGCGATATCCAAACGTCCAACGAGAAGGTAAACCGGTTGTTCCAAAATGCTCTCTGGGGCCAAAAAGGCAACTTCCTGGATATCCCCACCGATTGCCCGCAGCGCGATGAGCGCCTGGGTTGGACCGGGGACACACAGATGTTCTCGGGCACAGCTTGTTTCAACATGGATTCCGGCGCGTTCTTTGCCAAATTCAGCTATGATTGTGCTCTCGAACAGGCAAAACGCGGCGGGATGGTGCCGATGGTTGTTCCGGCGGTGGATATGCAAGGTGGCGGCTCCAGTGCCTGGGGAGATGTGGCGACGATCCTCCCCTGGAACGTGTACGAATTCTACGGGGATAAGGCTATCCTCGAACAACAGTTTGAGAGCATGCGCAGTTGGGTGGATTTCATCAAGGCCGCGGATGATGCCGCCGGCGGTAAGCGGCTCTGGACATCCGGGTTCCATTTTGGCGATTGGCTCTCACTGGATGGCAGCGATCCGAACTCACCGATGGGTGGCACACCCGAAGACTTCATTGCCTCGGCCTATTACTATCACTCCACTCGTTTGGTGGCGCGCGCAGCGGCGGTGCTCGGAAAAACCGACGAGGCAGCCGGCTATGGCGCACTGGCCGAGGAAATCAAAGCCGCCATTCAGCAGGAATTCTTCACGCCAACCGGACGCCTTGCCATCAACACGCAAACCGGCTTTGTATTGGCCCTGTTTATGGATCTCGCCCCGGAGGAGTTTCGCACGCGCGTGATCCACGATCTGATTTTCCGACTGCGCAAAGACAAAGTCCATCTGCGCACCGGATTTGTGGGCACGCCCTATCTCTGCCGGGTGCTCTCCAACCACGGCGCCAACGACCTGGCCTACCGGTTGTTGCTCAACGAGGATTACCCCTCCTGGCTGTATGCGGTCAATCTGGGCGCGACCACCATTTGGGAGCGCTGGAACTCCCTCAACCCGGATGGCACGGTCAGTTCTACGGGAATGAACTCGCTCAACCATTACGCATACGGCTCCATCGTCGAGTGGATGTACCGCGATATGTGTGGCCTGAGTCCCACCTCGGGCGACGATGGCGTCACCGGCTTCCGCCGAGCACGCATCGCGCCCAAACCCAATCTCTTACTCCAATGGGCAAAGGCGCGCTATCGTTCGGCTGCGGGGCTTTATGAAAGCGCTTGGAGAATCGGCGAGCACGGTGAGCTATCCTTCGAGTTCACCATCCCATTTAGCGCTGAGGCTGAGGTAGTGCTCCCAGATGCAGCGTTGGGCGAAATTTCCATCAATGGACAAAAATCTGCAAAAGGAACCCCACAGGGCAATGACCTGAACCTACAACTTCCTGCCGGCACTTACCTGATCATCTATCAACCCACCCGACCGTACCGGAAAACGTTCAGCACGCATACACCCATCGTGCAGCTAGTGCAGAACGAACAGGCTAAAGCCATCCTGGCGGGTGTTTTTCCTATGATTGCCGCCTTGGACGATGCTATGTTAGCGGCGATGGGCGAAGCCAGCATGCGCGATATGGCAACCACACCCTATCTGCCTATGACGCCCGAACAACTGGATGACATTGACCAATTGTTGAAAGAAATCGGAAACTGGGAATGGAATTCCAAGAAAGAAAACTGTTGACCTTGCCCAAGTCGGGGTTGAGGCAGAATTAACTTCGCGGAGAGCCACTGAATGGGCAAAGGTTTATCACATTGATCAAAGACAGAACCGTCTGTGGCACGGTAGGCCGGGGTCATCACACCCCGGCCAAACATTTCTACCAGAACGCCGGATACTCCTCCTTCAACTCCAGCCCAATGTCCAGACTGTGGGCGAAGAGCGCCCACAACACCCAGGCCAGCGCC
>JAFGSL010000661.1 GCA_016934645.1 Anaerolineae bacterium
TCTACTCATCCTGACCGCCTAACACAGGAAGGGCTATTCGGTTGTTAAAGTACCAATTCTTGTCGGTTGTGTACAACTGACTGCTGACAGCTAATAGCTATTAAATCATATCCGCAAAGGTTTTTTCCATCTTTCGGAACTTGCTGATCCCCAGCCACAGGAAGAAGGCGACGATGACGAGGCTGAGGGCAAAGCCGGGCCAGTAGATGGGGCTATCTCCGCCTAGAATGCACCAACGGAACCCGTCGATGACGCCCACCATCGGATTGAGGCTGTAGAGCAAGCGCCACTGCTCCGGGATGACACCACTGCTAAACCCCACGGGCGAGACGTACAGCCCAAACTGGACGACGAAGGGGATCACGTAGCGAAAATCGCGGTATTTCACATTGAGCGCTGTGATCCACAACCCCGGTCCCAGGCTGGCCAACAGCGCCAGCAGGATGAATAAGGGCAGGAGCAGGATGTTCCAGCCCGGCGCGTAGCGGTAATAGAGCATCATCCCTACTAAAATAATGAAGCTGATTAAAAAGTCCACGAAGGCCGTCACCACCGTCGCGGTGGGGATGATCAGGCGCGGGAAGTAGACCTTGCTGATGAGGTTGGCACTGCCGATCAGGCTGTTGGAGGCCTCCCCCAACGCCGTGGCAAAGAGCGACCAGGGCAGCATCGCGGCAAAGACCAGCAGGGGGTAGGGGGCATCCCCTTCGCTGGGCAGCTTGGCCAACCCGCCGAAGATCACGGAAAAAACGACCATGGTCAGGAAAGGCCTGATGAGGGCCCAGGCCACGCCGATGATCGTCTGCTTGTAGCGCACCGAGATATCGCGCCAGGCCAGGATCAGGAAAAGCTCGCGGTAGCGCCACAGGTCGCGCCAGTAGTTCTTCTCGGCGCGGCCGGGTTCGAGAACGATGATTGTCTCATTCACCGCCAAGTTCATTGCTTGTTCACTCATAATGGTTTGTCACCTCGCACGTCGCAGCCCGCGCAGCCAGCGGTAGGGGTAGTACAACGGCAGCAGCAGGCGGCTGGGAATACGATACTGATCCAGCATATAGTCCGCCGATGGAAAGAGGTTGCCCCACACGTAACGTAGACGCAGCCCCCATCCGCTGATGCTCGCCAGGCCGCTCCACATCTGCCGCGCCACGGGGTCCCCATCTACGAGCAAAGCGTAAGCCCGTTCTTCACCGCGCGAAGGGCGCAAGTGCTGCAGACGCTCCCATACCCCAGGCGGAATGGGCAAGGACCACATCGCGTGCGCGCGCGACAGCGCCTCTTGCAGTGGCAGCACCAGATCGTAGGCCCGCGCCCGCGCCAGGATCTGATCCCAATCGATTTGCTCGCGGTACAGGACGATCACCTCCGCCAGATCATAGAGCTGCCTGGCGTTGGCTCGCCCGCACCCACCGTGCTGCAGCAAGTGCCCACACAGGTGCAGAACCTGCGCCTCGGGACTCAATACACGCACCGGCACAGTTCCCAGACGCGCGGCGCGCGCTGTCTGCCATAGCCATCCGGTCGGAATGGTGCGTTGGTAATAGAGTGGGGCGAGCAGCCGCCAGTGGATCTCGATCGGCCGCGTCTCCGCATCCCCGGCCTTGCTCATCATGATCTGGTTGCGAAAAGCACGAATAAAGCCGGGGCGGAACTCGCCGTAGGGTTGCTCGTAGCCCAACGCAGCGAGCACGCGCAACGCGCCATCCACATCCTCTTCGTGCACCAGCAGGTCGAAATCGCCCATGGGCCGCAGGGCCAAGTTACTGTACACCGCCTGCGCCAGTGCCGCCCCCTTGAGCAGGATGACGTTGATCTCCTCGTCCGCCAGGCAGCGCAGTACTTCCTCCAGACGGTGAAAACGGAGCAGGTTGATCTTGGCTACGCCGTAGTAGTCCAGGCGCAGACTCTCCTCGATCTGTGCGGGTAGCAAGCCTTGTCCGCGAACGGCATCGTAAACTATCGGAGAGACGCCTTCAGCGCGCGCTGCCTGGAGAAAATCATCCCACGCGACGCCATCCCGCGCTGCCAGCGCGCGCGCCTCCTCCAGCGTCTCGCGGTCCCAACGCCCGCGCAGGATCAGGTGAAGGAGCTTCTCGCCGGGGTGCAGGGTCTGGTGGTCGATAGTGTATTTCTCGTCCGTGTCTTCGGCTGTGATCATGATGTCACTCACGGGGGGCTTTAGTCGTTGGTCCGGTAGTCGTTAGTCTTGTTGTTGCGTTGGCGCGGTTGGCCATCATTTGCTTCCGGCCTTCGTCACGTTCTGCAGGAAGGAACCGATCACCGATTTTAAATCCAGTCGCCGGTCCAGTTCGTAGAACGCGTACAAAGCAGAGGTCAGGATCAGAAGTCCCCCCACGCCATAAACCCAGGGCGCAGCCAACACCTTCACGGCGGCAAAGCACAAAACGCCCAGCAGCAGTTGGATGCCGAAGACGCGATAGAACTCGCCACTGAAGCCAAAGGCATACCGGCGTCTTGCCACGATGTAAACCTGCACCAGGTAGAGCATATAGGCCGCCAGAAAGGAGATGCCCAACCCGTCAAGCCCGGCGAGCGCGTACCCCGCAACGTTGAACCCGAGGATATAGCAGTTGGCGGCTACCTCGTTCCAGAAGTAGAGCTTCGACGCGCCCTTCGCCAGCAGGATGTAGCCAATGGCCCAACTGACTGCCTTGAAGTACATGCCCAGGGCCGACCAGTGGATCATCCCGTTGACCGCGACGAAGTCCCGTGAATACAGCAAGATAACGATCCAGTTGATGGCGACCAGGAAGACGTTGAGAATCGGGGCCAGAATCAGGATGGCGATCTCTGCCTGCTGGTTGATCAGGTTCCGCGCCAGTCCGTTGTCGTGGGCCACGCTGGCAAGGCGCGGGTAATAATCGGTATCCATCGCCGCAAAGATCATGCCCACGTAGGTGGTGATCAGCGCCGCCCCGGCCTTGTACAGCCCCACCTGGTCGACGCCGCCCCGGTTGCTGATAAAGATGTTGAGCACGTAGGTCGTGGCCGTGGTGATCAGGCCGCCCAGACTTAGCATCAAGCCCATCCGGAGCATACTTTTGCCCTCGACGAGGGTCGTGCGCCAGCTCACGTCCACCTTCTGAAGCTGAACTTTCCTGGCAAAATACCAGGAGAGCGCCAGCGAGAGCAGCGAGCTCAGGATAATGACGGGCACGATGCCATCCGTCCGCCAGAAGTAGTAGAGCGGGACGGAAACGAGCAAGACCAGAACCATGGCCGCCACGTTGGCCTGCGCCAGGTATTGCAGTTTCTGCAGCCCCTGCAGGATTACCATCTGTCCCGCACTGATCTGGGCAAACAGAAGCGTGACCGAAATCCAGACAATGGCCAGGGTAAATTCCCGGTTCCCGAAGTTTAATTGGCTCAACCAGGGTGACAACCCCGCCGTGATCACAACCCCTAAAAGCCCGGTGATCCAGACCCAGCGGCGCAGGACGACGGCAATGGTCGCCACGCGTTCAGGATCTCCCGACGCATTAGCCGCGGCCACATCCTTGACCGCACTGGTTCTCAACCCGAAATTGGTGAGGCCACCTACCAGCGTCGTAGTCCCGGTCAGCAGGCCGGCAATCCCCACGCCGGCCGGTCCCAGCAGCAGCGCAATAATCTTGGAACGCACGATGGAGATGAGGATGTTGAAGACCTGTACCCCGCCGAAGAGGGAGGTGGCTTTGAAAATTCCCCGGTAGGCCTTGCGCTGGCCTGCTAGGGGAGGGGAATCCTCAGTGCGCTGGGCCGCTTCGTGGGCAGGGGCAGAGGCTGGCGACTGCGTTTCCATCATTGTCACGCTATCGCGTCGATCATCGCGATGTAGGCATCATAGTTGCGGATGTAGTCATCGGGATCGTAGGGGGCCGACGCGAGGACCAGCAAGAGCGCGTCGGGCGTGTAATTGTACTGCGTGGCCCAGATCATAGGCGGCACGTGCAGACCCACTGCTGGGTTATCGAGTACCACTTCGCGCCGGTCGCGCCCGTTGTCGACGACGACCGAGCAGGAACCACGTACGCAGATCAGGAATTGATGTAGTGTCTTGTGGGCATGCTCACCGCGTACTTCTTTCGAGGGCACATTGTAAACCAGGAAATAGCGATGCGGCACAAAGGGGAGGTCCTTGCTGTACTCGCCCACGGAAAGATCGCCGCGCATATCCGACGCTCGCGGCATCTGGTAGAGCCTGACCCCTTCCAGGACATCGACAGGTTCACTAGGCTGGGCCGCCCGGCTCGGGATAATGTCCGCTGAATCCCGTTCGGCGGTCGAGACATAGCCTCTGATGCGAGCGGGATTCCCCATCACAATGGCATTGGGTGGGACATTGCGCGTGACTACGGCACCAGCCCCCACCATCGCGTTCCGCCCGATCTCGATGCCGGGCAGGAGGGTGGCATTGGCCCCAATCGACGCTCCGTGCCGTACAATCGTGCGGGCAAAGGACTCGGGGTATTGCTTGCTGCGTGGGAAGGGGTCGTTGGTAAAGGTTGCGTTCGGTCCGATAAAGACGTCATCTTCCAGCGTGACACCATCCCAGACCTGGACCCCACACTTGATGGTCACACGATCACCAATCACGACATCGTTTTCGATAAAGACGTTGTCGCATACATTGCAGTCTTCACCGAGTATGGCGCCCGGCAGAATGTGCGCAAAGGCCCACACGCGGGTATGTTTGCCAACTTGAGCGCCCGGCTCAACGATGGCATGCTTATGCACAAAAACTGCTGAGTTTTGCGAGGCGTTCTTTTTATTCTCTGGCATATGTTTCAGATTTCCGCGTTGATTCTGGGTATTGAACAGCAAACTTTGCTCTGGCTACTTAGAAAGTTGTGTTTGGATCAGTAGTTTGCTTTCTCACCGTGTTGATTCTTCCCCCATGTATCCTGGCGCCAGCGCCCCCAATTGTACCATGATTTCTTCGTAGTCTCCTGCGCTCGCTGCCTCCAACAACCGCCCCACGTCCTCCTCGACCTGCTCCACTGCAATGTGCCCGTTCTGCGCGAAGAAGATCTTCTGGTGGCGGCTGCGGGCGTGATGTTCATTGGTAGCGAACAGCTCTTCATAGAGCTTCTCGCCAGGGCGCAGGCCGGTGAAGACGATGTCGATGTCCTTGCCCTCTTCCAGGCCGGAGAGGCGGATGACGTCGCGGGCCAGGTCGACGATCTTGACCGGTTGGCCCATGTCGAGCACGAAGACCTCGCCGCCCTGACCCAGGGTGGCGGCCTGCAGCACCAGTTGCGCGGCTTCAGGAATGGTCATAAAGTAACGCTCGACGTCGGGATGGGTGATGGTGAGCGGGCCGCCGGCGGCGATCTGTTGTTGGAATAGCGGGATCACGCTGCCCCGGCTGCCCAGGACGTTGCCGAAGCGCACGGCTACAAAGGCGCGCCCGCTGCGCTGGGCGGCAACACGTACCAGCGACTCGGCCACGTGCTTGGTTGCCCCCATAATGTTGCGCGGCTCGACGGCCTTGTCTGTGGAGATGAGGACGAAGTGCTCCACACCCCAGGTTTCTGCGGCGTGGAGTAAGGTGCGGGTCCCGCCTACGTTGTTGGTCACGGCTTCCAACGGATTGGCCTCCATCAGTGGCACGTGTTTGTGCGCCGCCGCGTGGAAGATGATCTCCGGCTTGTGTTGTGCAAAGACCTGATCCACACGCCCCGCGTCGCGCACGTCAGCGATGACGGCATGGAGCGTCAGGTCGGGGAAGTGCTCGCACAGTTCTTTGTGGATGTGGTAGATGGAGTTTTCGCCGTGGCCCAGAAGGACTAAGGCCGCTGGCTTACAGCGCGCGATCTGCCGGCACAGCTCCGAACCGATGGAGCCACCCGCGCCGGTCACCAGCACACAGTGCCCGCTTAAAAGTGCGGCGACCTCGGCGCTATCGCTTTGCACCTGGGGGCGGGCCAGCAGGTCGGTCACGTTCACCGGACGGAAGCGCTGCACCTGTACCTGCTCAGAGATCAGTTCGTAAACGCCGGGCAGCGTCAACACGTCGGCTGGCGTCTGGCGGCAGATTCCAACAATGCGTCGCATCTCGTCGGAGGTGGCTGTGGGGATGGCGATTAGGATTTGCTGCACGTGCAGTGTCTTGACCAGAGCAGGGATATCCTCTGCTGCTCCAAGTACGCGCACGTCCCCGCCGAGTGTCATCCCTTTTTTGGCGGGATCATCGTCCACAAATCCCACCGGCAGCAGGCCCAGTTCTGGGTTGCGGTTGATTTCCAGGAGGGTGGTGTAGCCGGCTTTACCTGCACCGATGATCAGCACCCGCTTCTGGGGATGCGTACCGGTCTTGCGTTCCCTTTTTAGCGCATTGTAGTACAGCCAGCGCAAAAGCAGGCGCGGCGCGACCACAGCATAGCCTGACAGAAAGAGGTCCAAGAGAGGGATTGAGAGGGGGAACTGCGGCAGGGATAGAATATGCAAGACGACCAGCGCGATGCTCGTGGTGATGATCTCACCGGCGACGACAGCCTTAACCATCAGGTCCAGTTCCGGCATGCTGGCGAAGGGCCAGTAGCGGCTGTAGCCATCTAGCTTCAACAGCACAACAATCTTGACGCAGAACGCCACAGTGGCAAACACAAGCGCCGTGTGGCTGTACCCGCCGATGTCCAGGCTGCGCAAGTCAAGCCGCAGTACAAAGGCAAAGTACGCGGCCAGCGGTATGGTAAGCATATCGACTAGCAGCAAGTAGCGGTTGCGCACTTGCAACGTGCGCAGCCCCAACGCTAACGGCCTAGGTGATTTCTGCCGGTTTGTTGCGCGCAACAAGAATCTCTCCCCCTCGGAGTTTTATAGAATCTGTGACTGGTGGATACGGCGGATCAGTGGTCTATCTGTTTTCCCTTCCACTGAGCACTCAGGAGGAGCACCAGGGCACCGCCGACGAGAAAGACCCCGGTCAGGATGAAAAATCCATTGCCTTGCGCGTTATTGCCGGACGGTGGAAGGAGAGGGATGGGCGTGGCTGTCGGAGTTCCTACGACAGCGGTCGCGACGATTGCAGTCGCGGGTGGCAGGGTCTGGTTGAGCGAACTCTGTTCAGGCGTAGCCCAGACAACAGGGATAGAAGCCAAGAGTGCAAATAATACCACAATGATGCCCCAAATTCCCAAACGCAATATTTTCATTGATATACCTCCTCCTCCAATTGGCCAAAAGTCTGCTGAGTCTGCTCAGCTACCCTTGCGAAGGTTACAAATAAGGCTATATATAGCCCTATGACTTCGTCAGGCCAAAGCCCCTTCTGCCCAAAATCCGCGTAAAACCTTCGCAGGGTTAGAGTGCCCGCACACGATCTTATTGTAGCACATACTTTGTAACATACAACCATCAGGGGAGGCTGTGCACACACTTGGTTTCTAACCTAACTGGTTATACATACTTGCCAACGGCTTTCTTGAGGCAGACCCTATCATCTAATCGCTGATCGTGAACAGTTCCCCCGCGCTGCGTCCCCGCACGTCGGGGAAGTACATCTCGCTCGCGGTGGCGGGCAGTACGTGATACTCGCCAGGAATCGCCGCGCGCAGGAAGTAGTGCACCTCGTACGTCCCCGCTGCAAGCCACCGGTCGTAGAAGACGGCGCGCTCGTCCCGCAGTTCCTCGTGATCAAAGGTAGGCCACCACCACCCGCTGCCTGTATCGACCCGCCGCGTTTCGAGCTGCGTCCCATCCTGGATTTCGGTATTGAGGGTGGGGTCCACCGGCTCCGTCCCTGCCGGATAGAAATCCTCAACGACGAGATAGTGGCGCGTACGTGGCAGGATCAGCGTCAGGCGCACTTCTATCAGGTCGCCAGGTTGTGCGGATGTCACGGGCGTACAGTCCCCGAAGTTCTCGTTCCACGCCAGGGTGTCGAGCGTGCCTTCGACGGCGCAGTATTGGCGCTGGATGGTGATGCCGCGGCTTTCTGCTTCGAGTTGCTCCACCGGACGGTAGATCGACAGGTTAGCGCTGTAGTACAGCGTGCCGTTGCCCTCGCCGCGTGAGATTTCTACCGCGTTTGGCCACTCGCGCAGCAGTTCGCTCACCGGGATAGTGACTTCAACGGGATCGCGTAGATTCTCCGGTGTAACCTGACCCTCGGCGCGCGATTCTGCGTTGACCGCCGCGCCCCAGGCGTAATCGGCGTGCTGCCCGGCAGCCCCCAGTTCGCCGGTAGCGAGCATCACGTCGGTAAGGGCAATGATGGACCAAGCGGTTTCCTGTGTCGTCTCCCAGCGGTCGGCGGTACGGGCGATCATGAGCCAGCGGGTGACCTGCGGGATCAACGGATCGTCGGGCGCGAGCCGGGCCAGCGCGTCCAGCGCTACAGCGGTTGCGCGCGTCGACGTGACCCAGTATTCCGCGCCCGCGTCTGCGCGGTCGCCCGCGTCTGCGCGGTCGCTTTCCCAGTGCGCGCCTCTGGCAGTGATCTCGGCGTCGGTGCGGAGATCCTCCAGCAGCGTTGCCACACGCGGATCGGTGGGATCCTTCAGCCCCAGGGCCAGCGCCAGGTATGCGCGACCGGTCACGTCGAGCCGGTCACGTGCTTCGAACAGTGTCTCATCTGCGCCTGCGGGCCATTCGCGGCTCGCTTCGGCCATCACGTACAGCGCGAAGGGCTGCGGGAGGCTGCGTACCTCGCGCTTTAGCGCATTGGTCAGAGCGCGATCCAGGTATTCCAGAGCACGGTGTAGCACGTTCTCGCTGATGGCGAATCCGGCGCGTTGTGTCTGGATCAGTGCGAAGGCAACGTAGGCCGTCACCTGTGTGTCGCTCCTGTCTCTCCACCAACCCCAACCGTCGTCGTCCATCTGCCGGGCATAGAGTTCGGTCAACGCCTCCGTGATCAGGTTTTGCAGTTTCGCTTCTAGTTCGGGGTTGGGGACACCTAATGACCGGAGTGCCTGGTAGCTGACGATGTTGGGCAGGAAGCGGCTGACCAATTGCTCGGTGCAGGCGTGCGGGAAGTATTCGAGGTACGTGAGTCCCTCGGTCATCCCGGCCGCCAGCGTAGGCTCCAGGCGTACGGTCAGTAGACTATCCGGACCGGCGTCCTCCGGGATGACGACGGCTTCCAGTCGCGACCCGGCCTCGGTGAGCGCGCCGGAGGTGCTAAAGACGGCCGGTGTTTCGTAGCGGTAAATGGGCAGCGCGTGATCGGATTCGCGGCCCACGCTGGGACGTGCGGCATCATTATATCCGCCGCCAGCAGCGCTGAAAGTGAGCCACGCCAGGTCTTCACCCGCAGGCACTGCCACTGCCCAACTTACCCGTACCTGCCCGTGCGCCGGAATGGAGATTGAGGGATTGGGAGATTGGGAGATTTGAAGATTCGTCTCCAAATCCACCGTAATGCCCAAATTGGCGTCTGTATTGTTGTGGATGATGGCAGCGACTTCGACACGGTCTCCGGCGACAAAGAAACGCGGCGTGACCGGGCGCACAAACAGCGGTTTGCTAACGACAAATTCTGTCGAGGTCTGCCCTACCAACGTGTCGGCGGTGACGGCGCGCGCGTCGGCAACCCAGGTGGTGAGCGAGTCGGGCAGGTCGAGGCTCACCTGTACGGTGCCATCCGCGCCAGTTTTTAGGTGCGCTTCCCACAGTGCGGTATCGGGATAGTCCTGGCGCACGTCAGCCACATAGGCGGCACCTCCGCCCCCACCACCGACGCCGCCCATAAGCATTTCTTTCGCCAAGTTATCGGCGGTCCGCTTCAGGGCCTCGATGTTGGCGGCGGTGCGGTTGAAGAGCGCAATCAGCCCATCGCCAGTGAAGACGCCCAGCGGGCGCGGCTTGTAGAAGGCTTCCAGCAGCGTTGGCGCGTTGGGATCGGCGAGCGCGAGTACGGCCTTGTCGACGATTGCCAGCGCGACCTCAGCCTGCACCGGCTGCCCACGATAATCCAGGGCGCGGATGGTGAGCGTAGCCCGGTCACCGGGTTCGTAGGTGTCACGGTCGGGCGTTACCTCAACGGTCAGCGTTTTCTCGACCGGCTCCACCTTGAGTTCTACCATGCCGATACGGACGTCGGGCACCGGGTTGGTGGCATCTACGCCCTTGACGGCGACGAAGGAGACGACGATGTTGGGCACGTAGGCCTCCGCAATCGGGATTTCGATGAGTGGGTTAGTCTCCGTGGCAGTGAAGCGTTGCACGGAAAGGATTCCGCCGCGCTCGATCGTCAACAGCACCTCGTAAGGTGCAGTGAAGGGGATGGGGATGAGTATGCGCGCTGTATCGCCGATGCGGTAAGATTCAGCATCCGCCACGGGCTTGATCTGCCCTTCGGGCATCTGCCAGGCGGCAGCCTCCGGGCCACTCACCCACAGGTACGTCTCGCTGCGCACTGTTTTTCCATCGCGATCCTGGCTTTCGGCGAGGACGATGTAGGGCCCGCTGCGCGGTGGTGTGAGCGTGATCTCGGTTTTGCCTGCCCCGTCGGTGGTGACGGTAAGTGTGTCCACGATCTCGTCGGTGTGCATCCACGTGGGTTCCCCAAAAGGTTCTTTCGCCGGGATGTAGTTCCAGGTGCGCCGTGCCAGCGAAACCGTCACATCCTGCCCACTGATGGGCTGCGCATCCCAATCCAGCGCCAGCAGATCGACGAAAGTCTCTTGGCTTGCCTGCGCCACCCAGGAACGCGGCTTGAGGCCGATGTAGAAGCGCGTCGCGTGGACGGTCAACGCGCCCTCGTTGGTGACGGGGAAGCCCGCTTCGTCGGTGATGGTCGCCGCGATGCTCCAGCTTTGCGAGCCGATGGTTGTGGCATTGTCGCTGAGAGCCTCTAGTATGGCAGGTAGCTCCAAAAGGAACCGCCCTGCACTGTCGGTCACGGCATCGCCCTCGGCGATCACTTTGGGCTCGTAGTATCCCATCCAGCCGACATCACCCGCGCTCCAGTTCCACCAGCCGGGCACATCGGGCAAAAAGCTGAACGGCGTGGCGCGTGCGATCCAGTGAATGCTTGCATTGCTGACCGGGCCGCCGGAGTAGTACTGGGCCTCGATCAATGCGCGCAGCGATTCGCCATCCACTATGGACGCTTGTTCAGGCGTCACCGTCACCTCGAATTCCGGTTTGCGGTAAGCCGCCACGGTGAAGTTGAGGCTCCATATGCGATCCGGCTCACTGGGCATCGTGGCTTCCAAGACGTAAGCTCCGAGTAATGCGTCTGCTGCCAATGGGAGTTCGCCAGAGAAGGTGCCCATCTCGTTGACCGTCATCTGGGTTTGCGTCACGATTTCCCAATTCGGGTTGCGCATCGTGATGTCAACCGTTTGTCCGGCGGGTGGGAGCGTGTAGCGCGCGTCGTTGTCAGAACGGAGCACGCCCTTGAATATGACGGATTGCGCGGGGCGGTAAATGGGCCGGTCCGTTTGCAGGTAGACTTGGTACGCTGTTGGGCGTAGATACTCGGTCTGGAGATCGAAATCCCATGGGGAGACGCCCTGATTCCAGTCCCTGCGTGCGACGCCGAAGCCCGGCTGGCCTGGCATTCCGGTGACGGCGGTGTAGTTATCCCATTGCTCCTGCTGTATGGGGATGGCGAACCGGGCGATGCCGTCGGCGTCCGTCACGCCAGTGCCGATTTCGTTCCCATAGCGGTCAAGCAGGCGAACAGGTGCGCCTTCGGCAGGCTGCGCGCTGCGCAGGTCCGTGACCCAGACGAGGGCCTCGGAAGCGCCCATTTTGAGCGTGACATGCCGATCCACGATAGCGAAGCGCAGGCTTGTGCTCCACCAATACTCTGTGCCGGGTATGGTCCAATCGATGTAGTAGTAGCCTGTGGGCAGCGGGTTGCCGTCCTCGGTCAGGTCGACGGGGATGAGGGCGGTTTTGTTCGGCTGGCTATCCAGCGCCAAAGTCCATTGGCGGAGGGCAGACCGCGGCGCGCCCTCGTAATCCAGGAACCCGTATTCCTCCATGATCGAGAGTGTGAGGGCGACGCGGGGGGCGTTGACGGCGGCGAAATAGAGTCGTGCCGGCTCCGCGGCATCGAGGGCAATGGTGCTTTGGTGTGTTGCAGCGATGAAGATGATCGGCATGTCGCCGCCGGTGAAGCACGCGGTGCTTTCCTCAGTGATGGTGTTACCGTAAAGGTCGGTGATGCCGGGCTGCACGGTGAGACAATACTCCATACCGGGGGTTTTGTCCCAATTGATATAGGCAA
>JAFGSL010000093.1 GCA_016934645.1 Anaerolineae bacterium
CTTGGTTTGCTTTTCCAAGCCCAAGTATGGTTAAAAATGGCTCTTTTACAATCTAATATCCGGCCCATTGCGATCTACTGAGTATAATTTCGCCTTTGAGCGTGCGGAGGACGAGGTAGGGCGGGGGAAGCCGTCGTCAGCGGCGTCCTGCGCGTCCTTGCCCGCCCACACAAGCTGCGGGTCAAAGGACGGGTCGCGCGGGTACAGCGCCGTCTGCGGCGCATTCTCGTCCTCCGCCACGAAATCGCGCAATTCCTCGGTGGGAATGTTCGCGCGTGTCGGGGTGTTTGGTGCTGTGAATGGACTCGGGCGCTTTGGATTTGCGTTTGGGTATACTTACTCCTTGAGTGAACCGCCAAGAGGTTCCAATTCAACATGGTTCCTTAGCAGAAGCGGCAGATACACGCGGCTGATAGGCGCTAAACGCCGATAACCGACATAATCGTGAATGGCAAAACCGTAAAAAGCTGAATTCGTCTGATAATATTGTGCGACAAGGGCCAATTCGCTTTCCATCACCGCTTCCCCTTCCTCAAAAAAGGTGATCTTTTCGGGATCGAGATCATTCGTTTCAACCCCAATCACAAGCGCTTTTGTGATACTTTGGGCATACTCCATCTCATTCTCCGCATGGACGATCAGACCGTCCGCGCCTTCCGCAAAATCGCGGTAATCCATCAGCGCAACACGATCCACAATATCCTGCACGTGTTGATTGAGCGGTTTCGTTTCATTTTGGTACGTCGCCGTGATCGTGTCGTACCAAAAAGGAATATCCACCGTAAGACTCAAAGCAGTCCCCGACCCCATGAGTTCTTGTTTGCTCTGACCTAAGACATCAAGATATTGAGAGATCGTACCGGACTGGTCCGTATTCCATTCGGGGAGCAAATAGGGTTCAATGTCCAGGTGTATCCCCACTGGCTTAGAGCTTTCGGTCATACTTTGTGTAAAGGTGATCGCTTGTTGAACAAAGCCAAGCGCAATGGAGTGAGTCGTTGAAAGCGCCCAAGAAGGATCACCCGCTAACAACTCAACGCTAATACCTGCCCCTGCTGCGCGCTGAATAAAATCTCCTAGCCCATCGGGGTTACTTGCGAGCAAACTGTAAGCATATAGATACGCACCGTCTATATCCTTGAACCGGGCAAATGTAAAGAAATCATCCTGCGCGCCAGCATTGTCCACAATATCCGTGTTCCATACCCATAATCCCCGGTAGATTTGCCCGGTTTGTTCGTTAGCATTTCCCATTTTATTTACTATTGTCCTAGCGGGCAAACGGGCACCTTGTGCAATTTCAAGATGATTAACACACATAACACATGGGATGAAAAGGGCTACCATGAACACGGATAGTGCAATCCACCTGATTTTCCATTTCCAATGTTTTACCATCTATATCTCATCCTATTCGATGCTTACAATCATACGGTCATCGATTTCACAGAGGCCATGTTCACACGCTAGATTCTCCGTGCCTCCACCAACTGGATAGTGAACGGTTGCCACAGAGATGTGTTGCCAATCGCTTCCCAAAGTCCAGGTAATCGTTGAACCAACAATATCCGTAAGGCCGGGGAGCACGGGTATACCATGAGTTCCTTTGATCTCTGAGGTGATGGTCACTCCACCAGAATGAACCGGTGTGAATTCGACATAAACTCTGCCTCCAGTCTCTTCAAAAGGTTCTACACAGATGGTCGCCTTTTTGACGCTTAACTCATCCCCAGGTGATGCCCGCAGCAAACTAAAATCATCCACAATTTGCTCGACATCGTTGACGATAAAGGTAATCGCCGAAAGAGCAACCGCCGGTGGCTTTGTGCCCTCAGCTTCGGCCAGTGGGCATGCTGAAGATAACGTGGCTGGCACTACAGGTGGCAGTGTCGCTGTGGGCGTTTTAGCAGGCGGCAAAGTTTGTGTCGGTATGAGCTGTTGGGAGAGTGCGCTATATCCCACATAGTCGTGAATCGCAAATCCGTGGAAACTAGAATGTGCTTTGAACATTGCCGCCGATTTTGCCATTTCCTCTGCCATTGCACCCTTTCCCTCTTCACAAAAAGTGATTTTAATTGGCTCGATGCAATTTGTTTCAAGACCAATCGTAACCAATGTCCCAACTTGATTACCGTAGATCAATTCATCCTGGGCGTGCGCGATAATCCCGTCATTTCCCTCGGCAGCGTCACGGTAATCCATCAGCACAACACAATCCACAATATCCTGGATGTGCTGGTGAAGCGCTTTCGTTTCCCCGTTATATGTCGCCTCGATAGTTTCGAACCAGAAAGGAATATCAACACTGAGCAACATCGGACTTCCCGTTTCAGTCAACATTTCCCTTATAGATACCAATAAATCGAGATATTGAGCAATGACGTTGGCCTGATCATTTTCCCAGGCCCCCAGAAGATAAGGCTCAATATCGAAATGCAGGCCAACCGGGTGTTGTACACTATGGGTATTTTGTGAGAACGTGATTGCGTCTTGAACAAAATTCAAAACCTTTGCGTGATGGGCCGCCAACGCCCAACTGGATTCTCCGGCCAGCAATTCAACCTCAATATCACCGGCTTCAACAATGAAACGCTCCAAGGCTGCCGGATTGCTTGTAACAAGCCCGTAGGCATAAAGATAAAGCGTGTTGATGTGCTCACTACGGGCGAAATTCAGGAGTTGAACTTTGGCGTTTTCATTCGTAATTGTCTCTGTCTGCCAAACCCAAAGCGCGTGTTTATTTTGATTGGCTGGGACCAACGTTGGCTCAACAGTAGCGGTGGGGACAATCGAGGTTGGGGATGAAGTAGGCGATAGCGTTGCCGTGGACAAATCAGGTATCGTTGTAGGTGTTAATGTCTCAGTTGGCGGCACTGAGTCAAGAGAGTCGGTTTCAGTTGCTGTAAATATAGATCCTATGGTTGGAATCGCCAAGATACCCAATATCACGATAACGATAGAAACGATGATCAAAAAGATAGCATTGGGTCCTGGGCGATCATCCCCGTTCCCATTCGGGGGTGGTGGCACCTTAGTTCTGGAAACAACATGCATATTAAAAACAGGAAGCTCCACAATAACCTCAGATGGCACCATCTCCAAGAAAACATCATCAGATCGATAAAACTCAACGTCTATTCGGCGTTTGCCCATCTTTTGTGCCGTGAGACGAAATGAGACAACCTGAGAATCCTCATTACTTAACAGCTCGATCTGCTTTTCTGGGGAACCGACGATGTTGAAGTCTGAATCAGGTGTTACAATTCGAATTTTTAGACGCAAGGGCAATAGTTCCGTCTTTTCAGAATTAACGGGGAACGGCAATTTTATTGCTTCTGACTTATGTTCTATCTGGGATGGGATCTCTTGTGTGGGCCAATAGGATGCCCCTAATTCGGGTAAGTTAGGGAGTCTCACCTGTACATAAAGGTCAAAGTCCTGTCCAATTTCCACAACTTTAGGAACGGCAACATCAATGCGCCGAATCGGTGGACATGACAAATAAGCTAACGTGGCTATTTCTCTGAGATCATCATGCAAAAGGTTTCCTGCAGGACAATGTTCACTTAATTGCTGCAAGAATATTGGAAATACACATCTCCCATCAGTCAGGCGTTCATCTAAAAGATAGTCGATAACCAAGTTTACTCGCTCAACTGGAGTGGTGGCTTCGGGCAATTCCTTGCGAAATGGCGTGAGTTCTGGCGTTATAAATACCGCATGCAAACTTCTGTCACTTTCAAATTGTGCACATTTTTGCAGAATATCTCGACAACGTTTAAGCAATTCTCCTGACAAAGCCATCGTTTCCTCCCTTCGAAAAGCTAATATTGACTATCATAAATATCTAGGAGGTCACCTATTCCATAAGAACAAGCATCCGATCGTCAATTTCGCAGTGCGCATTTTCGCAACTTAGGTCCCTCGTCAGGAGGCCAGGATAATGCACCGTTACAACAGAAATATGCCGCCAGTCACCTAGCGTTAACCAAAGGTCTTCCCCAGACCGCTCGACTCCTGGTATATCAAAATAGCCAGGTTTTACCTCGACGGCTGCGGTCCCCTTGACCTCGGATGGTATCACTTCACCTTCCTGGTCTACAGGATCAAACTCAACATAAACTTCACCACGTTCACCTTCAAAAGGTTCCACACAAACCTGGATGGAGTCAACCCTCACTGCGTCACCGGCGGATGCTTTGAGTGGTGTAAACTGATCTACCACATATATATTTCCATTTACATTGAAAGTAATGGAGGAAATCGTAATTGCCGGCACAATCATGCCTTCCCCTTGCGGCGAGGCGCAGAGCCACGGCGTGGGCGTTAAGGTTGGTGTAGGGGCAACCACCGGAAAGGTAAGGCTTTGAATGGTGCTTCCGCCACCTTCACTCGTCACTTTGACCATTACGGTATCAGGGCCGGGCGACATAGGTGCTGTATAGATGGCCCAAGGGCTTCTGTCGTTTGAAAATGTCCCTCTTGCCGCCGTCCATCTAAATCCAAGGTTGATGCCGGAAGCGTGAATGATAAAGTTCGCCTGCTCCCCTGCTACCATCACCGCTTCAAAATCAACGCTAATCTCACTGATTTGAGGTGGTTCCCCAGGGAAAACAATGTCTGCCGCTGCTGGAACGGCGGTCCACGTCGGCGCAATTGTCGGCACCGGTGTGGGTTCGAGCACACGGAAAAAAGCTTGCAGAATTTTGCTTTCGTCATCCTTGCCCGTTATCGTTACTGACACAGTATCAAAGCCAGGCGATATAGGTGCTGTATAGATAACTGAAGGTTTTTCAAAGCTTGAAAGACTTCCTCGCAGTACAGTCCATTCAAAGTCGAAATCAGTATTTAAATTTTCCGTCACTAAATTCACTTGTTCACCAACGAGAATTTCTGTCCCGAAATCAACCTCAATTTTGCCAGCTTGTGGAAGATCGCTAAGAAAAGCCGTGCTACCCAAAGGTGCATGATCTGCTGTTGCTGATGTAGGCATAGGACTCGGGGCAGGTTCTACCACTTGAAAGGTGATTTTTTGAATGACTTTATCGTCTCCTCTTCCCGTAACCGTAACGGTCACAATATCAAGACCCGGCGATGCTGGAGCCGTGTAAACCACCCATGATTTTTTAGAGTTTGAAAGTGTGCCTCTGGATGCCTTCCATTCAAACTCAAGGCCAATATCTGTGAGCGGCAGTGTTAGACTTGCTTGTTCTCCCACACCAATGATGCGTCCCGACTCAACATTGATATCATCAAGTTGAGAAGGAACTCTTGGTTTACAAGCGCCTACCAACCCCACCAAAACAGCAAAAAACAACACCGAGCGTAAGTACTTAGAATGATGAACCATGTTGAATTTCTCTCCTGTTCTTCTTATGCTTTCAGTTGCAGCCTCCCACGGTAATCATTCACAATAACACTCTACGCAATAACCTACAATACCCTGACGACGCACAAATCGCGTTAACCTTGGCGCACTGGGCGTCCTTGGCGGTTGACCTCCACCCGAATCACATTCTTCGCATCCCACGGGTCCGTAACCTCAACAAACGCCCAGCGCCCAAAGCCGCCGCGATTGTTGATGGCTGGAACCCACAAATTGCGCGCCGTGGCGACTTTGGCCGCTTTTTCCACCTTCGGCTCACCGGAGACTTCAATAATTCATACACGTGCTTTCAGTTTTGAACTGTTTGTATGCCGCTCTCTGGAATAGTCAAATGCACAATACAGCCATAGTGCGCACACTCATTTTGCACCCTTTAAAAACCGTAAATCGGCTATTTTATTCGCCCACCAGTTGGACAATCCCTCTTTTCCCATTGATAAGCCAGGTGGGGTTTTGTATTGCCAATGTTTCCGCCTGCCTCGGCTGCAAGCCGACGATGATTTCACCTTTGAGCGTGCGGAGAACGAGATAGGGCTTGGGAAAGCTCGCGTCGGCGTCGGCGATGGGTGTGGTGTAGGGCCAGTGGCGGTCGTCGAGAAGTCGGCGGTAGTTGACGTCACCTTTGAGGATGATGAGATCGGCACGGGCGATGTCGTCGCGCAACGCGGATGGCAGTTCCCAGAAGGAGAGACAGCTTGTCCAGAATGGATCGGTGACGAGGGATAGGTGATCGGTAATCACGGATTGGCGGAGGCGCTTGCCCAGTTGTGCAACAGCGGGTTCTTGAGCATTTTGCAGTTGCTGGATGACGACCTTGATATCCTCCGGCATTGCGTCGGAGACGAAGAAGGGCTGGTTCTTGAGGTAGAAGACGACATTTTGTACCCAACCTTGTGTGAGTAGGAAATCCGCCAGCGCCAGGTCGAAGAGGCTGTCCGCGCCGACGTTGTCATTAATGAAGGCGACAGTGTCAACGGATTTACCGGATGAAACGGATTTTTCCTTCTCATCCGTTAAAATCCGTTCAATCCGTTGAGAAAAAAATGCCAGTACTTCCTCAGTGTCATCAATCAGCAGATTGGCGCGCTCGGTGTGGGCGTCCAGACCGCGATGCGCACTTTCTCTTACGGTGAAGTTGCTCAGGTCGGCGCGATTGCCCCACAGGCACGAGTGCAGCAGCAGGACGAAACGCTCTTCGGGCGGCAGTGCCAAGATTTGCGCCCACACCGTTGCCAGTTGCGCGATGGCGGCGATCTCCTGTTTGCGTTTCTGCGGCGCAAATGGGTCCACGCCGCGCCATACCCCTGGCTGAAAGTAGCGCGTGGCTTCCAGCAGTCGCCGGTAGAAGAACGTCTCGGCAAAGTACCACGGGACTTCGAGCCACGTCCTATCGGCATATTGCGCCTGGTGCGCGTTCCAGAACGCGACGTCCGGCGCATCCTCGCGCAACGGTGCAATCAGACCGGAGGCGATTTCCGCGCGGAACGCTTCCAATGCCGCCACAATCTCCGGCGGATAGGCGTTATCGGCAACCGCGCGGCGGATAATCTCCGGTTTGCGCTCCACGATGGTCGCACGGGCGAATGATTTCGGTTCGGAGGTCATCAAGGGGAGTGGGAGTTCCGGGTTGTGGGTTCTGGGTTGTGGGGTATAGATCATTATTCGCTATTCGCTCATTCGCTGAGTCTCACCACTTCGCATATTCCGGGCGGTCGCCATGCAGAGCGGTCTGAGGCGACGGAGTTTTGCCCTCACGGAGAATCTCGTAGGCATCGCGGTGGCGTTGGTGGTACTGGAACGTGGACTCGAAGCCGAACTCCTGCTGCACCTTTGCGATGGTGATGGCATCGTCGTTGGGTTCGATGAGGAAGTGCCCGCTGTCGTGATCGGAGCGAATTGTCACGCGGTCGCCGTACTTTGCCATAATCAGGTCGGGGATGCTGTAGTTGAAGTCGTAGTGGCAGACGCAGAAGTCCAGGTTGATGTCGCGGACGATGACGTTGATGCGCGACTCGGTCGTCGCCAGGATTTGGCCGAGCGGGTCGATGATGCGCGAGCTGTTGGTGCGCACCGCCGACACGACGTAGATGTGGTGCAGGTAAGCGTAAACCTGGAGCGGGAAGCCGCCGTTGTACGCCGAGGGCCAGAAGATCAGCCGTGCGCCTTTGTCCGCCAAAGTCTGCCAACTTTCGGGGAACCCGGCGTCGAAGCAAATCTGGAGGCCAACGCGCCCAAAATCCAGGTCGAAGACGGGCGCATCACTGCCCGGCATGAGGCCGTTTTCCATCACGGTGTAGTTTGCCGAGGTGGTGACCGGGTGGATTTTATCGTAGATGCCCGCGATTTGCCCCTGCCTGTCGATGATGGCCGCCGAATTCCAGTTGATGCCGTCGTGCTGTGTTTTGATCGGACAGATTACGTAGCAGTTGTGTTCTTTGGCGCGTTGGGCGATGATGTCCGTAGTGGGGCCGGGGATCGGTTCGACCAGGTCGGCTGCCGGACCGTACATCGAGACGGTGGTGAAAGTCTCAGGCAGGCAGACGAGATCCGGCTCCTGCGTCAGCGCCAGGTCGAGTAAGTGCAACACGTGCTCTCGGTTCTGCTCGACTGTGGGGAAGAACTGACCGTTTTGACAGACGGTAGCGATCCGAGCGCCCGCACATCTCCGTGCGTCCTCACGTCTTCGTGAGTCTGTCACGGCAACATCACCCGAAGCAGTTCGGCTTCGGCCTCCGTTGTCCATTCACGCCCGTCCTTGAGTCTGGCGTAGACCGTGGGCAACACGTCCTTCAGGTTGGTCAAGGCGGTGAGGGGGAGTGGCTTGATGTGCGGATAGATGATGATCTTGCCGGGGAAGCGCGTCTCGTCCACGGCTTTGAGGCCGTCGTAGGACGCTTCCAGCGAGCCGATGGCGGCGACGGAGCGGTTGGGCGACAGTTGCCCGCTTTCCGCCTGATCCAGCATAAATCGCATGTTCTCGATGGTCGAGGCTGAGTGCCCGATGACGTGCGCCTGCTTGAGGTAGGCGTCGCTCAGGTCGATATCGGCATACTTGCCGCGCGGCACGCCCGCGAAGATGTTCATCACGCCTTTGGGGGCCAGATAGGTCGCCGAGTCGGCGATGACGGGCGTGACCGGCGCGAGCACGATGATGTCATCGAAGCCGGTTTCCTTGAACGCCGCCATCCCTGCCGCATAAGCTTCCTTGTTCGTTGGATTGAGGCAGATGAACTCGACGCCCTTGCTTTTGGCCTCCATGCTGAAGCTTGTGCAGAGATCATCCAGCCGCTCGTCACTGATGTCGGTGCAGACGATGGTTGCCGGGCCGTTCTCAGATTGGATGGTGGCCTGGACGTGCATCCGTCCCATCGGGCCGCCCGCGCCGACGAACCACGCCTTCCCGCCGGGCTTGAGCGTGGACCGCGCGGGTGTGTCGCTGTAGGCGGCGGCGATATCTGTGCAGGTGCTGCCGACGTAGAGCCAGCGGTTATAGTGGATGCGGCCCACGTCCACCTTGACCTTGCCTGCCATTGGCGCATCGTCCATCAGCACCATAATGCCGTAACTCGCCAGGTTGGGGCTGGCTTGCTCGATGAGGTCGGCGTCAGCGCCCAGGAGGATGATGTCCTCCACGCCTCTGCCGGTGTCACCGCTGTCGGCTGCGGGGGAGACGGGCGCATCGTCGGTCTCGACGGTCGCCGGGTTGGGTAGTTCTGCCACATCCGCCACTTCGACGCCCAGTTGCGCAGCGCGTTCTTTTAGCCAAGTGGCAAACGGCGCGGGCACGTTCGTCAGCAGCAGCTTGGCGGGGTGGGCGGCCTCATCGAAGCCCTGGCTGAAGGTGTACATTTCTTTCGCGTGATCTGTGCCGATGATCCACATTGTGCCGCCGTTGCGCGGTGCAGTTCGGTAGTGCAGTTGGTATGCTGCGATGACGCACGCCCACGGCTCGGTCAGCGCGGCCTCGGCGTAGCCGGTTTCGGCTTCTTGGATGGGAATGAGGTAGTTGCCGTGGTCGCCGTTGAGCACGCGCTGGTCGACGACCGTGTATTCGGAAAGCCCGCCGTCGATTTCGTAACCGTAGGAGCAGTTCTCCCCATGATAGAAGATGTCCGCCTGGACGATGAAGCGGTCGCCGACCTTGTACTGGTCGCGCAGCGCCTCGCCGACGCCGACGACGGTGATACTCACTTCGTGGCCCAGCACCACGGGTCTCTCGCGCATATTGCGGTGGATGCGCGGATGATCCTGTCCAGCGCGGATCACCTTAATGTCCGAGAAGCAGTGCCCGCAGGCATCGTGGCGGATGAGCAGTTCGTCTGGGCCATACTCCGGCATTGGGACGGTGATGGGTTTGCCGTCTACGCCGAAGTTTTCGAAACCCGCACCGTAAAGCGGCCATAACCGGTTTGTCGCCGGTAAGGGTACATCGGCGCGTTGATATTGGGTGAGTTTGCCAGTCATAGATTCCTCCAAAATGATCTGATAGTCATCAGTCGGATAGCTGTTCAAGCTCCGGCCAGTTTCTAAACGCTATGCAATTCTTTCAAAAACGCCTTTCCTTCTTCTGGTGTTACCTGCTCGATAATGTGGAACAGGAAGCCTTTGCCGCCGAGTTCTTTCTGGATGGTGAAGGCACCTTGGCAGTCCACATAAACCTGGCAGAGTTTGCCGCCGTCGCGGATGCGCTTGAGCAGCGGCAACCAGCCGTCGGCGAGCGGTTGGCCATCGCCGGGCTGCCATTGAATGCCGCGCAGTCGCTCGATACCGAGTAGGTAGTCCAGGTGTGGGATTTCACCCTTGCCGTCCATATGATAGAAGCCGTAGTCCAGGTGATCGCAGCAGGTGACCAAATCGGGCAGGACGAAGCGCTTGAACATACGCGGCGAGATCATATACGAGAAGTCGCATTGCAGCATGTAGCCCTTTCCCGGTGACCAGCATGGCCCCCAGCAGGCGTTCCCGCGTCCGACGGTGCTGGTGATGGTGTAGATTTCGTCGTAGTAGCGCAGCCACAGCGGCGTGATCTCGCCCACCAACCGGTCAACCTCATCCGGCGCGTCGATCAGGTCGAGCAAGAGCTTTTCCGAACCGCGCAGGCCGGCGAGGATGTCCAGGTTGCCACCGATGTCGGCGGTGCCGACGAGCACCTGGTCGCCCCAACGTTCCACGGCTTGCCGGGTTACATCCAGCACGCGCCGCCGCCACGGATTGTCGGGATCATAACTGAGGTGGATGTCTTCCAGGCGGTCTACACCGTCCAACGGCCAGAACCAGGTCGTGTCGGGCGTCCACGAGACGCGCGATCCCAGGAACGCGGCCATCGTGCCGGGGCCATAGTTCACCCACCATTTCGGAAAGGCATCGCCGAGCCAGTAGGCGGCTTCGAGGAGTCGCTCCCAGTTGTCGAGGATCTGATCCACCGGTGTATCCAGGCCGTACTTCGTTAGTTGTGACCAGTCGGCTGGCTTAAGGGCGCTCTCAACCGGATCGACGGTTTCCAGCACCACCAGCGGACGCTCCAATTCACTGGCCCACCAGGCGTTCCAGTCGCGGGCGATGCGCTCCCAATCGGATTCGGTAAAGCGGATGTTGATTGTCATAGAGCCTCCCAAAATGGCAAATAGCAAATGGCAAATCGGCTAGTCAGCGAATTACGAGTTACGAATCACAAATGCAGATCGTAATTCGCTATTCGTAATTCGCTATTCGTAATTCGCTATTCGTAATTCGCTATTCGTAATTCGTATTTCAGTACCGGCACTCTTCCTGCACCACCTGCATCAGCCAGCGCATACGACCCACACCGGTGCCGGCAGCCGTTGATCCGGCGGTGGCGATTTCGAGGCCACCGGTGGCGCCGGCTTTCTTGAAGTCGCTGATGACGTGCTGGCGGATTTCGTCCGGGCTGCCGTTGCGCAAGAGCAACGGCGGCAGTTGGCCGAAGATGTAGGCGTTGGGCATCTTTTCGCGGATGAGGGCGGCGTCCACGGTGGGGCCGTAGTTGACGGCGCGGATGCCGAGTTCGTACTGCATCTCGAGCAGATGGCCCATAGCGCTGTCGGAGTGCTGGTAGCGGCGGGCCGGCGGGGGAGCCATGGCGTTGAGCACCCGTTCCAATACCGGGAAGCAGTATTCGCGGTAGAGTTTTTTGTTGAAGAATGCGCTATTGTCGTCGGTGATCCACCAGCCGGGCTGGTCGTTGCCGCTGAACTCGCGCAGCACGGTGTTGAATTCGACCATTTTTCCCGCCAGGATATCGCGGAAGCGTTGCATCAGGTCGGGGTGGTCGTATATCCAGTAAAAGACGGTCTCCGTCTTGAGTATAGAGGTCATAATCGTCGCCGGACCGCGGCTGCCCGTGCCAAGTTTGGGCAGGGGTTTCCCGGCGGCCTTGCGCGCTTCCCATTCCGCCAGATATGGCTCCGGCAAGGCCCACGTGTGCATATCGGTGGTCTCGGCTTTGTCGAGGATTCGCGCGAAGGCGGCGACATCTTCCGGGCCATCGCCCTCGTTGACGGCAGTGAGCCACGGGGTGCCACCCTCGGAGTAAGTGAAGATACAGTCGAAGAGGTTTTCGATGCGGTGTGGCTCATTCTCCCACGTATCCTCGTTGAAGAAGGCACGCCCCACATATTCCTGTAAGATGGCATTAACCTCTTGGTGCAGCGCGTTGCGGTAGGCGGTATCGTGGTAATAGCGTAGTGTCGAAGGTACATCCATGAACTCGAAGATCCAGTGATCGTCCGGTGAGAACGAGAGCGCGCAGCGCGGTTTATCGGTGGTGAACGCGTGGCATTGGGCGTTTTCTTCCCAGAACGCCTCCACATCCAGCGATTTCGTCAACTCCATAAATTCTGGTTCGATGATAGGCATTTTCAATTCCTTTGCTTTGATTTAGGGGGACTAGGAAAAGAACCGACTTCTCTGTCCCAATCCCTAGTCCCGAATTACTGTTTTTCCGATTTCAAAGGCCGGTCCCAGGTATTCGCCCACGCCATAGTATCCGCGATCATCGGGATCCCAGAGGATGGGGCGAATTTTCTGGATGGAGAGCTTGCCGTCGGCGTTGAAGACATCAGCTTCGGCTTTGATGTCGAGGACTTCGCCGACGAAGAGTGTGTGCAGGCCGATTTCGAGGGTGTGTAGTAGCTTGCATTCCAGCGCCATGGGAAATTCGGCGACGTAGGGTGCGTCCACCAGATCGCTTTTGACCGCTGTGAGGCCGGCGGTGGCGAACTTGTCCACGTCGCGTCCGGAGACCAGACCCATATAATCCGCTTCCTTGACGTACTGCTCCGAAGCGATGTTGACGGTGAACGCGCCGCGCGCGACGATGTTGCTGTAGGTGTACGTCGCTTTGCGTAGCGAGACGGAAACGCATGGCGGGCGCGAGCAGCAGATACCGCCCCAAGCTGCCGCCATCAGGTTGGGTTTGCCCGCGTCGTCGTAGGTGCCGACGATGAAGACGGGTGTAGGGTAAACAATTGTTTTCGCGCCGCGAGATGTTTTCATAGGATTTTCCTCCGTTATGGGTTCCACTTTTCCAAACAGTCCGGGCAGATGCCGTGCGTGAACGTGGCTTCGGAGTGGGCTTCGATATAGTTCTCGACTCTAATCCAGTGCCCTTCCGCATCTTGAATCTTACGTCCGCACCACGCACAAATCGGTACCAGACCGCTCAGTGTTTTGATAGCCGTCAGCGCCTCCTGGAGTTCGGTGTTGCGCTGTTGTAGTTCCTGATTTTGTGCAGCCAACTGCGCGTTGGCCTCTTCCAGTTGCAGGTTAAGATGGCGCAAGGTGAGGTGGACGCTCACGCGCGCCAGGACTTCCTCCAATTGAAACGGCTTGGTCAAATAGTCCACGCCGCCCACGGCGAAGGCTTTGACCTTGTCCAGAGGTTCGTTGAGTGCGCTGATGAAGATGATGGGGACCTTTGCTGTCTGTGGCTTTGCTTTCAAACGTTCACATACGGTATAGCCATCCATACCAGGCATCATAATGTCAAGCAGGATCAAATCGGGGGAGGCCATTTCAGCGGCGATAAGCGCCTGTTCACCACTGGACACGGCATGCACCTTATATTGATTTTGCTTTAGCATCTGTGAGAGTAGACGCAAGTTGGCCGGTGTGTCATCCACTATCATGATATTGATTTCGTTTTTTTGCATCTCTGTATGTCCTTCCCTTTGGACAGTATAGGCGCTTATTAGGATAAGCCAAAATGTGCTACTTGTTTAAGCCAAGTCTGTTTCTGCTTTTGGGAGTATGAAGTAGAATATGCTTCCTTGACCCGGAATCCCCTGACTTTCAACGCCGACTTCCCCTCCCAACTTTTCTACGATGCGTTTAACAATGGACAATCCCAGGCCGTGACCTTCGACACGCACCTGATGCAATCGCTCAAAAGGTGTAAAGAGTTGCGCTTGCTGAGCAACAGACAAGCCCATACCATTGTCGCGTACCCAGAATCTGATCGTGGGTTGTTCCGTTGTCTGCGTTTCAGGGACTCCATCATACCCCAGTTCTACACGCGGCGGTCGTCCTCCATATTTGATGGCATTGCTTAGATAGTTTACCCACACTTCTTCAATCCATGGCCCGTGCCCTAGCGCCAGTGGCCAAGTGTCAGGTACTATTATCTCGGCTTGATGGGTCTCGATCAGGTCCTCAATTCGGTTTCGTGCATCCTGGATCAGCCGTGACATATCGAGAGGACTTAACTCGATATGCTCGATGTTGCGTACGCTCGAAAGCAACAGCAGTTCGTCGATAATGTTGTTCATTTTGGATACGTTTTTTGTAATACTTTGAGCAATTGTAGTCAATGTATCTTCTGCTAATGTGGTTGGTGTTTTCAACAGGCTGCTATAACCCATCAGCAATCCCAGGGGGTTTTTCAGATCATGAGCTACTGTATGCGCAAAGGCGTTCAGTTCGGCATTTTGTGTTTCCAGTTCATTTGCATAGCGACGTAGCATCGCTTGATCTTGCTCTCGCTGAGCAATCTCGTCTCGAAGGGCTTGATGCAGTAGGTGTAGCCCCACATGGCTTCTCACCCGCGCTAACACCTCATCGTACTGGAAAGGTTTCGTTACATAGTCCACACCACCCACGGCAAAGGCTTTCACTCTATTAAGAGGCTGGTCCATAGCACTGATAAAGATGACCGGTATTTCTTTTGTTCGTGATTGAGCCTTCAAATGCTTGCACACTTCGTAGCCATCTATACCGGCCATCATAATGTCAAGTAGAATCAAATCGGGCGGGGCTACATCGGCGGCTACAAGGGCTTGCTCGCCGCTAGAAACGGCACGCACCTTATACCCATTTTGTTTCAACACTTGTGAAAGCAAACGTAAGTTATCTGGTGTGTCGTCCACGATTAGGATGCTTGCTTTATTGGTTTGCGCCTTCATGGTCATCCTTTTGATTTCGGGTCGGGATGTGGAATGAGGTGTTGAATGTTGTTGTATTCGAAGTTGTAGACGCATTGTTCCAGGTACGCCGCTAATGCAGGTACCTGATCGCGTATTTGTGCAACAAGCACATCCAGCTTCGTGATGTCACCGACCAGAGCTGCCTGGTGTACTTCGGCTTTCCATTCAGCGGGCAAGCTTCCTGCTTGTGCTTTTAGTGTCGCGATAGGTATGTCCCGTTCTGGCGTTGTTATGGTATCAGTTTCTTCGGCGTAGATGAAGTGGACATCGAGATAGCGACTCAGTGCTTCAAAAATGACCGCTTCACGAAAAGGTTTGTTGATGATGGCATCGCAACCCTCAGCCAGAATCGACTCGCGCTCGTTGTGAAATGAGCTTGCTGTCAGGGCGATGATAACGGTTTCGGTCTTCGATTCCTGACACTCCAGTCTAGTTCTGATCGTCTTTGTCGCTTCTCGTCCATCGATATGCGGCATCCGCATATCCATAAAGATGAGATGCGGCTGCCAGCTTTCCCAGAGGGCGATGGCTTCCTCTCCATCGGTGGCTCCACGAACTTCGAAACCTGTAGATTCTAGCAATTTCACCAACAACAAGCGACTGGCTTCGTCATCTTCTGCGACAAGGATGCGATAGGTAGGATGTCCTGCTGCGATCCCGCTGATGTAACGCATTGGGTGGACTGGTTCTATCTCGGCAGCGTCGACGGTGTCTGCGCGGATGTCGAATGAAAACACCGAACCTACCCCTATTTCGCTTTGCACTGTGAGGTCGCCGCCCATAATATGTACATATTCATGGCTGATGGTAAGCCCTAGACCTGTTCCCTGCCGCGATTGTTGGCCACTTTCTGTCTGTGCAAAAGCCTCAAAGACTTTGTTCATCTCATCCGCCGCGATGCCGACCCCGGTATCGTGCACGGCGAAGTGGAGCAAAATAGAGGATGAGGGATGAGCGTCTGTTTGCCGCCTCGACATTTGCGATGCTTCCACTCTCATCGTGATCCCCCCTCGTTGGGTAAACTTTATGGCATTGCTAAGCAGATTGATGAGGACCTGGCGCAATTTTCCTTCATCGGCACGAACATATTGTGGGACTTCCGGAGCAAAGTCAAATACGACCGTCAGACCTTTCTGATCTGCGCGTAGTCTGAACATCTCACCCAGCCCCAGGAGCATCTTGTGCAGGTCGAAGACTTCCAGTTGTAAGTCCATCCGTCCAGATTCGATTTTGGTCATATCAAGCACGTTATTGATGAGTGCCAGCAGGTGTTCTCCGCTGCGCCCAACGATTCCCAGATTTTCACGCTGTGTTTGGGTGAGATTGGGATCGTGCGTCATCAATTCGCTAAAGCCTAAGATCGCATTGAGCGGCGTGCGCAGCTCGTGGCTCATATTCGCCAGGAAGTCACTCTTGGCACGATTGGCGGTCTCGGCACTTTCCTTGGCCTGGTGCAAGGCTTCCGCCATTTGTTTGCGTTCGGTAATGTCTTCAGCGACAGCTAATACGCGATAGACCTCGCCTGTGTCATCTTTGATCGGAAAGGTGCGTCCCCAAACCCAACGGACGTCGCCGTCTGGCCGGATGATGCGGTATTCCTGGTTAAAGAAGATGCCCTGATATTGTTTCTGGATAGTCTCAAATATCCGTTCCTTGTCGTCAGGATGGATGGCTTGCTCAAAAGATGTCGGTTCAGCAATCAGGCTTTCGCATGTCTGCCCCCAGATTTCTTCATATGCCGGGTTGACATAAAGCATTTCGAGGGTTCGTGTGTCGCGCAACCAGACGGCTTGGCGCATTGCCCCGGTGATTTGTCGCATCCGTTCTTCACTTTCCCGCAGTGCTCTTTCTTGTGCCTGTGATGCTTTCTCCATCCGTTTGCGCTCGACAACGCTCCAGATGACATCGGCTACGTAGGCGACCAATTCGACATCCTGCTCATCATAATCCGATGGCTTGTTACCTACTCCCAGGATAGACACGATGCGCCCTTCGCGCATGGTCGGCACCACCAGTTCCCGTACGACTTCGGCGTGTCCTGGCGGCATTCCCTTGCGGTGAGGGAGTGCTGCGTAGTCGTTGTGGATGACAGGTTGGCGCTGGTGGACACAATCTACCCACACGCCCGCTTGGTCTATATTATAATGCATGCCTTTGCCTTCCGCCTTGCAAAATTCTCGCTCGGTGCGTGTTGACCAAGCCTGAAGCAAGAGGGTCTTCTGGTCGGCCTCGACAAAGTGATAAAAGCCAATCGGGCTGCTGGTGATTTTCCCGATTTCATCGAGAGCGCGCTGCATTAACTCTTCGAGTGAATGGTTGGCAGCAAACTCAAGCAATTGTAGGCGCAACCGAAGGACTTGCTCGGCTTGTTTGCGCGCGGTGATATCGGTGGCGTAGATTCGTACGCTTTGGAATTCAGGCACCGGGTGAATGGTCTCACTCCAGATCCTGTCGTTTAGCTCAATCTCGCGTTCGAAACTAGTCGCCTCGCCACGCGTCAATGTTTGCAGAATCTCGGATATATCCGGTGGAACAAAAGCATATGGGTCAGCCAGGCCATTCTGGTTTTCCAGCGCGGTTAGCGTGGCCGGATTGTGGTACGTGATTTCGCCACTCGCATCGATCTCGAGGACCGGACTGGCGTTCAACTGTGGAAAAGACGCCAGTCGTGCTATTTGTGCTTCGGCCTGTTTGCGTTCGGTGATGTCGCTCACTACACCGTTCCATACACTATCACCGCTGGGCAACCGCGTTGGTGTAGACTCGATGCGAATCCAGCGTGTTTCATCGCGGATGATAAAACGGCCTTCCCAGTGAAATGGGGTCAGGGTCATGATCGCTTGGCGATTGGTGTGGATCAAATCGGCGCGATCAAGTGGATGAGCGGCGGTAAAAGCCAGATTGACATCACGCAGCACTGCCTCAGGCTCCAGCCCAAGTAGCTGATTGAATTGCGAACTGGCGTATTCGAAGTACATTGGGCCATCAGTGCAGGCATGGAAAATATAGACCCCAACCGGGATGCATCGAACCAATTCATCATAACGCGCCTCGCTAGCGCGCAGTTTCTCCTCGGCCCGCTTGCGTTCGGTGATGTCGCGGACGACCGACAACATATGCGCTTCACCGCCCAGGTCAATAATCTCGCCGGAATAGAGGCATCTCAGTATTCCGCCGGACTTTGTGCGAAAGCCGTACTCAAAATCGTGGACACTGTGGTTTTCTCGCAAAGCGGATATGCACCGTTCTCGATCTTGTGCGTTGGCCCAAAGTTCCAACGCTATCGCGGGGTTGGCTAACGCCTCTTCCTGCGAATATTCAGAGAGGCGCGAAAAGCCCTCATTGACTTCAATAATGCGACCATCCCTTAAGTGGGAAAGGACAATGGCATCTGGGCTGGCGTGAAAGGCTTTGGAGAACTTCTCTTCACTTTGCCGCAGCGCTGCTTCTATCCGCTGCCGTTTGGCGATGTCGGCCGTTTGCTCAGCCAGCAAACGATGATTTATCATCAGGAACAGGCTAAAGGTGAGAATAATTAAAAACACCTGAGAGGCCAGAAGCAACAGGGCGTCGAATGGGCTGGATTCCATAAAAAGATCATTTCCCGGCGGTATGACCATGTCCACGACGATACGGATTACACTGACCAGGGAATACACTGCAAATATCAAACCGATC
>JAFGSL010000662.1 GCA_016934645.1 Anaerolineae bacterium
TACGCTGATGCCCTGCGTGGCCCTGAACCAACTGTCACCGCCATTAGTAGATTTGAACACGCCCTGCGTCGTCGCCACAAAGACGGTGCGATCTTGGGCAAAGCCCGGGGAATAGACAATATCCTGGATGTTGCCGCCGTACGGGCCGTCACTCGTCCATGCGCCGATGCCCGCCTCGACAGGCTCTGGGGATGTCAAGGGCATGACAAGCCCCAACGGGATCGAAAGCGCGAGGGCGAGGACAATGCGGCAAAGCCAATACCGGTTGTGTTTTGATTTTCTGACCATCGTACCCTCCTTGAAATAGTCGAGTAGTCTTCAGTCCTGTAGTCGTGGACTACCTTCACGTAGGCGCGGATTCCATTCCGCGTTTAGAGCGAGTTACCAACTCGCCCTACAATCTTCCCCTCATGCGAAAGTGGTAAGATGGTGTGTGGTATTTAAATGTAGCGGTAGGTGCGTGACTATGCTTTTATTATCGCACAAACAGAGAGGCGTGTCTATAGGAAAATGCATAGAAAGCGCTGAGAAAGCACCGAGAAGGGGAAACTATTGGCTTGTGTTGCGGTGTAGCTGTCTGGGGCTATACCAAAAGGTAACCATGACCTGGACGGGTCATCAGGTATATGGGCTGTGCTGGATCGGGTTCCAACTTGCGGCGCACGCGCGCCACCAACTCGTGGACATGCCCCCGCCCGTAGGTCGGATCCGCGCTGCCCCAGATCGCCGCTACGATCTCGTCGTAGGTGCATAGATGCCCGCGCCGCTGATCCAGGAAGCGCAGCAATGCGAACTCCTGCGGCGACCACTCAACGTCGATGTACACGCCGTCACGCCACACAGCCAGGGTTTCGGCATCGAGCACAACCCCCTCTGTTTGTAGTGGAGGCATCATCGCAGAAGTGCTGTTGGGATCGTCGAAGCGCAACTCCACGCTGGCGCCGATGCCAATGCGGTCGCCGTGTTGGAGGGCGTGACGGTCATTGCAGAGCAAAACGTCATTGACGAGGACGCCATTACGGCTGTGATCGACCAGCACCCAACGACCGAATTCCTCGATCACTTCCAGGTGTTGGCGAGAGATACGTTTGTCGCTCGCCGGCAACGCCACATCGTTTTGCGCCGAGTCACGCCCCAGACGCAACGGCGTATGGTCCAGCGGAATCTTATCGCAGTTGAGATCTCCACGCACAACGATCAACTTGGCCGTCATTGGGTAGTTCCTTTCATTCATCGACTGTACTGTGACACCACCACAAGCCGTAGCCTTGAGATGTCGCACACCTCAATTCTACCTGGAGATTCTACGAAAAACAAATGACAATACCTGTCGGGCAGGGCTTTATCATTCTCATCATAGTTCCCGTTTTTGCTTCGAGCGGATGCGGATGCATGGCATCCGGCTAGATCCGCGTTTTATAACGCATCTCGGCTCAAGACGGGGAACTGGCGTTCCCTTCGAAGCAAGAATGATAAGACCCTGACCTGTCGGGAGGACTATCGCATTTAGCACTCGAAGCCCCGTCCCCGGGGCGGTTCTGGCAAAAGGCTGCAAAACCGGTATTCTCGTCGCGAGGCCGCCCCCGAGGACAGGGGCTGGAGCATTCTTTTAGCCAAATGCGATAGCCCTGACCTGTCGGGGCCTATGTAGCCAGCCATGGGTGAATTCTTCAAATCTCCATTTATCCTTCATTAAATCTTCATATAGTTGCGTTATACTCAGAGCGTAAGTAAAAAATACATACTGTAGGAGGTATAAGATGGTGAAGAAAGGTTTATTGGTCGTCGTTGTCGTGAGTCTATTGGTGTTGGCAGTGCCCACGATTGTGGCGGCGCAGGGTGGACGTCCTCCGGCGCAAGCAGCGCGCTCTGGCGCGAGCACGGGTACGGGCACGGGTACTGGCACAGGTAATGCTTCTGCCTGGCGCGGCGCACAGCAAGGCGGCTGGCTGACCGGCGGTGTTTCCCTGGTGGACGCGACGGCTGAAGCGACGGGAATGGCAGTGACCGATGTGGTTGCGGCGCTACAGAGCGGTCAGACTTACGCGGATCTGGCGGCGCAGGCTGGCGTCACGTTGCAGGATATCGTGGATGTCGTGTTGGCCGTACGGACCGAGGCATTGACGCAGGCTGTTGCCGAGGGTCGCTTTACCCAGGCAGAGGCTGATGCGATGTTGGCAGAGATGGCCGAGGACCTGCTGGAACAGCTCAACGGTACCTGGGAAATGAAAGGGGCCGGGAATGGATCCCAACTCGATGGCACGCAGCCACTGGACGGCAGTGGCTATCGCGGCGGCAAAAGTGCCAACGGTGCCACAGGCCGAGGAAACGCGCGGACAGATCGTCCAATGTACAATGCAGCAGATTGTGTGAATCCACAGTCGTAAATACAACAACAAATCGGATCACTTAAGGTTGGGGCAAGCGTTGAGCTTGCCCCAACCTTGTTTAAAGAAAGCGATCGGCGCTCGTAACGGATATTGTGTTAGTGGATTAGGAAAAGAGGAAAGGTTAAAGATGAAGACAGAACATGGGCAAGCTCTCGTTATATTGGCTTTTGCATTGATCACCGTGGCCGCGTTCGCCGGACTGGCGATTGACGGTGGACGGCTCTACAGCGCGCGACGACAGACTCAAAACACGGCCGACGCTATCGCAGTCGCCGGCACCCGGCTGTTGGCGACGTACATCAGCCAGTGCGAATCTGTGGACCGGATTGCGGCCGATGACGCTATCGCGACTGAGATGGTGAAGTTCGCACGCGATAACGGCATCGATCCTCTAGGGGATGATGCACACCTTGAGGGCTGGTACGTCGATAGTGCCGAAGCACGCCTGGGGCACGTGGGATGGGGAACCGGTATTCCCGACGGAGCAACCGGCATCGAAGCCTCGTTGGTCACGACCGATACCACCACGTTTCTGAAGCTCGTGGGCCAGCTAGCCATCGACGCACCCGGAAAAGCCCTGGCGATGACCGGACCGGTCAGGCAATTCACCGGCGGCATCCTTCCGCTTGGCGTGCCCCTGGAGGTCGTTGAGACGCTGGCGCCAGACGAAACCTTCCAGGTAGCAGACAACCTCGACGGCGCGTTCTGTCGCGACCCAAACAACACGCTTTGTATCGGCGATCCGACGAACGCCAATTCACAACGCGGCTGGCTGAATCTGAACTATATCTACAACACCGAATATCTCACAGCCGACGCCCCGCTCAATCGCTCTTTTGAGCGCAGCACGGATGCCTCGGGATGCGGCAGCATCGCCAGCAAATCCGTCGATGACGGGTTGACGGGATTTGCCGGTGAAGATAAAGATGGCGACGGGAACCTGGATTGCCCCTATCCCTTCCCGATTCTGGCGGGGCTGCCCGGCTTCATCAACGGCGACTTTATCCACGGCAGCACAGGCGGCAAAACGAGTGGCATGTTGACGATTATGGACTTCTACGCGGGCTCCGGGAAAGTTGCTTACCTGCCGGTGTTCGATTTCATCTACCAGGTCTGCGACATGTCAGGACTGGAATTCACGATCCCTGAAGAACCACCAGATGGCAGCCACAATGAAAACTGGCCCACGCCCGATACAGACTACTTCTATCACATCGTCGGTTTTGCAGCGCTGACCGTAGACGACGACACGACCAATCACACGCTGGTCGGCAACTTCCAGAATGCCATCATTGGGGAAGGACAGATTCAACCGGGAGCAGGTTTCGGCGAAAGCGATACGTGCAGTAATAGCCTAATCGTGACCGGGGTACAACTCTGGCGCTAGCCAGATCACAGTGAACTTTGATTTTCAAATGTAAAGCAACCGACAAGTATCAAGGGGTTCCCATGTGGGATTCCACATCAACAAGAACAAAAATATAGCGCAGGCGAGACGCTTGCGCTATATACGTTATTTTTTTACATAAAAACCTATCCGATTGGGATTCCACAGCAAGTCCAGAGGATAAGAACCAACCCAAGCGCGCGGGCTAGCGCAACCCAAAAAACGACACTTCCTGTAGAGTA
>JAFGSL010000094.1 GCA_016934645.1 Anaerolineae bacterium
CGGATGTTGTAGATGGTGCTGGTGCCTTCGGCGGCGAGCGCCGCGATCAGCATCGCCATACCGGCGCGGATGTCGGGGCTTTCCATCTCGTCGCCGTGCAGACGCGAAGGGCCGTAGACCAATGCCCGGTGCGGATCGCACAAAACGATGCGCGCGCCCATCGGGATGAGTTTGTCGACGAAGAAGAGGCGGCTCTCGAACATCTTCTCGTGGAAAATGATCACGCCGTCGGCCTGCGTCGCCAAAACGAGCGCGATGCTCATCAAGTCCGCCGGGAACGCGGGCCACGGCTGGTCCGCAATCGAGGGGATCGCGCCGCCCATGTCGGGGACGATTTGCAGGGATTGTTCCGCGGGCACGAAAATATCGTTCCCGCGAATCTCGACGGTGACGCCCAACCGTTCCAGGTGCATCAACGTCATCCGCAGGTGCTGGGGGACGGCGTTGCGGATGAGCAGCTCGCCGCGCGTCGCCGCTGCCAGCGCGATGTAGCTGCCCACTTCGATGTGATCCGAGCCAAGGGTGAAGTCCACACCGTGCAGGCGTTCCACACCGTCGATCACGAGCGTGTTCGTACCCACGCCGTTGATTTTCGCCCCCATCGCATTGAGCATGTGACAGAGGTCCTGCACATGTGGCTCGGAGGCCGCGTTGCGGAGGGTGGTCGTCCCATCGGCGAGGACGGCAGCCATCACCGCGTTCTCCGTGCCAGTGACGCTGGCCTCGTCGAGCAAAATGTCGGCCCCGGTGAGGTGATCGGCCTTGAGGACGAAGTTGCCGTTTTCCACACTCACCTCTGCACCGAGTTCCTGGAACGCCATAAAGTGCGTGTCCACCCGGCGACGCCCGATCATGTCGCCTCCCGGCGCGGGGATGGAGAGATCGCACAGGCGCGCCAGGAGCGGCCCGGCGATCGTGATCGAGCCGCGAATGGCGCGGAACAGCTCGCGGTCCACGTCGTTCGACGGCAGGCAGACCTGCTGCGCTTGCAACTTCCAGGTCTTGGCATCCAGCCGTTCGACGTGCACGCCGAGGATCTGCAACAGTTCCGCCATCACCTCCACGTCGCGAATCGCCGGAAGGTTGCGCAGGATGACCGGTTCATCGGTCAACAACGACGCCGCCAACGTCGGGAGCGCCGCGTTTTTGTTGCCGCTAGGATAGATTTCTCCCCGGAGGGGAACACCGCCGTTAATCACAAAACAGTGGTTCATCGGTAGCTCCTTTGCGTGATGCGTAATTCAAACCCTTGCGAAGGTTCGGAAACCTTCGCAAGGGTAAGTTGTTCAGCGTAGTGCGATTTCGACGGGTGCGCCGATTGCGAGGTTCAACGCCTGCGCGCCGTTCCCATGGTTGACCGCGAGTTCGAGCAGTCCTTCGCTGCCGACGAGGGCCAGCGGCTCGCCCGGCGACACTTCGCCGTAGGTGCGGCGGACAGGGCCGAGATCGCGCCCGGCGACGAGGACACGCACGCGCGCCGCGTTGATGATGCCAGACGGCGCATCGCCGAAGGCCGGATCGAGGGAGAGAAGCGCACCTTCCCACACCAGCCGCCCGATGCTGGTGATGGCGTTGCCGAAATGGTCGATGTAGATCACTTCACCGGTGATGGCGGTATCGGTCACGCTAAAGATCGGTGTAGGCAAGCGCACCGGATCGGTCACTTCGGGGCCGAGTTCGGCCAACGGGACGCCACGCGCCAAGTATGCCGCCGCCGGAGAGAAGATGTCGCGCCCGTGGAAGGTGTTGCTGACCGCCACGTTGCGGTAGGCGGGATTCGCCAGTTCGACGATCCTCTCAGGCGGGGCGGCTTCCCACACGTACGAGAAGACGCCGTTGTCCGGCCCTACCAGCATCCCCCACGGCGTCCGCGCCGCGATGGGCCGCCGCGCCGTCCCCACCCCGGGATCGACCACGACGACGTGGATGCTTTCCGGTGGGAAGTACGGCAGCGCCGTCCACAACACGTAGGCCGCACTGCGCACGTCCTGCGGCGGTATCTCCTGCGTGACGTCGATGCACGGCACGCCCGGCGCAATCCCGGCGATCACGCCCTTCATCGTGCCGACGTAGCCGTCGCGTGTGCCAAAATCAGTGGTGATGGTGATGAGCATTGGTTGTCCTTTCTTGGAGTAAGGAGTAGGGAGTAGGAAGTATGTCCCCTTACTTCATACTCCTTACTCCATACTCCATTTCTGCCCGCTGCATCAACGCGCGCATGTAGCCGATGGCGTAGGCGGGGCCGGCGCCTTTGGCGTAGTCGCCCGCGAACTTCGGGGTGTGATCGAGCGTCACGGTGTTGGTATAGCCGATTTCGTAGAAGAGCTTCATAATTTGGTACATGTCCATGTAGCCGTTGTCCAGGAGGGTTTCGAGGAAATGCGGCAATGGGCTGGTGACGTTACGGAAGTGGACGAGCAGGATTCGGTTATCCGCGTGGAACGTGCGGATGCCTTCCAGCAGGTCGCCGAACGCCGGGCCGCCTTCGAGCCAACAGCCAGTGCAGAACTCCATCCCCAATGCGGGGCTATCCGCGACGGCGAAGGCGCGCTTGTACGTCTCGAAGCTATGAATCAGGCAGGGGATGCCGCCGAGTTTGCCGGTCGCGGGCGGGTCGTTGGGATGGAGCGCCATCCGCACGCCGGATTCTTCCGCCACGGGCATCATCTTCTCCATAAAATAGGCGAAGTTGTCCCAGATTTCGTCTGTGGAGTATTCGCGCCCGTGCGTGAAGGGGCGGCGATACATCTCATCCAGATCGACGCGACGGGCCGGCGCGCCGCGAATCTCGCCGGGTTCCGAACTCCAAACCTGCGTCGGTTCCCAGGTGAACGTCGTGATATGGATGCCCGCCTCGCCCAGATTGTGGACGAATTCCTGGAACTGCGCGATCACCTCGTCGCGGCCCGGTAGCGCCAGGTGGATTTTGTCGGACTTGGCGATGTCGTAGCTGCCGACGTTCCACAGGATTAAACCGGCATCCTCCACGCAACGGCGCAAGCGGGTGAGGTAGTCAACGCTGCGCTGTTCCGGTTTGACCCAGGTATAAACGCACTCAACGCCTAGTTGACGGGCAAATAACAACTCGTCGGATGTGGGATCATTGCTGATACTCAGAGAAAGTTTTGGTTTGCGCATTATGTAGACTCCTCACTTTTCACGGACGCATCACACTAATAGACATGCCGTATCGCAGCAAAATCTCGCAGAATTGGATCGTTGAGCCGGACCATATGTGCACGCATCTGCTCGATAAGTTCGGCCTGGATGGCTTTCGTTTCCGGCAGGTCGATCAGGTTGGTCATCTCCCACGGGTCGTTGACCATATCGTACAACTCGCCAATGTCAGAATGATTGTAGACGAACTTATGCGTGCGCGTGCGGAGCATCCGCTGCTCGAAGCGGAAAAGTTGCGCGAAGAACTGCGCGTAAATGCTATCCCGCCCCGTGGGTACGTTTTTCCCTTGGATTTGCGGAAGGATGCTCTGCGTATCCGGTTCATCCGGCGCCTGCTCGCCCGCAATCTCCACGAAGGTCGGGAAAAGGTCTTGCAGGTAGATGAACTCGTCGCACACACTGCCCGGCGCTTCGCAGCCCGGATACGCCGCGATAAAGGGCAGCCGGTAGCACTGCTCGTGTGTGAACGGCCCTTTCTCGATGAGACGGTGCGCGCCCATATTGTCGCCATGGTCGGTGCTGAAGATAACGAGCGTGTTTTCCATCAATCCCAGTGCTTCCAACTCAGCAAGAATCGTCCCGGTCAGGTCATCGAGCATTGTGACGTAGCCCCAATAGCGCGCGACGATCTCCCGCCAGCGCTCCCATCCCCCAGCAGAAAGCCCCCAATAGCGCTCCACAAGCTGCTGCACGAAGGGCTTGCGCTCCCAGGTCTCGCCGAAACTCGGTTCTTCAGGGATGGAGGCCGGATCATACATCGAATAGTACGGTTCAGGGATGAAACAGGGCGTGTGTGGTCCCCAGAAGTTCGTCCAGATGAAAAACGGTGCCCCCTCCGCGTCCCGCCGCTGCTTCATCGACCGCAGCAGGTTGACGGTGTCCTCCGCGACCATAGACTCGAAACTCTGCTTCACATCGCCGGATTGCAGCGCGTACATTTCCTGGCCTTGCTTGCCGGGGTTGTCGCCATAATGCGCTTCCAACACCTTTGGGATGTCGTAGCCGTGCGATTTCAAATACTCTTCGTAATGCGTGGTCGCACCGCGACTTTGCGCCGGCGGGCCAAAGCGTAGCCCCTCCACCAGCCCTCTGTAGACCGGATATCCGTAACCGGGGAAGTCCTTGCCTTCGAAACCATACTCCGAGGCTACAGGCGGGTCGTCAACATGCCACTTTCCCGCGTAGCCCAGATTGTAGCCCGCGCGTGTCAACTCGCCGGCAATATTCGGCACGTCAGGATTGAGCAACTGGTTGTTGACACGAACGTGGTTCTTGTGCGGGTACAATCCCGTGAACAGCGCCGCCCGCGACGGCGAGCACGGCGAGGTATTGGTGTATGCCCGATCGAAGCGCACCCCGCGCGCCGCCAGCGCATCGAGATGCGGCGTCTGGCAAATCTGCGCACCATAACAGCCCAACGTATCGTAGCGATGCTGGTCGGTCATGATGAGCAGAATATTCAACTTTTCGTCAGATTGTGGCATAGTGCTTCCCTTCACGATTCTGATATTCGATTCCGGATACCAGCGGCTCTACCGTCCTGCATCCTGCTTCCTGCATCTTGCATCCTGTTCTGGCATCACCCCAAACAAATCCACGTCGCTCGTGCCTCCGTGCGCAGGCCGTGCTCTACCCACGGATCGATGACGATCAAGTCGCCGCCTTCGACGGAATGCTCGACGCCATCCAACGTCACCAGCGCCTCGCCATCAATGATGAACCACAGTTCGGAGACGGCGTGCTTGTGCGGTTTGAAGGGGTTCTCCGGCGTTGTCTCGCGCGTGACAAAGTGATGAACGAGGATTTCGCGGTCATCGAGTTCGTAGGGGCGGCGGCCATTCTGGAATGGTATCGTATCACCTTTGATAATCATGCATATCTCCATCATTGGTCAGAACGGGCATCGAAAGCTTACTCACGCAACTGTGCTTCCAACTCATGCAAGAGTGTTTTAAGCTCTGGCGAAATGCGCGCATCGAAATCATGAAAAGGGGCCAATCCTGCTCCGCCGTAATAGTTCCCTGCCGGGAACCTATCTTCTATAGCCAAATGCACAAGCTCAACGATCCCCCCGTCGATCTGTTTGATCGCACTCGTTACCAGGCAAGGTCGCGCCTCAGGTATCGTTTCCCACTGGTCTGTGTCCACACCGATGCACAACACCCCTTCGTGACCGGCAGCTTCCATCAGTGCACCGTTGCCTGTCATCCCCGCCGCCACAAAGATTACGTCTGCGCCCTCCCTGATAAATTGCGCGGCTGTCGCCGCCCCCCATTCTGGATCAGAAAATGCTTCCCCCATCTCACCCGGGTGGAAGTTCGCCAGTACCGTGATAGAAGGATCTGTCGCCGTAACTCCATCTACATATCCATCCCTAAAGCCGACAATCTGGGGGATTTGTTCCGATCCGAGTACGACCGCAACAACATTGTTTTCTGTCAAATGTGCAGCCAACATCCCGGCCAAAAATCCGATCTGATTCTCGTGGAAAACCAATCCAACCAAGTTGGGGATGGGTTCAGCCTGAGCCTGATCCACCCCAATGAATTTGATATCAGGGTACGCGCGCGCCATCTCCACGGTGGCCTCAGCCATCATAAAGCCCACTGTGACGATGATGTTATATCCCGCCTCTGCAAATTGGCTGATGTTGTGTATGTACGCGCCCTGGTCTTCGCTTTCGATAAAATCCACCTCAGCTTCCAGCGTCCTACCCACTTCCATAACACCGTTCCACGCCGCTTGATTGAATCCCCCATCATCCACAGGGCCAAAGTCTGTCACCAGACCAATCCGCAGTGGTGGAACTTCCGGCTCGATCGGAGGTTCAACCTCCTGGGCCACCTGTGTTAGTTCAGACGAAAGTTCAGCCTCGATAACGGCCTGTAGCGGCTCAGACGTAGGTTCCGTTGCAAGTTGGGATTGTCTAGCATCCCTATTCCTAAGCCGCGCACCGACGCACAAACAGAGGATAATCAACATACTCACAACAATTGCGACAATATGCGCTTTCTTTAGACGCTTCCAAAACGGTTTGCGTTGCTCCATCTGAGGCGGCTTATCCGATTCTGACGGTGGCGGCATTTGCTCTGTGACCGATGGCATTACCTGCGTCTTCGAATCCAAACCATGAGAAGGCGCAGCTACGGTCTCTGGGCTTTTTGTGACTGGCGGGGAAGAGAATAATGCACCTTCCCTAAAATCCACCAGCATCTCCTCGGCGCTTTGAAAACGGTCGGCGGGCCGCAATTCAAGCGCCCGCATCACGATGTTTGCCAACTGCGGATTGAGATTCGGTGCCAGCTGCTGCAAGGGTCGCAAAACCTCGGGATTGACCACGCGCTGCGTGACCGTCGGCGGCGACTCGCCGGACAACGCATGGTACAGCGTCGCCCCCAAACTGTAGAGATCACTGCGCCCATCCGTGTGCCCGGTTTGCGCATCATACTGCTCCGGTGGAGCGTACTCTGGTGTACCAATGCCCCGCATCACGGTCTTGGTACGCGGATCATTGGGGTCCCAGAGCTTGACCAAACCGAAATCCACCAACACGGCCCGGCCATCAGCACAGATGATAATGTTGTGTGGCTTAATATCACGGTGGAAAACACCCTGCGCGTGACAGTAGGCCAAAGCGGCCAACAATTCCCGCGCCCACCGCACAACCTCGGCTTCAGAGACCTGCCCCATCCGCTGGATGCGGTCGGACAGGTTCTCCCCCTCCACCAAATCCATCACCAGGTAGGCGCGCCCCTCCTCCTCAAAAGAATCCAAAACGCGCACCAGGTTGGAATGATCGAGCCGCGCAAGTATGACAGCTTCACGCCTGAATTGCACGCGTAACTGGTCCAGCATCTGAATCTCAAGACCGGGCTGCGGCACCATCTCCTTGATCGCGACGTACTTCTCCAACCCCAGATGCCACGCACGATAGACCGCTCCCATCCCGCCCTGCCCTAGCACAGCTTCGATGCGATAGCGGTTTTGCTGTAAGATTGTACCGGGTGTTAGCATTGATGCATCCTCATATAGGTAACAGCGTCACAATGGACTATTGTGTAGCAAAATTGTCAACCGGCAACATCCAACTCAGTCCGCCGAGACAGCGTGGGAAAAAAATCCGGCAAATTCACCGGCTGCACCGCTAACGGTTCATCCAGCAGCTTTCGCGCCACGGACACATCCACCGGCACGTCATCGACGCCGGTTGCCGATTCGTTCATTC
>JAFGSL010000663.1 GCA_016934645.1 Anaerolineae bacterium
ATGCTTATACATGCTATTCCGAATAATCCGATCTGCCACCAATCAGCACCAATTTTTGCGACACTCGAGCGAAAAATGAGTGTAACAAATAACACAAATAGAATTGCGGCCCACCATAACAAACGCAGCGACCATTCAGAAATCCTGTATGGCCGAGAGTCAAAAGCCTCACCATTGATCACCAACAACTGAGGATTAAACTCTTTGTAAAGAAGATATGCAAAATCCTTGCGTTTATCAATAGGGACGCTCTCAAAATCCGCAATTTTTATATGCAAATTCATTTTGTCAAACATACGGAAGATGCCGCGGCGCATAGCTCTACGTGCCTGGTATACGTGATGCAACAAAACAAGTCGAGCGAATTGGGGATGAAAAGTATCGACTGCAAAAGGCGCTATAAACTTAACCTGTGATTTTGTATTCTCCCAAAATTCGTGACGACCTTCTTCAAAAAGCCGTTTCTCCATTTCGTCTTCAAATTCGCCTATGTTTAGGATCACTTCATAAGATTTGGACACGCTGTAGGCAACAACATTCGCCAAGTCCCAGGATAGATTAGCCTGAGGTACAATTATCTGTATTTGCGTAGAATCTGCTTTGACATCAATATCGATGTTCATGATATACTCACCCTTACCCGGTCCATCTTGATATCACCACCAAATCTAACCGCTGCGTCTAACTGACGCTCCCCAAAACACGAGGGCAAGAAGCGTACCGGTAGAAAATCCCGCTTACTGGTCGAACGCCATCAACAACTCTACCGTATGCTCAATCAATTGCGGTTCGAGCCGCTCGCCGTGGCCTGGAACCACAATCTCTACATCAAAGCGTTCCAGTTTACGCAGCGAATCCAGCCACGCTGCCATATCTGCATCCGCCATATTGCCGACTTGATCTCCGCCGATGATCATACAGCCGCCAAAGAGCAGCTTGCGGCCGGGGAAATAGACCACGACGTTATCCGGCGCGTGCGTAGAGCCGGGGAAGTAGACTTCGACGGTTTCGTCGCCAAACTCAAGCTGTAGGCCCTCATCAAGCGCGAACGTGTGATCAGGGGCGACGTAGAGTAACGCTTGGTGTGCATCGTAGTAGGCCTTGTCTTTGGGATCTTTCAGCCAATCCAGCGTCATCGCCCGCATCGCGTCACCGCGCTCCGCGAGCAGCCGCACCGTCAGGTCTGAACCGTAGACCGGGATCCCCTGTTCGAGCAGATAGGCATTACCGCCTAAATTGTCGTAATGATAGCCCGTGTTGATGGCAACGACAGCCCGTTTGCCAAATTGCTTCTCAGCCCATTCCAATACGGTCTGCGTTGCCTCTGGCGTGTAGGGTGTATCCACCAAAACCAGAAGGCCATTTCCTGATGGCCCACCATCTGCCATTTCCACCAACATCGAATTTCCGGGCCACGGGAAGGCGTGCGTGATGATGTAAACGCCGGCCTGGACTTCCCGCAGGTACAAGTCCTCGGCGAGGTCAATACGCGCGGAAAAAGTCGCCGTTGACGTGCTTGTAGCGACTGCCGCGGGCGTAACTGTGACAGAAACGCCATCCTCAGATGGCGACTTCTTGCAGCTACCCAATATAAACATCAGGAGAAACGTAAAAGCCACCCAAAAGCATTTACTGGTATCAAAAACCCTTCCCGATTTCCTCCATAACCGATTGAACAAGTTACCCCCCCCGTCTACTGACTACCGTATACCGTATACCGCGACATCAAATCCAAATCCACCCGCTGCGTCCAGCCGATGCTCTTCCAAAAGCCGATGGCGTTGGCATTGTCCACGTAGACAAAGAGGTGGCACTTTTCAATGCCCTCGGCGGCGAGTGCGTCCAGGCAGCGGGCTACCAGCGCCTTGCCGATGCCCCGCCGTCTATGCGAAGAGCGCACTGCCAAGTGGTGAACGAGTCCGCGCCGTCCATCGTGCCCGCAGAGGACAGCGCCTACCAGCAGATCACCGTCCCAGGCAGCAAAGCTCGTGCCGGGGTTGCGCGCCAGGTAGCGCCCGACCCCCTCGCGGGAATCCGCGTCGGTCAGCCCCATGCCATCGACGGACTGCCAGAGAGCGAGAACAGCGTCGTAGTCTTGGATGGTCATTTCACAGATATTCATACGGCTTCTCCATTTTTCTTTGGACAGGATTTACAAGATTGTCAGGATAGAGGCGTGATCCAAAATCCTGATAATCCTGTAAATCGTGTCGAAAATTATGGTTTCCGCGCCCCCACCAACGCCTCGCCCAAATCCTGCCAGTGGATCGCCACGTCTGCGAAGCCGCACGCGCGCAGAGTGTCCAGGTGGAACTGCCGGGACAAACCGTCGTCGGTGCCTTCCCAATAGGTGATCGCTTCGCGCTGGGCGGAGATTCCCGCTTGTGCCAGCGCCGCTTCGAAGCCGCGCCAGAAGCTGTCCCAATCCTCCGTACCCGCGTCGAAGTTGGCCTGCTGCCATTCGTGCAACAAATCACGGTAGCGCGTTTGCATCGCCGGATCATCCGCCGCGATGTGGTCAGCGTTGTAGAACCACCCACCCGGCTTGAGTGCACGGTACACGCGCCGGTAAACCTCCGCCAGATGCGCCTCCGTCAACCAGTGCAGCGCGGTCGCCGACACGACGAGATCAAACACGCTATCGCGATCCGCCCACCACGCGCCATCGCGCAAATCCGCCAGAATAAACGTGATGTTCTCCTGATTCGTAATTCGTAATTCGCAATTCGCTAATCCGCTCCCCATCGCCAACAGCACGGGATCGGCGTCGACGGTGATGATATGTGCATTCGGATAGTGTCGCAGCGCGCAGAACGCCACCGAACCGGGACCACAGCCCAGGTCGAGGATGCGTAATTCCGTGTCGCGGGGAAAGTCCGGGAGACGGAACATCAAATCGAAGCGGTGCTGGCGCTGCGGCAGATAGGCGCCCTGCATCGCTTCCCAGCGGTCGAACCAGTGTAACCAATCTATGGATTGAAGATTGGGTGGTGGGAGATTTGTTAATTGCATTGTGTCACGCCCTTTCGCTCTGATGCTGCAATTTCTCGACGAGACCTGGCAACTCGCTGATATGCGCCAGCTCGAAGTAGTGCGCGTGTTGTGCGGTCGCGGGATCCACGCGCTCGTGTTCCCAGGTGAGGGTATGAGGGATGTGTACCGCCTGCCCACCAATCGCCACGACGGGCAGCACGTCCGATTTGAGTGAGTTGCCGACCATCAGGAAGCGCGCTGCTTCCACCTTGTAGTGCGATAAAATCGTCCAGTACGTTTCCTCCGTCTTTTCGGCGACGATTTCGATGTGGGCGAAGCAGTCCGCCAGCCCCGACCGTTCCAGCTTGCGCTGCTGATCCAGCAAATCCCCCTTGGTGATGAGCATCAACGTGTGCGTTGCCGCCACCTGCGCCACCACGTCGGCGACGCCATCGAGTAATTGCGTCGGCGTGTCGATCATCGCTTTGGCGAAAGCGATGATTTGCTGGATGTCGGCGCTCGTGACGCGGCCCTCGGTCAGCGTAATCGCCGTCTCGATCATCGAGAGCGTGAAGCTCTTGATGCCGTAGCCGAAGTACGGGATGTTGCGCTTCTCCGTCTCGTAGAGCCGGGCGTCAACATCCACCCCATCCAGGTACGGTGCTAACAACTCCGCGAGCCGTGTCTGCGTCGCCGAATAGAGCAATTCGTTTTGCCACAAGGTATCATCTGCGTCGAAAGCGATAATGTCGAACATAGCACTCCCAGAATCGAGAATCTTGAGACCTGACAGGTTTTGAAAACCTGTCAGGTCTGGTCGCCACCCCACCGTTGCAACTCCAGGATGTTGCCTTCCGGGTCGGTCATATAGACAAAGGTGATGTGGCCTGCACCGGGAATCTCACGGTGGATGACTTTACCCACATCACCGCCCCCTGCTGCCAGCACGACCTCACGCGCCGCGTCTACGTCATCCACGGCGAAGGCGATGTGCCCAAAACCGGGATGATTGGCGGCAGGCGTCGCGTGCAGTAAATCCGGGCTGTACTGGAAGATTTCCAGCGTCGGGCCGGAATCGCCGTAGCCGGGCAAGCGCAGGTGCATGCCCCGGATGTGGACGTCAGGGATGCTGACGGCTTCGTCGAGCCACTCACCGCACAAATCCCGCTCCGGCGGTACAGGGATACAGCCGAAAACCTGCACATAGAACCGCACCAACCGCTGCCAATCCATTGCCACAAGGTTAGTATGGGCGTAACGAGCGTGAAAGGGCGTCGTATCTTTTGGGATGAAGCCCTCCCTCGTCAATCGCTGATGCCGATCCGCAAGCAACGTCTCCACGTCGTCTGTGACGCCGTAGTGCAGCGCGATTTGCAGCGCGCAGCCGAGGACGTCCATCACCTCTTTGGCTAGTTTTGCGGTATTCGGTTCGCCGTACTTTTCCCGCTTGACGCCTGTCCCTTCAAAATGGTTAACGACCTGCGCCAGTTCTCCGCACTCTTCCAGGAGCCGGGTCATGATCTGAAACGGTTCGTTCCCACCAGGAAACCGGCGGTTGTAGCCTTCCGTAATCGTGAGCAATTCCTCTAGCATAGCCTACTCCAACGGCTGGTAAAAGTGCACCACATCGTAAACGGTGTGATCGCCCCATGGCTCGATTAGACCGCGCGGTAAGCGCCCCCACTCGATAAAATCCAAATGCCGGTACACCGTCTCCGCTACGGTACCAGCGCGGCAACTTACCTCCAAAACTTCGACACCTATCTGCGAGGCATAAGGCTTGCACGCTTCGACCAAACGCCGCGCAATACCCCGCCGCTGATAATCTGGATGGACGACCAAACTAAACACCTCAGCACGATGCGCCTCCAAGGGATGTTCCTTACGTGCTAAGATGACTGTCCCGATTACAGTCCCCTCAACTTCTGCGACGAGGTGCACGCGCTTGCCTTCCTCGAAAGCAGCAAGGTTCTGCTGGATCAGGTCTTGTACCTGCTCAAGGGTGTTCATCGAGAAGCAGTTGTCACGCAACTGCGCGGCATCCGTTGGTTCAACCGGTCGAATTACGACATTCTCATTGGACATTCTACCCTCCTACCGACTGCAAAAGACTGAAAAGTGCAAAAACGCCAAAGCCGACGATGACGACGCCTGAAATCCTGTTCACCCACAGCAAGCTGCGCGCGTTGAATTTGGCGCGGAACAGGCTCACGCCGCCGCTGAGCAGCAGCCACCACAGCGCCGAACCGGCGAACACACCCGCGACCAGCGTCAACGCCGCGCGATAGTCGCCTGCCGCTGCGCCTAATCCAGCGTAGATCGCCGCAAAGGCGAAAATCGTCAACGGATTGGTCGCCGTCAGAAACAACGTCGACGTGTACGCGGCGAGCAAGCCCTTGCCCGGCGCAGTCGCCCCGATCTCGACCGGGCGGCTCAGGAGCGTCTTCACGCCCAGGTAGCATAGAAACAGCCCGCCGATCAATTGAAGCCAGACCTTGTGCGCGAGCAGGGCGTTGGAGATAAACGTCAGCCCAAACCCGGCGACGCAGCCGAAGAGCATGTCCGCCGTCGCCGCTCCCAGCCCGGAGGCCAGTCCCGCCGCGCGGCCCTCGGCGAGCGTCCGGCGGATGCACAACACGCCAATCGGCCCGACGGGGGCCGCGATGGAGAGGCCGATGATGAAGCCACGCAGGAACAGCGAGGCGCTCATTAGAGATGCCCCTCGAACCATACAAGGGCCGCCTGTTGTATCTCCGCGTCGTAGCAGTGCGGCTTGGGCGGATGATAGGGGCGGAACTTATCGGCGCACCCGGCCCAGGCGTAGCCCGCCGCGATCTGGCGCGCCGCCTCTTGCTGGCCTTCCGGCGGGAATAGCTGATCTTCGCTCCCGCTCACCACCATGCTCGCGTTGGGCGCGGCCATGATCGTCAGGTCGGGCACGTCCATCCGGTCCCAGACGCCGGGCAGCAGGCAGAACGTGCCGACGGCGCCGGCGAGGTTATACGCCTGTTGATAATCGCCCGTCGTCATCCAGCCCACGCTCACCGAGGCCTTGATCCGTGGCTCCAGCGCCGCCATGAAGTTGGTGCGCCATCCCCCGACCGAAAGCCCGGTACAGCCGATGCGTGCCGCGTCCACCTCGGGACGGCTGCACAGGTAATCGACGCAGCGGCTGTCATCCCAATAATTGACGCCCATCCACGTCGTCCCCGCCCAATTCAACTGGCGCACGCCGAGGTAGAGCTGATCCCGCACCCGGGTCTCGAGGCCCACGTACTCCCCGATGGACAATACAAAAGGATCGTAGCTTGCGGGGATGCCGTTCAGTCCCCTGGGCGCGCGCGCGCCGAAATGATGCGCGTCGATCACGATGACGGCGTAACCCTGCTTGACGAACGCCTCGGCCAGGAAGCGCCCGCTGTAAACCTTGTTGCGATGTTCCAGCAACAGTGGGTGATCGCGCCCCGTGTTGACCAGGCGCTCCTTCCCGAACAACATCGGCCCGCCCCAGGCGTGGAAAACGACCAACCCCGGCACAGGATAGGGAACGCCTTTCGGCAAAAGGAAGTAGCCCTTGACCCTAATCCACGGCGTCGTGTTGAAGGCGACCGTCTCCAGCACGAACTCGGCACGCTCTTCCCGCGCCAACACTTCGGGGCGCAAATCCAGAGGACCGGGATCGTAGTGCAGGCCATCGAGCAGGCACGCCCGCGCCTGCTGCTGCCACTGCGCGAACGTCCCATCAGGATGCGCCTGCCGCCAGCGTTCGGCGTTCAGGTCCAGGGGACGGTGAGCGCGAATGTCGCGGATCAGCGGCTCGAGACTGCCATAATTGTTCAGGGATTGACGAGAAAGCTCTGGCATCATTTCACCACTCCGCTTGTTCTGTAAGTCTGGGATCATGCTCGCACGCCGCGTAGAATTGCTCGATGGCGGCGGTGACTTCTTCCACCAGTTCGTCCAGGTAGGCGTCGCGCTTGACGGGATCGATGAGGGCCAGGGTGTCGGGCGTGTCAAAATTGGCGAATTCGATACGGCGCTTTGACGGTTTCCACCAACCAAAGTTTCCGACAAGCCAGCTCTCATCCAGATCCTTCAAAATCCCAATCAGCACAGCAAACGCAGGTTGACTTGCCTTAGCTACAGGCTGTCCATCTTCTAAGAGGATAAATTCATAATAGACTCGACCACGCCCTACTCCAACATAAAACCCAAATATTTCTTGTTCAAGTAGTTCTGGTAGAGTGAATAATAAACCATAACCCCGATACCTCGTTTTGTAATACGCATCTACTTTCTTCCGCGAATACTTCCAGTACTCAGTGATTTCATGTCCAGCAGCAATAAGTTTCTCTTCCAATGCCAACCAAAATGCAAATTGCACATCAATCTTCACTTCAAGCAACGCCTGGCTGATACTCGCTGCTGCTTGCAAAGTCTCTTCATCCTTGAGCAATGCTTTCACATCCATCAGCTTTCGCCCTCCTGCCTGCCCGGTCAGCTTTTCGACCAGCCGTTGATACTGCACCAGCGTTTCCCGGATCACGGGATAAGCGTCCGCGGCCTCGATACACGCATCCAGCCAATCGCGCACATCGTCGGCGTAGGACAGCGTGATGACTTCCTCGTCGAGATTGCCCACGCTCTCCGCGCCCG
>JAFGSL010000664.1 GCA_016934645.1 Anaerolineae bacterium
ATATGGAGTCACGACGAGATCGTAGACCATTTGAAGAAGAAAAAGAAGAACTGGATGAGCGCGTAGTCGATATTACGCGGGTAGCGAAGGTCGTCAAGGGCGGTCGCACATTCCACTTCCGCGTGGTCGCGGTTGTGGGCGATAACAAAGGCCAGGTCGGATTGGGGATCGGCAAAGCGCGCACGGTACCTGACGCTATCGGAAAAGCCACTGAGCGTGCTCGGCGTGCGATGCACACTATCCCGCTGGAAGGAACCTCAATTCCCCATGAAGTGCTGGGGCGTTGTGGCGGTGCACGCGTGTTGTTGCGCCCGGCGACCAAGGGTACTGGTGTCATCGCTGGTGGCGGCGTTCGCGCGGTGCTGGAGGCAGCGGGAATCCACGATGTGTTGACGAAATCCCAGGGCAGCGCTACGGCCGTCAACGTTGTTCAGGCCACAATGGAAGCTTTGGACCAACTGCGTTGGGTCGAAGAGGTCGCCAAGGAGCGCGGCAAGCCGGTGGCGGAAGTGATGCCATTCTGGCGAAGGAGAAGTGCATAATGGCGAAGACGTTGCGCATTACATTGGTGCGCAGTCCTATTGGGTATTCTATGCGCCAGAAGCAAACTGTGCGAGCGTTGGGACTGCGGAAGTTGCAGCAGGTTGTGGAACAACCCGACAACCCGGCAGTGCGCGGGATGGTTAACAAGATCTCGCACTTGCTGAGCGTTGAGGAAGTTGCGTCATTGGATGACGTGCCATCGGATGGCGAGGCATAGGGTGGAGGATACCATGAAGTTACATGATTTGCAGCCCGCTGAGGGCGCAAAAAAGCGCAAAAAGCGCAAGGGACGCGGTATTGCTGCCGGGCAAGGTAAGACGGCCGGGCGGGGTACCAAGGGCCAGAACGCGCGTAGTGGTGGGGGGGTGCGCCCCTATTTCGAAGGTGGACAACTACCTTTGGTACGAAAGATTCCCTTCGTGCGGGGGTATAAGTTCTTCAATCCGTACAAGGTGACGTTCAAGCCGGTGAACCTGTCGCAGATTGCAGAGCGTTTTGAGGCTCAGACGGTCGTCTCCCCAGAATCTCTGGCTGAGGTCGGGTTGATTAAACATGCGGACGATTTGGTGGTCGTGTTGGCTGATGGCGAGGTTGATCATCCCCTGACCGTGACAGTGCATCGCGTTTCGGCTTCGGCACGGGCCAAGATTGAGGCTGCGGGCGGTGTGGTGGAGTTACTGCCGTGGACACGCGGTGGCTATCGCACCCGGTAATTGGCATGAGCTTAGGAATGGATACTAAATATCTTTCCCAATTCAAACTGAAAGCGGGTATAGAAAGCTTCGCAAATGGGTAAGTTGTTTAGCTTTCAGCCCTTATCTGGGTTAGACTCTAACGGAGGCATGTGATGCTTGAGGCCCTGCGTAATGCTTTTAAACTTCCGGATCTACGCCGACGGATTTTTTATACGCTTCTGATCCTGGTGATTTTCCGTATGGCGTCGAATATCCCTGTTCCTGGCGTAGATCGTTTGGCGCTCAAGGATTTCTTTGATTCTGCTGCGGCTGGTGAAACGGCGGGACTCAAAACGTTCGCTGGTCTCCTGGACTTATTGTCCGGCGGGGCGGTTTCGAACTTCTCAGTTCTTGCGGCGGGTGTCTATCCGTATGTGACGGCGCAAATCGTCTTGCAACTGTTGCTGCCAATCTTCCCAAAATGGGAACAACAGATCAAAGAAGAAGGCGAAGAGGGACAACGTAAGATGAACCAGTGGACGTTCTATTTGACCGTTCCGCTGGCCGCACTGTCGGCTTTTGGGCAGGCGCAGCTCTTCCGTTCGGCCACCATAGGATCGCGTCCGATCTTGCCAAACTTTGGCTGGGGACCGACAACGACACTGCCTACCATTACACTGTTAATGACCATGACGGCAGGCACGATGTTCGCTGTCTGGCTTGGTGAGTTGATCACTGAACAGGGTATCGGTAACGGCCTGTCGTTGATCATCTTCGGTGGTATTGTGTCGCGCGTGCCGTCCAGCTTCCGCAGCATTTGGGAGACCGATGGCATTGTCGGTATCCTGGTTTACACTGCCATTATGGTGTTGACCATTCTGTTCATCGTCTTCGTCCAAGATGGCGAGCGCCGGATCAAAGTGCAGTATGGGAAGCGTGTGCGCGGGATGAAAGTCTACGGGGGCGGCAGCACCTACATTCCATTGAAAATCAACACTGCCGGTATGATCCCGCTGATCTTCGCTCAGTCCATTCTGGCTTTCCCGGCGGTCATCGCGCAGTTCTTCCTGAACAGTACCAATCCATCTGTTGTGAAGTTTGCTAACAGCGTCGTGACCTTCTTCGGTGGAAAAAACCCCTGGTATGCGCCAATCTACTTCCTGGCCGTCTTTGGGCTAACCTACTTTTACACGTTCGTAATGATTGAGCAGCAAAACCTCCCGGAGATGCTCCAGAAACAGGGGGGCTTTATCCCAGGCGTGCGACCTGGCAAAAAGACCGAGGAGCACATTCTGGGGATTTACAAGCGCATCACCCTGGCAGGCGCGCTGTTCTTGGGGATCGTGGCGGTATTGCCTTACATTGTAGGGCTCTTTATGAAGTCCAACCAGATGCTCATTCAGAGTTCGGGCTTGCTCATCGTTGTTGGTACGGTGATGGATACTGTGCGCCAGTTAGAAGCGCAACTGCTCATGCGTAACTACGAGGGCTTCCTGCGCTAAAATAGTGTGGTATAATAACCTGCCGTGTGATTTTGCCTGGCAAGAGGAGACGTCCACGGCATTGTTCGGTAGAGAATTTGGGAAAAGTGTTTACCCTGGTTTCTAGGAAGGAGTTGGAATCATGAAAGTATCACCATCGGTAAAACGGCGCTGTCCGAAGTGTAAGATCATTCGACGGCGTGGGGTCGTTCGCGTCATTTGCGATAATCCTAGGCACAAGCAACGTCAAGGGTAATTTCGCCCTTTGGGTCGATTTGGAGGAGACTGGAGAGAAATATGGCACGTATAGCAGGAGGTGACCTGCCGCGCAACAAGCGTATTGAGATCGGTCTGACATATATCTACGGTATTGGACGCAAGACCAGTGGCGAGATTCTGGAGAAGGCGGGAGTCGATCCCACCAAGCGTGACACAGATCTAACCGAAGCTGAACTGGCGTCAATTCGTGATGTCGTGGACCGCGAGTACATTGTCGAGGGTGATCTACGTCGCGAAGTGCAAATGAACATCAAGCGGCTGATCGAGATTGGTTCCTACCGTGGGCTACGCCACCGTCGCAATTTGCCGGTGCGTGGTCAGCGTACGCGGACCAATGCCCGGACCAAGCGTGGCCCCAAGAAGACGGTTCCCGGTCGCGGTCGTCGCCGTGGCGCGAAGAAAAAGTAATCC
>JAFGSL010000665.1 GCA_016934645.1 Anaerolineae bacterium
CAGCGCGTGGCCTTACGGCGACGGCAGCGACGGCGAACTCCTGTCCTGTGGCGCAACGTATCCCAACACGCTGTGGTCAAAGATGTATAAATATATGCCAGTCAACCTCAAATACGTCGCCAAAGGTGAATACAGCGCCAAAGTGTGGACCAACCTGGCGCCGGGCGCGCAGGTTTGTCTCAATGTCGCCGTTCTTGAATCGGGGTATTGCCAAAGCGACTACGGTTGGCCGTCCGGGGACTATTATGGCGTCTGTCGTACCGGTCAAACGAGCGGCTGGGAAGACCTGACGCTTGACTTAGCGAACGTCCCGACGTTGGGCAATGTGCTGGGCGAAGAACGCGTATGTCTGTCCGTGGATTTCTATGGCGGCACATCCGGGACACGCCCGGAAGGCGCTTACGTGGATAACGTAAACATGCGCGCTTGCCCGGAAGGACTGACCGACAACTGTGCCGGGTCGGCGGGCATCGCGCCGCCCACGACGACGCCACTGGTCGCAGGGAACATCGGTGGCTATCCGGAAGAAGTCAGTGAAGTGGCGCTGGCGGTCGATGACGCCGGGCACGTGTACGCGCTGTGGACGGGGAAACTCAACCCGGATTTCAACAACTACGTTTTCTACAGCAGTTCCGCCGATGGGGTGACCTGGACACCCTACCAAATCCTCAGCTATTGGGGCGGGCGCGAGCCGCAAATTGCGGTGGACAACGTTCACGGGCGCATCCACCTGGCCTACGCCAACGATGATGGCATCACCCACCACACCGTCGTGAGCGGCATCGTTTCCGCGCCGGAAATCGTCGCGCCACGCCGGATTTACTACTTGCCAGACCTCAACCTGCCGTCCGGCGGGATCGCCTGGCCGAGCCTCGCCGTCGCCGAGCAGACGGGCGACGCCTATCTGGTATGGCGTGAAGCGTACTATGCGCGCGTCTATGATGGCCAGTCTGGCGTCACATATCCGCTGCGCTACAAGACATGGCACGCAACCTGGGACGAGGAGCGAGGCTGGAGCGCGCCGCTGCGCAAGGTCAACGACGAGGACACGCAAAACTCAACCATCGTCGCCGCGCCGGACGGACAGGCGATGCTGGCCTGGTTCCAACAGTGGGAGCAATCGCTGGGCGACGCGATCACAGCGGGAGATCCCATCGTCGCGCGCACAGCCTACGGGACCGAGCCGGGAAGCTTCCCCCTGCGCCAGGCCACCCACGCCCTCTATCCTATGCCACAACGCGACGAATCCATTGTGCTGGCGTACTCCGGCGGGGATGACAGCTTCGTGCTGGCCTCCGATCACTTTATGTATCCGGGACACTCCCTCGTCTACCGCTACGTGTGGAAGGAGGGTGTGTGGTCTGAACCGCTCGACGTGGCGGGAAATGCCACCGGTTGGGGCGTGCCGACCTACGTCGGCGCGGCAACAGACACACCGTTGATCCGCTATGTCTACTACGACATCGATGCGTTGAGGATGCGCACGGAGACAAACGGCGTGCTCGGTCCGGAGCAGACCGTCGCCAGCTACCTGACCGCGCGCGCGTATACCATGACCGGCTCCCCGCTGGCCTACTTCACCGACGCGGCAGGCGACCTGCACATGGTGCTCAGCGGCGAAAAGAACAGCGTGGCGGGGTTCTATTATGTGAAGCCGTAAGAAAAGATTGAGCAAACACGACATTTTGGAGTACAATGAGGTCAGCACTGATCTCACTTGACGAATCGTGCAATAGGAGACGATACCATGTACGAAACCATCGCTTTGAAATTGCAGGTATCTCCCGAGGAATTGGAACGCGAAAGCCTGCGCTTGTTTCTGCAACACCAGATGCGCCTGATTGAATCACAATTGTTCAATCTGGTGCACAAGTACGGCGTGCGTACCGTTGCCGAACTTGATCGCATGGTGCAAAACGGCACACTCCACGAAGATGATGCTTTTGAAGATTACTTCGAGTTTGACTACCTGGAAGCGACCCGCGATACGTTGCGCGAATCCTTGCGAGAGTTGGCGTGAATCTGCTGGAAGCATTGCAACGTATCGCCGAGGTCGAGTTCGCAACACCTTAAACAAAAACGCGGCGGGAGGTCAATGACCTCCCGCCGCACTATAATTATCTGCGCCAATCCGCCAGGGCTTCACCCTTTCAGCGCGATGCTTTAGCTTCACGCCCCATTACCACTCCAGGTCTTCAAACTCCGAAATCACACTCAGCGGACTCCCCGCCTGAATCTCCAACTCCCCCTCGAACACAATCTCCGGCGTCTCATACTTCATTTGCTCGTTCATCTTTTCTTCTCCTGATTCGCGATTCTTAACTCGCTACTCGCTACGCCCTGCGCCGCCGCCCCAGCACGACGCCGACTGCCGCCACGCCGACCATCCCCACCGCCCATAGGCTGTTGCGCGCCGCCATCCCCTGCGATTGCACCGCTGTAGTCGAAGACGAGAACGCCTCCAGGTCGTCCGCGTAGAAGGTGCCTGAAGTCATAAAGCCATCTGCACGAAATTCAACTTCGACGCTCTGCGCACCCGCTGGAATTGCCGCAGTTATGGTGTGAAGTTCCCAGGACGCGGCGGTTGTCTGAGATGTCCCGCTGCCGGCCCCATACTCAGACCCGGCACAGGTAGTGTCCGCAGAAAACCTGTAACGGAGGCTGAGAGGCAACACCCCATCGGAGTACAGGTAACCGTTAAGCGTCAGGTACTGTGTGCCACCATCTGTCGGCCAGGTTCCGAGGTAAGGAGACAGATCAATGCACTGGTAAACACGCCCAGCCCCTATAAAATCTGTAACCACTTGCGCTGCACCAGAGCCACTGTGAACCGTTGTGGTGGTACGGGTCAACGTTCCCCACCACTCGCTCCACCCGCTGGTATCCACCTCAAAGCCGCCGTTGACCAACGGCGAATGCGTCTGCGTGCTGGCGGGCAGGGCCAGCACAAAAGACAACAACACCACACTGCACACAAGCCATCGTCGTTTCATCACACACCTCCTTAAAATGATATAGGGATAAATTGTATACATTTCTCAGTATAGCTTGTCGTTTTTTTTTGCAAATTCGCCCGCGTAGGGGCGAGGCATCCCTCACGACATCTCTTGCCTGGCAAATATGGTGGAAATCACACGACATTGTCCATCGAGCATGATTCTGGGGATGCCTCGCCCCTATCCCACGTTGGTACATTGACAACAAGAACATTTGTGCTATATTTTCACTATGAAATCTGGCGACGAACGAGCGCCGCAGGTTGAACAGCCTGATCACCCACCACGACCAACAACGGCACAGCATCATCCGCGCTGAATAGTGAAAGGAATGTCAAGATGTCAGAAAGCACTGCCGAAACCATCCTGTCCTCCTTCCTCCCCCCCGTCCGCGACTGGTTCGCGGAGACCTTCGGGGAGCCAACACCGCCGCAGGCGCAGGGCTGGCCCGCCATTCAGCGCGGTGAACACACCCTCATCCTCGCGCCTACCGGTTCCGGCAAGACGCTCTCTGCCTTCCTGTGGGGGATTGACCAGCTTTTCCGGGAGTTGGGCGAATCGGCGAATCAGCGAATCAGCGAATCAGCGAATGACGAATTACGAATTACGAATCACGAATCCAAAATCAAAAATCTAAAATCTAAAATCGAAGAAGGAATTCGCCTCGTCTACATCTCTCCGCTGAAGGCGCTCAATAACGACATCCACCGCAACCTGCGCGTGCCGCTGGCGGGGATTCGTGTCAAGGCCGACGCCATGGGCCTCGACCTGCCGCACATCCGCGTGGCGGTGCGCTCCGGCGATACCCCGCAACGCGACCGGCAGGCAATGCTGCGCAAGCCGCCGCACATCCTCATCACCACGCCGGAGTCGTTCTACCTACTGCTCACCAGCCCCAAGGCGCGCGAAATGTTCCGCACCGTCCATACCGTCATCGTGGACGAAATCCACACCCTGGCCGGGAACAAACGCGGCGTCCACCTTGCCCTCAGCCTCGAACGCCTGCAAAATCTGGCGGAACCACGGCCAGATGGCCGCTCCATCCAGCGCATCGGCCTCTCCGCGACCATCGAGCCGTTGGACGAGGCAGCGCGGTTTCTAGGCGGATACGAGTGGAAAGCAGATGAGAGAATGGAGAATGGAGAAAAAAGAGAGGACAATTCTCCATTCTCTATTCTCCGTTCTCTTTCTCTTCATCCCCGCCCCGTCACCATCATCGACGCCGCCTACAAAAAGGCTCTCGATTTGCGGGTCGTGACGACGGTCGATGATTTCCGCAACCTGCCCGGCGAGTCGGTGTGGCCGTCGATTATTCCGCGTGTGCTCGATTTGATCCG
>JAFGSL010000095.1 GCA_016934645.1 Anaerolineae bacterium
TGCATCCCGGAGGAGTATGGAAGAAGAGAAGAAGGTGATGGCGCTGCCTGCCTGGAAAGTCATCCTGCGGGCGATCCGCTTCCGGCCCTGGCATTGGATTATGGATACGGGTGCGGTGGTGCTCGTGCGCGTGTTTTGGCAGATCACACCGGGTCTGATTCTGCGTGCCTTCTTCAACCTGTTGACCGGAGAGACTGGCGTCAGTGTCGGGATATGGACAATCATAGCGTGGTTGGTGGCGGCGGAAGTGGGCCGCCAGATCGGGCATTACGGCTTTGTGGTTGCGGATGAGCCGCTCTTTGCGCATATCACCACCTGGCTGCGCACCAACCTGCTCAAGCATATTCTCAAGCGTCCCGGCGCTTCGGCTCTGCCCGATTCGGCCGGCGAGGCCGTCAGCCGCTTCCGCGACGATGTGTTTGAAATTCCTCTGTTTGCTATTTTTGTCAACGACATTCTGATCGGCGTAGTGCTGATGCTGATTGCCATCGGCGTGATGATGAGCATCGACCTCCCCATCACACTATTGGCGTTGACACCGTTTCTCCTCGTTGGCTTCATCTCCAGCCAGGCCAGAAAACGCATCGAGCAATACCGCCGCGCCAGCCGCCAGGCGGCGGGCAAAGTCGCCGGTTTCATCGGCGAAATCTTCGGCGCGGTGCAGGCGGTCAAGGCGGCGACGGCGGAAAAGAACGTCAGCGCGGCCTTTGCCCGGCTGAGCGACGAACGCCGTCGTCTGGCTCTCAAAGACCGGTTGTTCGAAACACTCCTGAATTCGATCTACAGCAACGCCGTCAGCCTGGGCACCGGCATTATTCTCGTTTTGGTCGGCAGCCAAATGCGCGTGGGGGAGTTCACCATCGGCGATTTCTCACTGTTTGTGTCCTATCTCGAACAAATCAGCCTGATGATTACCTTTTATGGGATGCTGGTCTCGCGTTATAAGCAGCTTGGCGTCTCGATCGATCGGATGGGCCGGCTGATGGAAGGCGCGCCGCCGGATGCCCTCACCGAGTTTGCGCCGGTCTACCTGGATGGGCGCCTGCCCGATGTTGTCTATCCCGCCCGCGCCGAGGCCGACCAGCTGCGAAGTCTGGATGTGCAGGGCTTGACCTATCACTATCCTGATTCGGCTAACGGCATCGCGGAGGTGAACTTGCACCTCGATCTCGGCACGCTCACCGTCATCACCGGGCGCGTGGGATCGGGCAAGACGACGCTGCTGCGCGCGTTGCTCGGCCTGCTGCCCAAAGATGCCGGCGACATCCGCTGGAATGGCATCCCGGTGGAAAAGCCTGACGACTGGTTCACGCCGCCGCGCTGTGCTTATACCGCGCAAACGCCGCGCTTGTTCAGCAACACGCTGCGTAACAACATCCTACTGGGCCTGGATGCCGATGACGACGCCCTGACGCAGGCCATTCGCCTGGCGGTGCTGGAGCGCGACCTGGACGAGTTAGAGGACGGCCTGGAAACCAAAGTCGGCGCGAAGGGCGTCAAGCTCTCCGGTGGGCAGATTCAGCGTGCGGCAGCGGCGCGGATGTTCGTGCGGACGTCGGACCTGTTGGTCTTCGACGACCTTTCCAGCGCGCTGGATGTGGAAACCGAGCGTGCTTTATGGGCGCGTATCTTCGAGCGCCGCGAGGTTGCCAGTCCGCCAACGTGCCTGGCCGTCTCGCACCGCAGAGTCGCGCTGCGCCGCGCCGATCACATCATCGTGATGCAAGATGGGCGCATCGCCGCGCAGGGCACGCTGGACGAACTGCTGGAGACATGCGATGAAATGCAGCGATTGTGGCATGGCGACTCGGTGCCAGCGCCGGAAGGCACGAATTGAACGCCTCTTTCGAACACTACTAACCCTTGCTGCTCAGCAGCGTAGATCCAAGAAGTGTACCACACTATCAGCACCCCTGTGATAGACGCCATAGACGCCGAAATATTGGTAGTAGTAAAGGCGCTATATGGAAGGCTTCCCAAGACTGCCTTGTTTTCAACTCAATCAAAATACCCCTAATGCTATTGCGACATAATTGCAACGCAATACTAACGTTTATTCGCCCGGTGAGTGTTATACTATAAATGGGGTAATTCTATCTGTGGTGGACGGTGCTTGTATATAGCATAGTTAGGGTAACGGACATGATAGCGAATTGGCAGTGGTCATCTGTGATGATCCCCTTGTTTGTAGGAGGTATTGCTTCTGTGGTGTCTATTTTGTTCAAAAACAGGCGTCCATCCGAAGTGAGCAATACTCTCCCGGTAGCGCATGCCGCGGTAATCGCAGGGATAGCGGATGGGATCATTATCTTGGATGCTCAAGCGTACATTTTGGATCTGAACCCGGCTGCGATAAGTCTGCTCAACCTTGATAAAGCCGTGTGTGTGGAGCGACCTTTTGCAGAGATCAAGACGCCGTGGGCGGAGGCGCTGGTGGAACGCGCCAAGCGGGAGAACGCGACCTGGTCTCAGGAAGTGACGCATATCGTGGACGGTCATCCACAGATTTTCGATGTGCGGGTATCGCAACTGCGTGATGTGGGTGGGGCGTTGGTCAGCCACGTGATGGTCTGGCGTGACATCACCGCACGTACGCAAGCTGAGCTTGAAGTTCGGGAGCGGCATCGTCATCTGGAAGCTGTTTGGGGTGCGGTCCCTGATGCTATTGTGGTCTTGAATGTCAGGCAGTGCATCGTGGAGTGGAACGCCGGCGCCGAGGGTTTATTTGGGTATTCCAGAAGGGAAGTATTGGGTCGGAAACTGTCTCCTTTGGTCAACGCCGCAGAGAAGCCAGCAGAAGCCGAAGCTCTTCTGCAAAAAATATGGGCTGGGGAACTGGTGCGGTCGGTCGAGACGGTGTGCGCTCACAAGAGCGGCCATTTGATCGACTTGGTTTTCGCCGGGGCGCCGGTCGTCGTCGATGATAGGCTCGTGGGCGCTGTGATTGTCTACACGGATATCACACAACGTAAGCGCATCGAGGAAGATATTCGTACACTTAACGAGGAGTTGGAAGCGCGTGTTGCGGCACGGACAGCCGAACTGGCGGCCCTAAATCAGCAACTTGCCGATGAAGTTCAGAAACATGAGCAGGCAGAAGCACTGTTGTTGCAACGTAATCGCGAACTGTTGGCCTTGCAATCAGCCGCTGCTGCGACTTCATCCAGTTTGGATCTGTCTTTTTTGCTCGACACTGTGACGTGGGAGATGACGAATCTTCTGCAATCCAGCGGTTGTATCATCTTTGAGTTGGATCAAGAAGGCAACCGGATCGTGGGTGTGGCAGACTATGAAGTGTCTCTGGGTGGTGACGCGGCTCACACCACTCCACAGCCGCTATCTGATTATCCACTGCGCCAGGGGGTGCTGAATGAGCGCTATGCCGCTCAGATCAGTTTCAGTACCGCCGATGTAGCTGAACAGGCGTTTATGACGCGCCGTGACATCAAGTCCCAACTACTACTGCCTATGGTTTTTCAAGGTCGTGTGGTGGGACTGGTCATTGTTACCCAGAACGAACATGAACGGGTTTTTTCAGATCGTGAGATATCGCTGGGGCAGTTACTGGCGAATCAGGCTGCAATTGCAGTGGAAAATGCACGGCTATACGAACGCGCACATGAAGAGATCGCTGAACGTGCGCAGGTCGAGGCCAAGATCAAGGCTTCCTTGAAAGAGAAGGAAATCCTATTGCAGGAGATTCACCATCGCGTAAAAAATAACCTGCAGGTGATTTCTAGCCTGCTCAATCTGCAATCGCAAGGCATTCAAGACGAAAAAATACTTGAGATATTCCAGGAGAGCCAGGACCGCATTCGCTCTATGGCGCTGATTCATGAAAGGCTCTATCGTTCATCAGACCTGGCGCGTGTTGACTTTGCTGAGTATATTCGCAATCTCGCATCCTCCTTGGTTCATTCATATCGGTCTAGGGCAGTGCGCTTGGATTTGCAGGCGACCGATATTTATCTCTCAATCGATGATGCTGTGCCATGCGGATTGATCGTCAATGAGTTGATTTCCAACGCCTTGAAACATGCTTTCGTTGATGGTCGTGAAGGAGAGATTTGCGTGATGATGCAGCAACTTGCCGATCAACAGGTTAAGTTAGTCGTCCGCGATAATGGAGTAGGACTGCCCAGCGATGTAGACTACATGAATACCGGATCTTTAGGGTTACAGTTGGTGACGATGTTGGTGCAGCAGTTGGGTGGGACAATCGAAATTCGTAACAACGCAGGTGCGGAGTTTGAGATCATGTTTGGCGGTGGTTAAGCCTTCGTTGAGGAGGGGCATATGGAGAACCGGACAACAATACTCGTCGTTGATGATCACCAAGCTATCCAACTCTATATCGAGCAGGTTCTAAGAGATGCGGGGTATCGTGTGTTGGTTGCCAATGATGGAACTGAAGCATTGGGTGTACTGGCGGCGCACCCTGTGAATCTGATTCTGACGGACATCAACATGCCCCGGATGAACGGTTATCAACTTTACGATGAAGTCGTTAAAAACCCGCGCTGGGTCGCTATTCCCTTTATTTTCCTGACCGGGCGAACTATGGACAGCGATATTCGTTATGGTAAGCAACTGGGCGTTGATGATTACATCACCAAGCCTTTTCTTCCCGACGATTTACTCGCTATCGTGCGCGGGCGTCTACGACGCGCGGAGCAGTTGACGGCTTCTGCATCTCGCTATGAGGTGAAAGACGCAGCCGATGTCTCAGTTTTGACGGTTGGAGCGTTGAAAATCAATCTTGATCATCACACCGTCGAGATCGCAGGCAGGCCAGTCAATTTGTCAGCCAGAGAATTTACATTGTTGGCCACGTTGGCAGAACGTGAAGGCCGTGTGGTCTCCCCTGAGGAACTTGTGCGTATGACACACGATCTGTATACGGATTACCAGGATGCTAGTTCGTTGTTGCGGCCAATGATCCGTTCGTTGCGGCGCAAGCTTGGCTATCAGGCCGGTGAGATGGGATGTATTAAAAATGTGCGTGGCGTTGGCTATCAATTGATTGCCTATGACGGTTAACCGGCTGCGATGACGAAAGGGTAAAGATGCTTTACTGCACACAATGTGGTCACGCAAATGTCGATGCTGCGGAAAAGTGCGCTAATTGCGCCAAAGTTCTGAGGCAGCAATGTCCAAATTGCGGGGAATTTGTTCCCACGGAGGGTCAATTCTGTATCTCGTGCGGCGCGTGTTTGGCTGAGTCTGGCGCTTTGCCACTGGCCCCTTCCGCGGATAACGGTGTGCGCTCCGTCTTGCGCGAGCTTATGCCGGATGCGTTTGCCGCCAGGGTCAGTTGCGCCGTCGCTGGAACGATCGGCGAACGTCGTGAGGTAGCAGTGCTCCATGTGGGTATGGAGAGTCTTTCTAAATGGAAGTCGTCCGATGGTCGCGAATTGTCCGTAGACCATGAAATACTGTATCTGCTCAGCGATGAAGTCATACACGTGCTCGCGGCTGTGATTTACCAGTATGAAGGGACGATCGACAAGTTCACAGGCGATAGCCTGGTAGCATTGTTTGGTATGCCGTTGGCCCACGAGAACAACGTTGAGCGTGCTGTGCGTGCCGCATTGGATATCCTGGCGGCCTTCCAACCCTTGAAGACTGATTTTCAGGAACGTTATGGTATCGATTTCAGCATACAGATCGGTATTCACACCGGTACGGTCATTGTTGGTCAGGTTGACAGCA
>JAFGSL010000096.1 GCA_016934645.1 Anaerolineae bacterium
ACTCTACAGGAAGTGTCGTTTTTTGGGTTGCGCTAGCCCGCGCGCTTGGGTTGGTTCTTATCCTCTGGACTTGCTGTGGAATCCCGGAACGAGAATGGGTAGTCGTTTTTCGGCTACACCCAGGCGCTTTTTTGCATCCCCGCGGGCATAGGTGAGGGTCAGATAGGCCAGCAGCGTTGTCTTGCCTGAGCCGGGGCCGCCCACAATCGCCAATCGTTGGTGCTGCGCCAATGCCTGGCCCACACTGAGCGCCGGTGGTGCCTGGCGACCCAGGGCGTAGTCGGGGACCTGCGCACGCAGCGACACGTAGACCTGTTCCAGTTCCACCGTCACCGGCGCGCGGGTCTTGAGTCCGCGGATGTTCAGCCCGCGATATTCCTCGATAAGATGTGTGAGATAGCGCCGCTTGAAGCCCCACCCGCTGCCAAGTTTACTCAGCGCGTCGGCGAAGGCGTTGCCGAGTTTCTCGAATGCTGGCTTGAGCATCCAGACCAGGATGCCGCCGAAGATCAGTCCGATGAGCGCGCTGATGATGGCGGCGCTGTTTTGTTCCCAGAACGAGGGTGGGGGCGGTGTCGGCGTTTGCGCGCGGACGGGCACAACCACGAACAGCAGATTGGCGACAACAATCAGGAGGAGCAGTTTTTTGTACATGATGGCACTCCGATGGTCAAAATGGCTCAGTTTTTGATACGGGGATTATGCCATCAAATGCGCTTGACGGCAAATCAGTGGCACGGTCGGGAGACCGGCCATAGCTTGTGCGAGTGACAGCCTTGACGAATCAAGTATACTTACCCTTGATCATACACCAAGGGCTTACCATTCTTGCTTTGAGGGGAACGTCAGTTTCCCGTTTGAAGCTGAGGTGCGTCATACAACGCGGATCTGGCGATCCGCTTCAAGCAAAAAAGGAACAATGATGCGAATGATAAAGCCCTGGATCATCCACCATTCGCAAGCCTGAGAAGCGGAGAATAATGAACACAGAGACAAACTCGGAAAACCAACTCGCCCTTATGGGCGGCCCGAAGATACGCGAGATCCCTTTCCCCACCCGCGGGCACATCGGTGCAGAGGAAAAGGCTGCCGTCGAAGCATTGTTCGATGCAGCCATCGTCACCGGCAACGCGCCTGGCTACAATGGTGCGGCGGAGATGGCCTACTGCGAGGCATTCGCTGAATCGCTGGGTGGCGGTTTCGTCGACGCGGTCAGCTCGGGGACGGCGGCGCTTTACGTTGCGCTACGGGCGTTGAACCTGCAACCGTTTACCGAAGTCATCGTCGGCGCAGTGACCGATCCCGGCGGGATGATGCCCATCCCCCTGCTGAATCTAGTCCCGATGGTCGCCGATACCGCGCCGGACAGCTACAACACCGGCCCAGAACAGGTCGAAGCGCTCGTCTCGCCGCGCACCAGCGCCATCGTCGTCCCGCACATCGCCGGTGAACCAGCGGATATCGCGGGTATCGTCGATATCGCACAACGTCACAACATCCCGGTGATCGAAGACTGCGCGCAGACGCACGGTGCGCGATTGCACGGTCGTATGGTCGGAACCTTTGGCGATATCGGTGTCTTCTCGACGATGTTCGGCAAACATCACAGCACCGGCGGGCAGGGCGGTCTCGTCTACACCCGCGACGAAGCGCTATACCAGGCCATCCGCCGCGCTTCCGACCGCGGCAAGCCTTTCTTTCTGCCAGAAGGCAGCACCAACATCATTGCGTCGCTTAACTTCAACCTGAACGACCTCGCGGCCGCCATCGGCAGCGTGCAACTGGGTAAACTGTCTGGGAGCGTGCAGCGCCGCCGCTACATCGTCACCCGGCTCGCGTGCGGCATCAAGGCATTGAAAACAGTGTGTATCCCCGCGCCATTGCCGGGATCGGAACCGAGCTATTGGTTTTTGCGGATGCGCTTCCACGCTGAAAACGCCACGTGCGATAAAGCCACGTTCTGCCGGGCGCTCGCGGCAGAAGGGCTGCCCTCTGGCGCGGATTATCGTGCTGCGCTGCCCCACACGATGGAATGGTTCGTCAAGCGTCGCGTGTTCGGCGATAGCGGTTATCCCTGGGCCAGTCCCGATTACACTCCGTAACTCACAACCCGGAATACCAAAAAGGAGAACACCGTGATCATTGACGCCCACAATCATCCTGATTGGCATGGTCACAATTTCGATAAATTCTTGGAGAACATGGCAACCTATGGCATCGATAAGACCTGGCTCTTGAGCTGGGAATGTCCGGTGGACGAGTATGATCCTACGTATAACCACGCGATGTTGGGCGATGCTACCGGCCCGATCCCCTTTGCGAGCTGCTTGCACTATAAAGAGCGCGCTCCGGAGAAATTCGTCCTCGGCTACGCGCCTGATCCGCGCCGCCCGGATGCCATCGATCGTCTGCAAGCCGCCATCGAAGTTTACGGCGTGCAGATCTACGGTGAACTGAAGCTCCGGATGCTCTACGACAATCCCGACGCACTGCGGATGTTCCGTTTCTGTGGTGAGAAGGGCCTGCCGGTGACAGTCCATCTCGACTACGAATTCGACACCGGGCGCAAGTACCCACGTCCCAACTGGTGGTACGGCGGCCCCATCGAAGCCTTTGAGCGCGCGATCCGTACCTGCCCGGAAACCACCTTCATCGGGCACGCGCCGGGCTTCTGGGCGCACATCTCCGGCGATGATCAATTCGACAAAGAATCCTATCCCGGCGGCCCGATCGTTCCCGGCGGGAAACTGCTTGCTATGTTCCGCCAGTATCCCAATCTGCACGCTGACCTGTCCGCAGGTTCCGCACACAACGCCCTCTCCCGCGATCCGGCGTTCAGCAAGGACTTCGTGCTCGAATTCCAAGATCGCCTGCTCTACGGGCGTGACACCTTCGACAACCGGATGCAGGAGCTACTCGTCTCGTTCGAGTTGCCCGGTGACGTGCTCGAAAAGATTCGCGCAGGTAACGCCCAAAGAATGATTGGAGATTGATGGATTGAAGATTTGGAGGTTGGGGAGGAAAATATGAAAGTCGTGATGATGACCGATTTAGAAGGCGTGGCGGGCGTTGTCTCGTTCACTGACCAGGGGTATTCAGACGGCAAATACTATGAGGCGGCCAAGAAACTATTGACCGCCGAGGTCAACGCCGCAGTCGAGGGATTGCTCGCGGCTGGCGTGGAGGATGTGCTGGTGATTGATGGTCACGGCCCCGGCGGCATCTATTTTGAGGACCTACATCCCGCCGCCAAACTGCTACACGGGCGGCCTCTGGCTCCCGCGTCGGTGCGCGATCCCATCATCGCGGGCTACGACGTCGGCGTGATGATCGGGCAGCATGCGATGGCGGGCGTGGTGGACGGCAATCTGGCACACACGCAGAGCAGCCGCGCCATCGACTATTACACACTCAACGGGCAACCCATCGGTGAGTTGGCGCAGTTCGCGCTGTACTGCGGCGGATTGGGCCTGCCGATGATTTTCGTGAGCGGCGACCACGCCACGTGCCGCGAGGCGGAAGCGCTCATCCCCGGCATCACGACTGTCGCGGTCAAGCAGGGATTGAGCCGGGACTCGGCGATCTCGCTCGCTGCACCGAAAGCCCGCCGTCTCATCCGCGAAGGCATCCACCGCGCCGTTGAGCGACAACGCGCCAATCCACTGCTACCGTTGCGCTGGGATCCGCCCTACGTGTTGGAGAAGCGTTACTTTCACACCGACGACGCCGATGCCGCGGCCTCACGGCCTGGCGTGGAGCGCGTGGATAGCCAGACGGTGCGTCTCTACAGCGAGGATATCCTCGACATCATCTATCGCTAGAGGCTACCCTTGCGAAGGTTCAGAAACCTTCGCAAGGGTTCTTGACGAAAGGAGAAACCTATGCCAGAGATGACGCCATCCGAAATCGAAACGTTTCTCGCCGCGCCACGGCACGCCGTCGTCGCCACCAACACGGTCGATGGACCGCCGCAGATCAGCCCGGTGTGGTACGTCTACGAGGACGGCAAACTCTACATCAGTGCCGGTACAAAGACCGCGAAATACCATAATCTGAAGCGCGATCCGCGCATCAGCGTGTGCATCGACGGTGGGCATCCCGACTACCGCACCGTCACCTTCTACGGCATAGCGACCCTCATTCCGCCCGGTGATCCACTCCAGGAAGCCACGCGCTGGCGCATCACCCGCCGTTACTACGATACCGAGGCGGAGGCGCAACGGTATTACGAGTCCGTCCGCGACCAGGCGAGTGTGCTGATTGTCGTCACGCCGGAGAAGGTGATCACGCAGGACTTTAACTGAGGTCTTGTAGCAGTGGCAGCAGTTGCCGCTGCACCAACTCGACTACGTGATGACAAGAAAATCCGACATTTCCCCCATCCGCCCCCAATAATCGACGGCGCACACGCGATAGCAACCTGACACGTCATCCGCACCGTACAGGAACGCGGCGTCGAGTTGATCCGGGCCGTTGATCCGTGTGAACGGGCTAGTGGGTGTGGGCGCGTGCAGCACTTCATAGGTGCGCACTGCCCGGGACTCCAGGGCATTCCAGATGAGCAGGATTTCCGCTTCGTCAGTCATTCCTTCGTAGCGTTCGGCGCGCAATCCAGTGACTTTGGCGGGTGGATCGGTGGGCTTAGCGTTGAGCAACACCACGCTCACGCCTGGCAGTGGCAGGTCGAACGCAAGTGTGAGTGTGCCATCCACAGCGGAGACCTCGCGCGGTTCTTCCAGCAAGGCAATCTCCTGCGCGGCGCGCATCTCCGCGTATTGCTCTGGTGTAGGATAGGTCGGCGCTCCCTGGCTCTCCCACACGCTGAATGGGTCGCTATGCGCTTCGTCGATCCGGTAATGCACCAGTAGTGCTGTGTCAAAAGGTAGTCCTGTCAATCGCAACGTGACCGGCGTCATGCCAGAGATCATGATCTTATCGCGGCTGTTGTAGATCAGGACGGCAATCTGGTCGTTGTGTCGCGTGGCGATGACGCCGGTCTCGAATGGATCGGGTGCAACGGTGGCACGGTCGGGAGACCGGCTACAGCTTGTATCATCCACCTCTTGCTCGGGCCGGTCTCTGACCGAGGCCGCTATCCGCTCATTCCTCAACAGCGACAGCAACGTCATCGCGGTAAAAACTGGCTTCTTGATCAACTCGAACTTACGCCGCCGTGGATCTGCCTCGAAGCGGGGCGCGTCACGCTTGCCATCTGCCTGCCCGTGGTCGATGTGGTCGAACTCGGCGAAGCGTGCGAACAGCGTGCGGTGGCCCCAAGTTCCCAGGAAGCCGTTATCGTTGCTCAATAGGCCGTAGTGAACGCCTTTCTCATCCACCAGCTTGTGCAGATGTTGGTTGATGACCTTGCAGACGAAGGCGGCGTAGTACGGGCGCGCACGCCAGGTGTGGATGTCGCCCCAGCTCACCTGCGGGTCGCACTCGTCGTTGAAGAAGGGTAGGGCGCTGAAGCGTGGGTGATACTCGCGGATGTAGTCCACGATGCGCGCCTCGCGTTCGACGATGCCCATGGAGTTGGGTGTCAGGTCCTCTTTGTGGGAACGCACGCCTTTTTCGTGAACGGAGATGAAGTCCAGCCGCACGCCGGTTTCGCCGGTAAAGTAGTTCGTTCCCGTGTCACAGTGCGCCAAAAACGCCGTGAGCATTTCCGAAAGGTTGCGGCACGTCCCTGGCCCGCCGATTGTGAGTGTGGGATCGGCTTCGCGCAGGCCTTCGACGCAGGCGTCGTAGTAGATGCAGAACGCCTCGATGCTCTGCTTCCAGAAATGGACGTCCGGTTCATTCCACGTCTCGAAGAGCCACGCGCGCACTTCATCTCGGCCGCAGCGGTCGATGAGGTGCAGTGCCAGGTCGCGTACCAGACGCTTCCAGGTGTGGGCTTGCACCGGATCGGTGTAGTCGGTGAAGTAGCCGCCGACATTGCCCATCAGCTCGAAGATAGGCTCAAGGCCGTTGCGCACCAGCACGTCCAGCGCAGCATCCAATCGCGACCACTCGTAGAGCGGCGTCTCCGTGTCTAAGCCTTCCGCTAGCACCAGTTCCAATAGATAATGGATGCGCACGTAAGTAATCCCACCGCGCGGGATTGCGCCCACATAAGCCATCGCCTGTTGCATATCCGCGTTGAGCAGCAAATTCGCCGGCGTGAAGCCGGTGCTGCGCCAGAAGTGGTCTAGCGGGCCGAATGTTTGTGTGCAGTTGATCGTGATTTCCATCACCTACTCCTACCTTATCTTTCTGTTAAGGTCAGAAACATTTCAGAACTTTGCTTTATCATTCGCGTTAAACGCTCTGTTTTTGCTTCGAGCGGATCGCCAGATCCGCGTCTTATGCTGCATCTCGGCCTAAAACGGGGAACTGGCGTTCTCCTCGAAGCGAGAATGATAAAGCCCTGCTTACAACTGCAAAATCATCTTGCCGTTAAGTCCGTTGACCGGAAAAATGTCGTCAGCAGAGGATTGACGATTTCCGGCTTTTCGTAGTGTGGGATGTGGCCCGTACCGTCGATGGGGTGAAATTCCGCACGGGGGATCGCGGCGCGAACCTTTTCGCTGATGGGAAAGGGTACCGTTTTGTCGTTGCGCCCCCAGATGAGCAGCACCGGGCAGGTTTGTTGTCCCACCTTTCGATAGGCATCCGCCATCGTGGTGATGGGGCCGTAGCGGTACGTCGACAAAAGCGCGCGCTTGAAGCCACGATACTGCATCTGCACGCGATACCGCGCTTCGAACTCCTCCAGTTTGTCGCGCACGTAGAAATCCTTTGCCAAACCGGCCACAAGCAGGCGTTCTGCAAAACGATCGAAGATCCATTCGCCTAGCCAGGGCACCTGCACCAGATTGGCGCCCGGCGATGCTTTCATCGGCATACCCGCCGGATCGATGAGGGCCAGCCTGCGCACGCGTTCCGGATGCTGCGCCGTGAACCCTACCGCAATCGCACCGCCCATCGATAGCCCCACAAGATTGACCGGTCCCGTGAATCCGAGCGCGTTCAGCAATTCGCGCAACTGGCGGTCGTATAGGGCCTGGTTGTAGATTGTGTCCGGCCGGTCGGAGTAACCGCGCCCGAACAGGTCGTAACGCAGCACGTGAAAACCGGCGTCCACCAACCCGGCGAAGGTCGGATCCCAGAGGAAAAGAGGGACGGAGAAGCCGTGAATGAGCACGACGGCGGTTCCGTCTGATGGTCCGGCAAGTTCGTAGTGGGTGAAGCCGTCCGTCAGTTTGACGAACTGACCGGGCGCTGCAGCGCGCGCGGTCTCATCCAACAACAGTAACTCTCCGCGAAAACGGAACTTCGGATTCGCACTTTTGGGCTGTTGTTTTTTCATTCGCGGACATTCCGCTGCCATCGCGCAGTTGGTACAGCTATGTCCCTTTGACAGGAGTGGCAGAACGACAAACGCGATTAAGGCAAAGGCAATGAGCGCAATCAACATCGGGACAGAATAGGCCGTCACGAGTTGGTAAAGCGCGACGATGGGCGGCACAAACCAACACGGATACAGTATGGCAATGTTGTGTTTGAATGATTCGGCATACGCTTCAGGCGGTCTTTGTTTGAAGAGTCGGGAAGCGATGCCGCCGAAGAGGCTGGGGCAGCCGGCATTGTAGGCGTTCAAGCAATGCGAACAGATAAAGCGCATAAACCACGTGAGCGCGAAGGCGCAATAGGCGAGATAGATGAGTGCGTAGAGCCACCCTGCGCGCGGGCTGGCAAGGAAAAAGATAGCGGCGCCGAGGATGAACGTGGCGAAGGTCGGTAAGTCCTCAATGATGCGGTGAAGGGTGGTGGGTTGTGTCTGTGATGGTCGATTCATAATGAGTTATTTCTTCTCCGCTCCCACTCAGCGATGATGTCCCGGTGCGCGGCCACGTCTTCCAGGAACATGCGGCGGTGCGCCGGGTCTTGGAGCTTGGCAGCCCGTGCCTGCAAGAGATCATAGGCCCTTTCCAGCACCTCCGGGGCGCGCGGGTCGTGCAGGGCTTGCAGCAGGCGATAGCATGTCCAGCAGACCTCAAAGCGCTCTAAACCAACATCGCGCAATGCCGGATAACCTTCCCAGTAGCGCAGGATTTCATTGGCATGGGGCATCGCTTCCCTCATGGCTTCTGTTCCCCCCTTGAGCAACGCGATACGGATCAAGCCGGCTCTGATCCACAATTTCCATTCTTCAATCCATAATGAAGAACTCTCCAAGGCACGCTGGCAGGCGGCGTTTGCATCCTCCAACTGCCCCAGTCCCGTCAATGCGCGTCCCAATAGCATCCAGGCCCATACCTGGACGTCCTCCGCATCATATTTCTGGCCAAAACGCAAGATTTCTTGACCGCGTGCCTGCGCTTGCGTGTCATCTCCCATATAATGCGCGAATAATCCCAGACTGAATAGCACAATCTGCACCATCACCGGATTGCCTACTTCGCGGACATCGTGCAGCACGTTTTCAAAGTAGGTTACAGCCTCTGTATACTGCCCCAAATCTCCAAAAATCTTTCCTACACCGACTAATGCGAGAAATCCCATATATTCAGTTCGGGTCTCACAAGCAAGAATCATCGTTTGTTGAAAGTGACGCAGTGCACTAGTATACGCGCCTTGGTTGTAATGGATTTCAGCCAATATTCGAATTCCGTATCCCTCATCGAAGCGGTTACCGATCTCTTGACACAGGTGAATGCCTAATTCAACATAGTGTTGAGCTGTCATATCATCGCCTATATTAGTCAAAACATTAGCCAACGCAGTGCAAATCATCCCTTCCAATTTACGGTTTTCGATCTCGCGACTGAGCTGCAAAGCACGTTCCAGATATGGAATAGCTTCCTCAGGTTTTTTCTGCTTCTCGAACGCACATCCTAATTCGCGCAAGCCGGCCGCTTCGATAACCCCAAGCCCTGCCGCGTGAGCGAGTTGGATTGCCTTTTCCAGTTGTGCTTGGGCCGCCGTAAAATCGTTCTCCCACCAACTGTGACGTCCCCATTCCAAGTAGCTCTGAGCTTTGACCTGCACATCCTGAGTTTCGATCAGCGACAAGGTTTCCTGTAGCAAGCATGAGTCCAGTATCCAGGTCCCTGTTTCATCAGCATAGCGCATACGGCGCAGGATTACGATAATCTGGGCGCTTTGGTCACCTAACGTTTCAGCCAAATCTTGTGAGACTTTCAAATCTTGCTTTTGTGCATCCCGTGCGCTTTGTAGATGATGGACATCTTCTCGTGCCAGCAGTAGCGCCAAGCGTTCCTCCAGATGGTCCTCTGGCAACAAGCTCAACGTGCGGCTGAAGTAGGCAACAGCTTCGGCGTTGGCGTAGCGCGCCGCCGCCTGTTCTCCCGCCTGCCGCAGGTAGGTTATTGCTTGTTCGACGTCCCCGGCCTGCTCCCAGTGGTGGGCCAGCAGACCCAGCAGCTCCTCCACCCGATCCGGGAACAGCCGCTCCAGAATCTCCGCCACCTGGCGATGGTAAGCGCTGCGTTCCTTGCGCAGCAAACCGTTGTAGGCCGCTTCCCGCGTCAGTTCGTGCTTGAAGATGTACTCCACTTCCGGCAGCCGCACCCGCTCGTGGATCAGTTCGTGCTGCTGCAAGGTGAGTAAGCGCGCGTCCAGTCGCCGCTCTTCCCGCGCGATCTCCGCCAGCACGCGGTACAGGAAAACCCGCCCGATGACCGATGCCAGTTGCAGTACCCGCTTCGTCTCCTGCTCCAACCGGTCAATGCGCGCCATCAGCACGCCGTGCAGCGTGTCTGGCAGGATGATGGCTTCTACGTCACGCGTGGCCTGCCAGCGCCCCGTGGCTTCGTCGTAGACGATGGTGTTGCCGTCAATGAGGGTGCGGATGATCTCCTCTGCATAGAAGGGATTCCCCTCGGCGTGATCGAGGATGCGCTGGTGCAGGGCCTGCGGCAACCCTTCGATGTGCAGCAGGTTGCCGACTAAGGTCGTGCTTTCGGTGGCGCTGAGGGGCGCCAGCCACAGATCGGTGTGCCGGTGATGGTAACACCGGGCCGCCAACTCCTTGATCTGCCAGCAGCCGTGCTCCATCTCGGGACGGAAGACGTCCAACAGCAGCAGCGGCGCGCGGTCGGTCAGGGAGAGCATTCGTTCGAGCAAGTCCAGCGAGGTCGGGTCAGCCCAGTGCAGGTCTTCGCAGACGAGGACGAGAGGGTGCTGCTGGGTCGCGCTTTCGACCAAGGTCAGCACTGCGCGGAAGGTGAGGACCTGAAGTCCTTCGCCTTCCACGCCCCGCAGGCGGGTCTCAGTCTCAGCGTCTACGGGTAGCGACAGCAGTTGTACCAGGAAGGGATACACGTCGTCAAAGACGTCAGGACACACAGCCTGCACATAGTCGCGCAGCACACTCCGTACCGCCAACGGCGCATCGTCCGCCGTCACTCCCAACAAGCCCCGCAGCACGTCCAACCACAGCAGGTAGGCGATGGTGCCACCGTAGGACACACACCGTCCTTCCACCCATTGCAGATGTGGAGATTGAAGATTGGCAGAATTTCGCAGTTCGGCAACGAGGCGGGATTTGCCGAGGCCAGCTTCGCCGACGAGGGTGACGATGCCGCCGATACCGGATTGTAATTTAACGATGGCGTCCTGTAACGCCTGGAATTCCGCCTCACGGCCCACCAACGGTGACGACAACCCTTCGATGCCGCGTACCTTGCCCCGCACGCCTTTGGCTTTGAGCAAACGGTAGATGATCACCGGTTCCGCGATGCCGTGGAGTGCCCGTGGTTCCAGCGTCTCGAACTCGAAAAGGGGAGCGGTCAAGAGATGGGTGTCGGAACCAACGAAGATATCACCGCGCATCGAGACTTCTTCCAGGCGCGCGGCCAGGTTCACCGCACCCCCCATCACGGAGTATTCCTGGCGCTCGCGTGTACCCAGGCTCCCGGCAATCACGTGCCCGGTGTTGATGCCGAAGTGAAGGCCAAGATCGGTTTCATGTTGCAGGTTGAAGGTTGCCAGTTCGGACTGCATCTCTAAGGCAGCGCGGAGGGCGCGTTCGGGGTCGTTTTCGTGGGCGGTGGGTGCGCCGAAGAGCACCATAATTTCGTCGCCGATGAATTTATCCACCGTACCGCCGTAGGTTTCGACGATGGGCACGAGAGCTTCGAAACAGGCGTTCATCAGGTCGCGCACAGCTTCCGGGTCCAGTGTCTCAGACAGGGCCGTGAAGCCGCTGATATCGGCGAACATCACCGTCACCAACCGGCGTTCTCCGCGCAGTTGACCTCCCTCAATCTCTCCCATCGGAGGGGATGTCAACGCTGCCAGTTTTTCGCGGATGGGGGCTAACGCTGCATCCACCACGTCATTCCCTAAGTTGGCGCGTTGGCTTTCCAACGCCGTTACCGCTTTTTCAAGCTGCTCGTACTCTTCAGAGTGTTCTCTACTCATAAGCCCCTTTTAGTATACCGGTGACGAAGAATCAAAGACAGAGGATGAAGGAAGTGTGCGCTGCTCTGCAACTTCGAACACGTCGCTCGTATTCTACATTAAATCCCACAAGACGCGAAAAAGACGCTCCGCGGATATAGTAGAAGCATAACATCAACACGAAAGGAGAGGAACGATGAATACCTTAGAGGCAGTACGAGACGCACAACAGATGTGGGAGTGGAAATTCCAGAACGCGGGGCGCGAGCGCATCGTGCTCAACAGCGGACGTCGCGGCGGGCTGGCGACCCTGGCAAAGGCAGTGAGTGGCATTTTCGCTGTCAAGTCCTCACGCAAAGCGCCAGTGCGCTTGGTCGGGGCACACTAGGATCCGATTTCGTTGAGAGAGTGTAGAGATTCAAAGATGTTTTCCCGATTTCTGGCGAAGTCGGAAATCGGGAAAACGCTTCTTCCTGTTAAGCCTAGCGATCGCTTTTGAGGCACGCATCCCAATCTACGGGAGCCATATAGACGTTCATCCTGCCGCCGACGTCTGAGCCCCACAAGACGTGCTTGCCGTCAGGTGTAAAGATGGGATGAGGATGGCTGGCCTTGTGCCAGGAGGTATCGTGTGCACACAATCGCCCAACGGTGGCGCGGTGCCCATCGCTGTCGTACTTGACCAAGGCGATGTAGCGGCGGAAGTCCGGGTCGTCTTGCCGGATTTGGGCTGTGTCACCCACGGCCAAAGCCTCGGAGAGCGCGTGGATGTGAACAGGGCGCTGATAGGGGTAGTAATAGCGCCGCTCGTCAGTGCCATCCGGATTGACGTAGACATCGGCGTGGAAGAGGAAATCCATATCGGGGCGATATCGGTGCGAGTACTGCGCGCCGATCCGTCCATCGATGGTGAAGAATTCGTGCCCCGCGCGCTCAAGGTTGCGCTGGGTCTCGATCAGAGGGTAAACTTCATCGGTAGCCACTTTCGCGATCCACATCCGCTGCACCAAATGCCACGGACCTTCGTGACAGAAGAGGACGGTGTTGCCATCCAGCGGGTGGATGATAACGTGCGTCATCCGCCGCAACTCGCCCGTGACCGGATAGCCGGTGTGTGATGCGGTATCGTAGCGAATGATGACACTGGAGGGCCAACGGAAGAACTTCTCGCGGAAGCCCTTGGAGCCGCCGGAGAACTCCGGCTCGTAACGGGCGGTGCACAGATCCGCTTCGGCCAATTCGACCATCGTGAACGCCAGATAGTGACCATCGGCGGTGCAGGTCAGGCTGGCGGGAATGAAGCTTTTTGGGACATCCATCAACGCTTCGTCTTCGAGGGTGTCCAATCGCACTGATTTGAGCGTGTGCCCGGCGAAATAGTAGAGGATGTGATTGGCAGCATCCAGACAACCACTGTGAACATCCGCGTCGTCTGTCACCTGCACCATTTTGCCGTCGGCGAAGGCAAGCGTGTAGAACTGATCCCGTCCGCTGCGGTTGGAGTTGACGATGACGAACGTGTTGTCTTGGTCAACCTGTGACGCAGTGAAGTAGGGATGATTGGTGTCGCTCTGGTTGTCGCTCAGGCGTGTCACTTCGACACCGGTCGCCGGGTCTTTCTGTTTCGACAGTTCTGAATAGATCACATCACCTTTCATAGGTTGTATCCTTTCCTCCTGTTCACTATTTGAATGATATTGTCATAGTGCCACCTGCACGTTCGCGTTGCATTCGTCGCAATCCGCATTGCCGCAATGTGTGATCATCGGATTCGCGCGGATTGCGGCGATGGCTAAGGTCAGCATCGGCTCTACCGGAAAAACCCGGCACAGGCTCTGCCCGACACGGACCTGGCGCTCGATAGGCGCGAGAACCGGATCGAAGTTGACGAAGCCTTCAGAGCAACCGCCCAGGCGGGCCTGGATCGGTCGTCCATCCGCGCCTTTCGCCCATAGCCTGAACAAAGGGCGCCCGGCCAGACGTTCCGCGTGGTGCAAAGCCGTCAACCGGTTCAGGCCGACCCCCATCATCACGATGTAGCCGCCTAGCTGCTCCAACGAACGGACAGGCGCGTACACGTCTTCGGGACTCTGGCTTTCCGCCAATTGCGATGCGAGCGGGCCAAAAGCCGTGAATGAATCCAGCGGATGGTTACCGCGCACGCGCCCCGCCTTGTGCAGTACGTAAACTGGAATCGCACCCATGTTCTGCGCGTCAATTGCATTGCTATCCGGTGTGTATACCGGGACCGACGGATCGACAGTCCCATTCTTGGGTGTGGGGATGTGATATGCGTTATACGAATGTGTGGGGACCATGACAGTGCAGCCTTGTTGCAAAAGCCCTTCGACAACCGTCTGCGCGCCATCCTGAACGTGGCCAAAAGAACGCAGCGAGGCGTGCACGCATAGAGGCTGTTCGGCCAGATCCATCTGGGTGACGGCGGTGCGGATATCTTCTAGAGTAACTGACATAGCTTGCTCCTTTTGTGTCGGCTTATACGATCGCTAAACGCTTCAATACAGTATACACCGCTATTCCATTTTCCGCCCATCGCCGGACCTTGTCATTCTCATCGGTGAGTGCTCGCTGCAAGAGTTGCTCCGCGTCGGGGTGATCCGTCCATAGCAGCGCTTTGATCGCGTCTTTTCGCACACGGGGGTTGCGGTCGGTGGTCAATTCGGTCAAACGCTGATGCGCACGTGGTTCATCGTACCATCCGAGCATCTGTGCGGCGTTGTGTTTGCGGTTGTGTGTAGTGCTCATCGCCAGGACATCGTCCAGTGTCGGCGTACCGGAGATGCGTTCGAGGATGCTGGCGGCGCGTTTGCGAACGTCGTGGTTCGAATCATCCAACAGCTTTTGGAGATGGGAGATACTTACCTCGCCGATACGTTCCAGAGCTTTATCCACCGGTGGGGAAGACCATGGTGCTGTGAACGTTTTGAGTGCCTCAATGAGTGCGGGAATGGACACTTCACCATGCCGGACGCAGAAATCGACCAGGCATGCGCCAGTCATGTCGTCATAGGGTAGTGCCAGTAGTGCGGGGAGTGCGTCTAACGATCCTATGCGCGCCAGCGCCTCCGCCGCGAACCAACGTACATCGGCATCCTCATCTGCCAGGGCTGCGATGAGGGTGGGGGAATCATTTTCGTCTGAGCTGAGCATCAATTTCCAGACAGCAAGCCGTCGTTCGCGTATGTTGATACAGTTGTCTGAATTTTCTGGTATGCCGTCATTCCGAGCGAAACGAAACGAAGCGGAGTGCATCCGAGGGATCTCTGTGCTCATTGTCAAGAGATTCCTCGACTCGCTTCTCTCGCTCGGAATGACGGGGGGTGGGTAAAATCGTGCCTGTTCCCCAGACGGCCTCAGCACTTTATCGAGCAATCCCGCAGCGCACCCGCGCGCCGACTCCGGCACACTGCGCCAGAAATCACGTGGTTGTACCAGGTAAATGCTGGCCTGCCATGGCCTGAACGTCGCCAACTCCTCACGCAGCAGCGGAATGTTCACCAATCCTGTGTCCTCGTTGACGCTGTAGGGCATATTCGTGCCCGGTGGACAGTGGCGATTGTGTTCGTTGTAGTGCTGCCGGGCGCGCTTGTTGAGGAAGACCATTAAACGATGGTAGACGGCTTCGTGCACATCGGTCAACGGCACACCCCGTACCTCGCGCGGGAAGCACTCCGCCGGGACGACGAGGTGCAAGCTATGATGCCCCGTGTACTTGAGCCAGTAGGTCACTCCGAAGTGTTCCAGAATGTCCATCACCGGCAGCATCGCCTCGAAACATTCTTGCCACAGGAAACTGTCCTTTTCGATGACAAAATCATAGCCTCGGAGCGTGTCCTTATTCCACGAATGCGCCGGATTGTGCCGCGCCCAGTTGATGCGGAAGTACGGGTACTCGGTGCGCTCGGGATATTGCTCCATCAGGTCGAGTGGCTGCATCAACATTGCGCGTAGCTTTGCGGCGTCTTCGATGTAGACCCAACTCTGTTTGACGTAGCCAGGCACAAAGCTTACGTGCCAGCGCTGCATCGCCTGAAGGATTTCGTTGAGAATCTCTGGTCGTGTGTAGTACGCGCGAATCTCGCCAATCGCGGGCCTTCGTCCTGGGGTGATGATGCCCATGGGTTTTCCTCTTTTCGACAGGATTAGCAGGATGAACAGGATTTTTTCCTATTTATCCTGAAAATCCTGTTCATCCTGTCCAAAATTCTCCTTCGAGTGCTGCAACACGCGCCGGGCAAGGGTGCGCCGGGGTTTGTCCTCGATGGGATGTGTTTCCATTGCTTCGCGGAGCGGCTCTTTGGCGGCTTCACCGATGTCCATGAGTGCGTGGGATGCGGCGCGGACGTTTTTGAAGTTGTCATCTTCGAACAAGCAGCGAATGAACGGCTCTACAAAACGTGAATCCTTGAACGTCGCCAAGGCACGCACGGCTCCCCGCCGCGTGAGTGGGTTTTTCGAAGTCAGGGCATCGAGCAGTACTCGGATGGCGTCTTCTCCACCGATGCGCGCCAGTTCGAGCGCGATGGAGATTCCTGCATCGCCTCGCGCCGCGTTGAGCCGGGCTGCCAGTGCGGGAACACTGCGGTCATCGCCGAGTTCGCGCAGAAATTCGACGGCTTGTACGCGCTGTGGCCCATCGACCGCCAACCACGTTGCCAGAATCTCGCGCCCGCGCGGGTCGCCTTGCCGGGCGATGCCGAAAGCGGCAGCGGGATTGCGTTCCGCCAGCGCCAGTGTCTGCATAGCCTGTCGGCCTTCCGTTCCTAGCTTCTCCAGGTTCTCCACCGCCACCAGCGCGTTATTCCACGCCGCTTCACGCAGAATGTGTGTGATGGTTTCGATATCGTTGGTTTTAGCTATTCCTTGCAACGATTTGAGGGCCTGGCGACGTGTCTGTGCATTGCTGTCGGTCAGTGCCTCGAGAATGATGGCCCGGATTGGCTCCGGCGCGTCCAGTTTTGCGCCGATGTTCCCCAGGCAGAGGATGGCCTGCCGTCGTAGCGGTGCTTGATCGCTCTGCGCAGCTTCCATCAGCGCAGGAATGGCTGGTTGGCCGATGCGGACGAGGGAAGCGACGGCTTTTTGCCGCACGGCCTTGTCGTCGTCGGCGAGGATTTGTACCAGCAGATCGATCGCGCGTACGTCATCCAATGCGCTGAGGGCGATGACGACGTCACGCCGGAAAAGTTGCTGGGGACTACCGACCGCCAAAAGCAGCAAAATCATGACGTCAGGTCCCAATGCAGCGATCTGACGCGCAATGCGCGCGCTCTCCTTCCGCTGCCAGTGCCCCATCTGGCGCATCAAATCCAGCGCCGCGAGTTGTCGTTGGTGCGCAGGAGCAAGCGTTTTTGCCTGCCGCAGCGGGGCGACGAGTTGATCCGCATGCGTCCAATTGCCTGCCAACGCCCCTGCCAGGCACGCGGAAAGGATACGCAGCGTGTGGGATGTGGCTGTGTTTGAGGTCAGAGCATCGAAGACTTTTTTGCGTAAGCTGTCGTTATGCGCGAGCAAATGGGCAATCCTGGGTCCTTCGCCTGCATAGTTGTGGAGGTTGTCCAACATTTCGATCAAGTGGGGTAGGATGTCGTCCGCGAAGTGCACCAACACATCAAAGGCAGAAGCTCGCACGTATTCCTCATCCTGGGCCATCAATGCCTGCATCCCTTGGTGCGTTAGGTGTGTGCCGTGCAGCAGATAGGCTTCGAGCGCCAACCAACATGTGTCTGGACTGGCCTCTTCTAGCGTTCGCAGGAGGTCCGGTTCGGTGAGTGCCTGTGCTCCCACAAGTTGCAGCCAGACAGGTGGTGCGTTATCCTGGAAACGGTCCAGGCGTGTTTGGTATGCCTTTAGGATATGCTCAACATCTGGGACCAGGAAGGTGCTGCCCAGGATGCCGGGGTCCTGCGTTTGCATTGCTGCGACGAAGGCCTCCATCGCCGCTTGATGACTTGCTGTCAGCAGCTCGAAGCAAAGGTCGGGTTGGATGTCCACCAGATGCAGGTTGGCCTGCCACGGGCGGAATGTGGAGAGTGTGCCGCGTGCGATGGGCAGACAGACGAGGCCGGTGTCTTCGTTGAGACTGTAGGGCATCCGCGTGATTTTGGAAAGCACGTGTGCCTGGAGGCTCCCCCAAGTTTTCAGATGTTTTGCCAATCTTTTTGCACCGTTGCCGCGATAGCCTGCGGGCAAAACCTCCACGGGGATGATGAGGTGTAGGCTGCGATGGCCGCTGAATTTGTGGCGGTAGGGGACACCATACTCGTCCAACAGCGCGAGGATGCTGCCGATGTCGCGGAATGATTCGTGCCAGGTAGGTAAATCGGCCTCGATGATGCAATCCGGGATGTGGACGTACATTGTGTTGCCCTGGGCATCGACCCGTGCGATGGCTTTGCGGACGGTTTGGTGGAACGCCGGATAAAAGGGCGGACGTTCATCCAGCCCCACGTCCGGCAGTGCCTGGGTGATGCGTCGTTCGATGAAAACGCGTAAGTCGTGGATAGTGTCTGCCTTTGCCTCATCGTCCTCCCAGCGGATTTCCCAGTGTTTCTTTTCTGGAATCACGATGGCGACGCGATAACTTTGACGTAGCACTAATAAAAAGTTCAGGAAGTCCTCGCGGGAGTAGTAGGCGAGAACCTCGCCAAGCGTTGGATTTCGTCCTGCTGTTATCATTTCTTCTTTATACTCCTTCGCGTAGTCAAAAAGAAGAGGAAGCGGTTGTTCATCCTTTTACTCGAAAGAAAAAAGGCTATGCGAAATGCCGCAGCATTTCACTTGTTTGGTCTGTTACCGGTCAACTTCCCTCTACGCCCAATCGTTTCAGTGTGTGCCGGATGCGGTTACGAAGTTGGCGGGCTTCGATCGTGTCTTCCGCCAGCTTGGCTTGCAGCGGCGCGATGGATGCTTCACCGATGGTGACCAGCGCGTCCGCTGCTTCGCTGCGAGTTTTGCTGTCCTTGTCACCTAAACATTGGATGAGATGCGGGATAGCACGCGGATCTTTGGCGATGCCCAGACCGCGCACCGCGCCGCGATGGGTGAATTTATGTTCCCGGTCGAGGACTGCGATAAGGCCATCCACCGCCTCTGGGGTGCCAATCTCGCCCAATTTGTGGGCGTACCACATCGTCCGCCAATGGGTAAGTGTCTGCAACTGCTCTGCCAGATAAGGAACGCAGCGTGGATCGAGGAGTTTGGCTAACAGTCCCATTGCGGACTCGCGTTTGATTGCGTCCTCGTCATCGAGCAGTTCGACTAGGATGTCGCCACCGCGCACATCACCTTGGGTCGCGATGTAGTAAGCAGCCGCAAACGCATGTTCCTCCAACGCCAGCTTCTCCAACACCTTGAGGCCGGTGTCGCCAAGGGCGGCGAGTACTTCTGTGGCGTGCTGTGCGTTTTCCCACGCGGTAGCCTCGCGGATAAATTGCACAATCTGCCCCAGATCGTTTTCTTCGATGATATCTGTCAGTGCGCGGATGGCCTGGCGGCGTACTCTTTCATCGCCGTCGTTGAGCATTTGCATGACGGTGGGTTTGATGCGCTCAGCCAAGTTGGCATTTTTGCTGATGTGACCCAGACAGAGCGTAGCGTGTTTGCGCACTTGGACTTGATCGCTGGCAAGAGCCTCAATGAGCGCATCCACGGCTGGTTCGCTGATGCGGGTGAGCGCCGTGACGGCCTTACGGCGCACCCGTGAGTAGTCATCGCCCAATGCGGTAACGAGCAAATCGACGCTGCGCGGGTCAGCCAGTTCCGTCAGCGCGTCGACAAGGTCGCGGCGTAGGTAGCGGTTGGGGCTTCCTGCTGCCAGTAACACCAGATCGACGATATCTGATCCCAACGCCGCCAGTTTCTGCGCCTGAATCGCGCCATCGTGACGGCTCCATGTGCCCATCGCGCGCATGAGTTCGAGCGCCTGCATTTGAACGCGGTGCTTGTCCGTCAAATCGGCGGCGCCTTGCAGCGGTGCAAGGATGCGGAGCGCACCGTTCCAGTCACTTGCCATCGCCCCTGCCAGGCACGCGGAGATAAGAAGCGCGTCGTAGGATGCGCCGGTTTGGGCGACGAGGGCGTCGAGTATCTTTTGTCGTAGACTTTCGCTTTGCGTGAGCAAATAGGCAGCCTGCGCGCCAACGATCGAATACGTATTCAGGTTCTCCATTATCTGCACGAGTGTAGGTAAGACGGCGTCTTCGAACCGCAGCAGCACATCCACCGCAGAGACGCGCGCATACTCCTCATCCTCGGCCAGCAATTTGTGGATGGCGGTTTGCGAGAGATCGGTACCGCGCAGAAGATAGACTTCCAGTGCCAACCAGCGCGTGTCGGGGTCAGCGGTGTCAAGGCTTTCCAGCAAGCTTTGTTCAGGCAACGTGTTCTCGGTTGTAAAAGGTAGCCACTCCCTAGCATTGGCATGTCGCCGGACTTTTCGGGCGATGTGAACCGTATCAGGGATGAAGTAGGCTGCATTGACGCTCGGTTCCTGATCTTGGGTTGCGTCAAGGAAGGCAGATAGGTTTGCCGCGTTCGTTTCACTCAAATCCTCGTACCAGGTGTCATCGCATATTTCGACCAGGTGCGGGTTCGCCATCCACGGGCGGAACGCCGCCAGTTCCCCGCGCGCGATGGGCAGACAAACAAGGCCGGTATCCTCGTTGAGGCTGTAGGGCATCCGCGTGATTTGGGGCAGGGGATGTGCGTGGGCGCCGCCCCAGCTTATGATGTGGTTGGCAAGCTTCTGGGTGCTTTTGCCGCGATAGCCCTGCGGGACGATATCGGCAGGGATGACGATGTGCAGGCTGCGATGACCGCTGAACTTGTGCCGGTAGCGCACATTGTACTGTTCCATTAACGTGACTGCCGCACCGACGTCGCGGAACGAGTCGCGCCACGTCGGCAGGTCAGTCTCGAAGACGCAGTCCCTTTGATCATTCTTGCGCAAGCCCACCGATCGGTGGGCCACCGATTGGTGGAATGAGGGATAATACTCCGGGCGCTGATCCAGTGCCACATCGGGTAAGCTTGTGGTGATCTTATCGACGATGTAACGGCGCAGCGCATCGAGACTATCCGCCTTGGCTTCATCGTGCTCCCAATTCGGTTCCCAGTGCATCGTTTTTGAGATGACGGTCACGATGCGATAGCGTGAAAGCGTCTGGAGCATAAAGGTCAAGAAATCCTCGCGCGTGTAGTAATCGAGCACTTCGCCGAGGGTGGGATTCCGTCCGGTCGTTATAGCTTTCATTGGATGTCTCCTTGTAATGCAGCCTTCAGCCTTCAACGATCAGCCTAGGCCATTCAAGTTACTGGCGGTTGGTAGCCGATATTTTACTTTTCCAATACCTTGGTGAAATGGATGATCAAATCGTTGTCGAAGGGATAGGTTTGCCCTTCTTCGACGAGAACACCGTCATAGTGGACGCCGTGACCGTCAAGAATGTAGCCGAGTTTCGAATACAAGCGCTGCGCGGCATTGTAGCCTGGATGCAGCCCCACGCCGATGCCGATGTAGCCACAGCGCGTAGCGGCGGTTGCTTCGCAGCGCTGGATCAGTTGGGTGCCGATGCCTCGCTTTCTATAAGTGGGCAGGACGTTGAGGTCTTGAATTTCCGGGATGTCCGCTTCCTTGAAATGCACATAGTCTGGTTGCCATGCAAGTTTGGCGTGACCGACGTAGTGGTCGCCATCAAGCGCCACGTAAAGAACCAATTCATTGCGGTCTTGTTGTTCCAAACATGCCGCGAAGTAGCCATCCGGCTTTGACCAACCAATTTGCTCGAATTCAGCCTGGCAGATATCGACTAGTGTTACATTCAGTTCAACGACTTGCATTGTATTGAGTCCCTTCAGTTATGTTGATGTTCGGCTTTTTGTGCACAGACGGTGAGCCACACCGGCAATCCCGCTCTGGGATTGTTGTGCCAGTCCATCAATGCGGAATTCGTCCCCGGTTCGTAGGAATGCCCCTCCCAAAATCGCGCATCTTTGGCCGGAGATTCGACAATCCGCTTCAGCGTCAGGCCAGCATCGGCAAGCGGATTGAAGAGATCCGCCAGTGTCCAATTAAACTCAAAGGTGCTGCCGGCATCATCCTGGAAAGGGCCGGTATCCCAATACGGCTTTTCAATTTGGATGGGGTTTACCTGGTCGCGCCAGAGTCGTTGGAACAGGTGGATGTCGTAGAAAGTGTAGAAGCCGCCAGGCTTTAGGATGCGCCACACCTCGGAGAACACGCGTGCGGGCCGCGCAATCCAGACGAAAAAGCCGTTAGTTGAGCAGACCAGGTCAAAGGCTTCGCTTGGCAGTGGTGCCAAATCCGCCGCATCTGCTCTCACGAAATCTATGTCGAGATCAAGAGACTGGGCATGTTCTTGCGCAATATCCAGTTGGCGCTGCGAGATGTCCGTGGATGTGACATGCGCCCCAAGTCCCGCCAGGGCGAACGCTGCGTAGTTATCGCCGCTGCCGATGACGCAGACGCGCTTACCTGTCAGATCGCCGCAGAACGTTTTGATCGTATCCAACGCGCCACCCTCGAAAGCTAGCTCGGGTTCGGCAGGGCAGCGCTGCCACAGGCTATCTCGTTCGCGCAATGCTTTCCAATCCGATGATAGCGTATCCCAATAACGTCTGTTAGCTTCATGCATAGATGTCATGTTGTCAAATCCTTAAAATTCGTTCAATCCGTTGAGCCAAATTGTGCGTGATAGAGCTGGCTGTACGCGCCGTTAAGCGTTAGTAATTCCTCGTGTTTGCCCCGTTCGACGATGCGCCCATCTTCGATGACGAGAATCTGGTCGGCGTGAAGGATCGTTGAAAGGCGGTGGGCGATGACGATGCTGGTGCGGTCCGCTAGCAGACGGTCGAGCGCTTCCTGAATCAGGCGCTCGGTCTCGCTGTCTACGGATGACGTCGCCTCGTCCAGAATCAGGATACGTGGATTCTTGAGCAACGCACGGGCGATGGCTACACGCTGGCGCTGCCCGCCGGATAGCTTGATGCCGCGTTCGCCGATGATAGTCTCGTATTGCTCCGGCAGCGCCATTACAAAGTCGTGGACGTTGGCGGCTTGCGCTGCAGTCAAGATCTGATCTTCCGTCGCGTCAAGGTTCCCGTAGGCGATGTTCTCCCGAATTGTACCGTTGAACAGGAACGATTCCTGGAAGACGACAGCAATGTGCCGTCGCAGCGAACGCAGCTTCACGTCTCGCAGGGCGTGTCCATCCAGCGATATGTGCCCAGAGCCTGGATCGTAAAAGCGCGGGACGAGCTTGCTCAACGTCGTCTTCCCGCCGCCGCTGTGACCGACGAGGGCCACCATCTGGCCTGGGTGCGCAGTAAAGCTGATGTCACGCAGCACTTCCTGGTCGTCGCGGTAGTGGAAGCTCACATGCTCGAAACGGATTCCGCCCTGCACGTCTGCCAGAACAAGGGCGCCGGGTTTCTCCTGTACCTCCGGTGGTGTGTCCATAAGCTCGAAGACGCGCACGGTGGCAGCCAGCGTCCGCAACGTCTGGTCGTAGCGGCGGCTGAGGGTGATGACGGGGTTGTACAGCATCCGCACGTACATCAGGAATGCGGTCAAGTTACCGGGTGTCATCGCCGCGCGGTACACGCTCAAGCCACCTAGCAACAGGATGACAGTCTCTCCGGCAGAGAAGAGAAGACCGGTGAGAAAGGTCAACGTCGCATTGAGACTGGCATCTTTCAGCCCGATGCGGTTCATGGCTTGGGTGTTGTCCTGGAAGCGCGCCACCTCGACGTCTTCACGGTTAAAAATCTTGATTTCACGTATGCCGGCGATGTTCTGGACGAAAAATGCCCAAAGCTTCGAGTTTGCCAGGTGCATATCCCAGGCGGTGGCGCGTATCTTGTCGCCAAACCGGTAGACAGCATAACCAAGTGGCGGCGCAATTGCCAGGGCTACAAGTGTCAGCCGCGCGTCAATACGCGTCAGGAAAACGAGCGCCCACGCGAGTTGTGTGAGTTCCCCGATCAGGCGCGTCAACGGTCCCATAAAGCCACCTGCCACTGCACCTACGTCGCCCAGCGTGCGGGATATGAGATCGCCCGCGCCTTTCGTTTCGTAGAAGCCGATGGATAAGGATTGCATATGCGCGTAAAGCTCGCACTGCAAGTCACTCACCACATGCTGGACGAGTTTTTTTGAAAGGTAAGCTTCTGCCAGTTGTACGCCGCCCAGTGCCACGCGCAATAGAATGTACTGCGCAGCCAGCCAATAGAAGGATTGCGCCGTACCAGCTACATCCCCTACGGCAATGTCCACAGCGTGTTTGAACAACTGAATCGGGTATGCGCCCAGGAAACCGCTGACGATGAAGCACAACGATGCCACCAGAGCAGTTACCCAGTATGGTTTTGCATAGCGCAAGAAACGCAAATACAGTTTCATAACATCCTCAAAGGCTATCAGCTTTGTGGTTCTGCTGAAAGCTGACGGCAATCAGCTGTACGCAACTGACATGTATCATCCAGCGGGATGATATGCTCGATCGTGATCTCGTTATCA
>JAFGSL010000666.1 GCA_016934645.1 Anaerolineae bacterium
ATATAAAATGGCTTCCATTTGCCGGGAGTCCACCGGTGCATAGTGATGGAACTCCATTGTGAATGTTCCCCGTCCCTGCGTCATACTTCGCAAGTCCGTTGCATAACCGAACATTTTTGCTAAAGGTGCATAAGCCCGAATGGCTTGTCCGCCGCCGGGGCGGGCCTCCATCATCTGGACGTTGGCGTCGCGCGCACTCAAATCGCCCAACACCTCGCCAACAAACTCCTCCGGCAGGACAGCTTCAACATCCATCACTGGTTCAAGCAACACCGGAGCCGCCGCTTCGACGGCCTGGCGGAAGGCCTGCGCCGCCGCCGCTTTGAAGGCAATTTCCGTCGAAAACTCCGGATGCGCCTCCGCATCCGCCAACCGGACGATCACACCCACTACCGGATACCCCGCCAGGAAACCGCTATCCAACGACTCTAGCGCCCCAGCTCTGATCGCCTCAACAAACGCTGGCGACAGGTCCTGCGGACGCAGCATGTTCTCAAATCGCGATTCCCCGCCCATTTCGGCGGGGCTAACTTCCAAAACAACCCGCGCGTACTGGGATTTTCCGGCCAGCATCCGGTCAAAAATCACACTGACTTGGCTGGTACGGGTGACCGTTTCTTTATACGAGACCCGGAGCCTGCCCACGTTGGCCTGCACGTTGAACTCGCGCAGCATCCGGTCAACGAGGATTTCCAAATGCAGTTCCCCCATCCCAGAGATGACAGTTTGCCCGGTTCCCTCATCCAGGCGCACCCGGAATGTAGGATCTTCTTCGGCAAGTCGCTGCAAAGCTTCGTTCAAGCGATCCTGATCGGCGATCGTACGCGGCTCCACTGCCACCGAGATCACCGGTTCAGGGAAACGAATGGTTTCCAGAATAATCGCTGCGTGCATCGCGGACAATGTATCCCCGGTGAAGGTGTTCTTCAAACCGAGCGTCGCGCCGATGTCACCTGCGCTCAGCTCATCCACCTCTTCCCGGCGGTCGGCGAACATCCGCAACAACTTCGGGACTCGTTCTCGTATCCCTTTGGTGGGGTTCAGGTAAACATTTCCCCGCCTTATCTTCCCAGAATACACTCGGAAGTAGGCCAAACGCCCCACGTAAGGATCCGTAGCAATTTTAAAGACCAAAGCTGCCAGTGGCGCTTCAGGGTCCGCCGGACGCTCTTCAATAGTACCCTTCTTAGGATTCTCACCTCGTACCGGTGGAATATCCTCCGGCGAAGGTAAAAAATCCACGATGGCGTCGATCAACAACTGCACGCCTTTGTTACGCAGTGAAGAACCACACAGAACGGGTTGAAGATCACCACGTAATGTTGCTTGGCGAAGCACAGCGCGTAGATCACCTTCGGTGATCTCCTCACCTTCCAGATACCGCATCATCAAACCATCATCGGTCTCGACGATAGCCTCGATCATTTCTTCGCGTGCGACCCAGGCATCGGCTTCAACCTCTTCGGGAACCGAAATTTCCTGCGCGACCGTTCCTAATTCATCGGTCCAGAGGATGGCCTTCCACGCGAGAAGGTCCACCACCCCACGGAAACTCGATTCGGCTCCCATCGGCCACTGGATGGGCAGAGGGTGCGCCTTCAGACGCTCACGTATTGTTTCTACAGCGTGCGCAAAATCGGCGCCGAGTTTATCCATCTTGTTAATGAAGGCCAGGAGCGGAACTCCGAACAACCGCGCCTGACGCCACACTGTTTCGGACTGCGGTTCCACACCCGCCGTCCCATCGAATACGACAATCCCACCGTCCAAAACCCGCAGGCTGCGCTGAACCTCGGCTGTAAAATCGATGTGACCGGGGGTATCCACGATGTTGATCTGATGCCCGCGCCAATAACACGTAACGGCAGCTGATGTGATCGTGATACCGCGCTCTCGCTCCTGGGCCATCCAGTCGGTGACAGTCGTTCCGTCATCGACGTTACCCAACCGGTGCGTCTTCCCTGTATAATACAGGATCCGTTCGGTCGTCGTCGTCTTCCCGGCATCAATATGAGCAATGATGCCGATATTGCGTATATGTGTAAGTGAATGTTCTTCTACGGCCATCGCGAGCCACGTAACTACTTGCAGATCAATCTCTCAATGCGACAGCCCGTTTATGTCTCGCGTGTCTGGCAACAGAGCACCAACGACCGGCGCGGATTGCCTAACAACACAAGCCACCTACCAACGGAGATGCGCAAAAGCGCGGTTGGCCTCCGCCATACGTAGAGTATCCTCACGTTTTTTGACGGCAGATCCCACACCATTGGATGCATCAATCAGTTCAGCCGAGAGCTTCTCGACCATTCCATGCCCTGACCGACGGCGCGAGGCTTCCAGAATCCAGCGAATCGCCAAGGAAAGTTGGCGATGCGTCGGCACTTCAACCGGAATCTGATAAGTAGCCCCACCCACGCGGCGCGGCTTGATCTCAATGGGCGGCGCGACATTGCGCAAAGCCGCATCGAAAACTTCAATGGCTGGCTTGTTGGTACGCGCCTCAACGCGATCCAATGCCTTGTACATAACACGCCGCGCGACACTCTTCTTGCCCGCGTGCATCATACGATTAATGAAGCGCTGCAACGGCACACTGCTGTAGCGAATATCAGGGGGGACGTTAGGTTTAGGCGGACTATTTCGTCTCGGCATCGTTTACTCCGTTTCCTTCACTACTTCTTCTCAGCTTTCTTGGTTCCATACTTGGAACGCTGCTGACTGCGCCCATCGACACCCGTGGCATCCAAAGCCCCACGGACGATGTGATAACGCACACCGGGGAGGTCCTTCACACGGCCACCACGCACGAGCACCACCGAGTGCTCCTGCAAGTTATGTCCCTCACCAGGAATGTAAGCCGTGACTTCGATACGGTTGGACAACCGGACACGCGCGATCTTGCGCAGCGCGGAGTTCGGCTTCTTGGGCGTCGTTGTCTTCACCACGGTGCAGACACCACGCTTCTGCGGATTGCCGCCCCTTTGTCGCGTGCGCCGGCCGCCCTTCTTCGTATTCACGTTATACAAAAGCGCGGGTGCCTGCGCCTTGCGCGGCTTCGGTTTGCGTCCCTTGCGCAGCAACTGATTAATTGTAGGCACTTTTTCCTCCTAAACTTAACTCACAAGCTGGTACTTAATCCTGCCTGTGATGAAACTGTTTCGCAGTTTCCCCGTCATAATTCCAGTGAAGAAGGCCATCCTTAGCTGCGATGGCCTCCTCGTTGTTGCCGTAGTACACGGGGCCGTACCCTTACTTTTAGCCCCTTTCACTTGTCGATGGCAGGAGTTCTTGCTGCCGTCAGCGAATGGAAATTCTACCACAAAGGTGAAAAACGTCAACTCATCCAGCGCAATCCCGCAATGGGCAATCACTCCCTGGGTGTCAATCCCAGCAAACCCATGCCCAGCTTGGGCAACTGCATCCGCCGGTCGTCACGCCCAAAACGCAGAACCTCACCGGAGTCGGTGACCGCTTCCACCGCCAGCGCCAAGCTCTGAAGCTCCTTCACCAGCACCTTGAACGAAGCCGGGATACCCGGCTCTTCGATCGGCAAGCCCTTAACGATGGACTCATAGGCCTTGACGCGCCCCTGGACGTCGTCCGACTTGATCGTGAGCATCTCTTGTAGTGTGTACGCCGCACCGTAAGCCTCTAGCGCCCATACCTCCATCTCACCGAAACGCTGTCCACCGAATTGCGCCTTACCGCCCAACGGCTGCTGCGTTACCAGCGAATAGGGGCCGGTAGAGCGGGTGTGAACCTTGTCCTCAACCAAGTGCGCGAGTTTCATAATGTAAATGATGCCCACGGTGATAGGTTGATCGAAGGGCAACCCGGTTTTGCCATCGTAAAGCATTATCTTGCCCAGAGTGGGCAGTGGATCGTTGCGCCCATAACTGTATTCCGTCGCCTTCAAAACAACTTCTTCATCGTCGAGTTCACTGACATCTTGCCCGCGTGCTTCCATCCAAAGACGTAGACATACCGCCTGCGCTCTGCGGTCGACTGCCCCACTGTCGCTGATAGACCGGGAGTCATCCTCAAAGATCAACAGCTCTTCAGGTCGATAGCCTTTCTCCTTAAGCCACTCCCGCAACACGGCGCGGCGCGCATAATTCTGGTCATCGCGCAAGGCATCCACTTTGTACCCCTTAGGCGCCAACCATGCAGCAATGTAGAGCAGACGCGCCTCATCGTCATCCTTTAGCATGTCCAGTGGATATTCCTGCGCTGCGAGCCAGGCCCAGGCGCGCTCCGACACAATATCCCACGCATAGTCGATGAGCCACGCGCGGGCTAATTCCGCGGCGATTTCATCCTCGTTCGCCCCGTCAAAGACAGGGCTGATTGTACGGAATCCCAAACGTCCGGAAGCCCATCCCAGATGCGTTTCGAGTACTTGCCCAATGTTCATCCGGCCTGGCACACCGAGCGGATTAAGAATTACATCAATGGGCGTACCATCGGCCAGGTATGGCATATCCTCCAGCGGGACGATCTGCGAGATGACGCCCTTGTTGCCGTGACGTCCGGCCATTTTGTCGCCCTCGGTGATCTTGCGACGCTGCGCCACACTCACGCGCACGACGCGTTCGACCCCAGCGGGCAAATCGCGGTATTCTTCGCGGTCAAAGACTTTGACTTCAACTACCTTACCTTGCGCACCATGAGGCATCCGCAGGCTGGTATCCTTTACATCGCGGAGTTTTTCGCCGAAGATAGCCCGCAAGAGCTTCTCTTCCGGCGTCAGCTCCTTCTCTCCCTTCGGCGTGATTTTGCCGACGAGAATGTCCAACGGCCCGACTTCTGCGCCAATCCGCACGATGCCCTCTTCGTCAAGGTCGCGCAGTGCGTCATCGGAGACGTTAGGAATTTCACGAGTGATTTCCTCAGGCCCAAGCTTGGTGTCGCGCGCTGCGATCTCGTGTTTCTCGATGTGAATGGATGTAAAACGATCATCCCGTACCAACTGGTCGCTAAGCAGGATGGCGTCCTCATAGTTGCCACCTTCCCACGACATAAAGGCGACCAACACATTCTGGCCGAGTGCCAACCGGCCGTCTTCGGTAGAAGAGCTATCCGCCAGGATGGCACCCTTTTCGACCCGCTGTCCTTTGGTCACATTCGGGCGCTGGTCGATACACGTACTCTGGTTGGAACGTGCATATTTCTTCAGGTTATACGTTATCACCTGACCGTCATCTTGCCCGACGACGATGCAATCGCCAGCAACGCTCAACACCACGCCGTCACCTTTGGAGAGGATCACCAGCCCTGAGTTCAGCGCAGCCGCCTGCTCAACACCGGTTTGGACGAAGGGTGCTTCTGGCTGGACCAACGGCACAGCTTGGCGCTGCATATTCGAGCCCATCAACGCACGGTTCGCATCGTCATGTTCCAGGAACGGAATCAACGCCGCCGAAACACCAACGATCTGAATCGGCGCAACATCAATGAAGTCGATGCGGTCAACCGGCGAGAAGCCGAACTGGTCGCCTTTTCGCACTGCCACCTGCTTCCCCAAGAAATATCCCTGGCTATCCAAGGCTGCGTTGGCCTGCGCGATCACGTACGGTTCCTCGCGGTCAGCGGAGAGATAAACCACCTCATCGGTGACGTGAGGAACGATTTTAATGGGTTCGCTCAAATCTAGCGCCGCAATCTGCTGCGCCAGCTCCGGTGTAACTTCGGCCTTGGCCTCAGCCACCACCGCCCCTGTTTCCGGCTCAATCACATCCTCGCGCAGAATCTCGCCGACCAGTTGATCAGTTTTGTGATGCAGCGCACGGACAACGCGACGATAGGGGGTCTCAATAAAGCCCAGGTCGTTGACCCGGCCATACGTGGACAAGCGCCCGATCAGCCCGATATTCGGACCTTCTGGGGTCTCGATGGGGCAAATACGACCGTAGTGGCTGTTGTGAACGTCGCGCACATCAAAACCGGCACGCTCGCGGCGTAAACCACCAGGGCCAAGAGCTGAGAGCGTGCGCTTATGGGTGAGGCTGGAAAGCGGGTTCGTCTGCTCCATAAACTGCGAGAGCTGGCTAGAGCCAAAGAACTCCCGGATCGAAGCCACCACCGGACGGATGTTGATGAGGTTGACGGGCGTCGGCGATTCTTCGCGGATGCTCATACGCTCTCTGACGACCCGCTCCATGCGGACCAATCCGACACGAATCTTCGCCTGCACCAGTTCACCCACGGTCTTCACCCGGCGATTGCCAAGATGATCCATATCATCGGGGCCAGCGACTCCGTTGTTGATGTGGATCATGCGCCGCACCAGCGCAACGATATCCTCTTTCGTGATCGTCATAATGGACGACGGCACGCTGATTTGCATACGCTGGTTAAGCTTATAGCGTCCTACGCGCTGCAAATTATAGCGCTGCGGGTCGAAAATCTGCGAGACGATGTACTCTTGGGCGTTCTCCAACGTTGGCGGATCTCCAGGGCGCATGCGCCGGTAGAATTCGATCAACGCTTCCTGGGCGACGGTGCGGTCCATCTTCGGCTCCCACACCGGTTCCTGGCGAATCGTGTTGGCAATCCAGGGATGATCCGGATCGTTATCGGCCTCGGCGAATAGCTCTAACAGTTCAGTATCGTCGCCTACGGTAAGTAACGAACCGTGCAGTTCGTCATCCACGGCAGACAGAGCGCGCAAGAAGATGGTGACAGGGATTGTGCGTTTGCGGTTGAAGCGCAACGTCAGATAGCCCGATTTGCGGGTCTCGAACTCCATCCAGACACCGCGATCAGGAATCAACTTGGCCGTTGCCAGACGGTGACCACCGTCATCTTCCACACCGAAATAGACACCGGGCGAGCGGATCAACTGACTGACGACCACGCGCTCCGTACCATTGATAATGAACGTCGCGCTGTCGGTCATCTGCGGGAGATCACCCAGGAAGATTTCCTGCTGCACAATCTCGCTGGTTTCCCGATTGACCAGAGCAACATCTACGTACAATGGCACAGCATAGGTGAGGTCGCGATCCAGACACTCTTCCTGGCTGTGTTTCGGCTCGCCAAAACGATAACCTAGGTCGAACTTAGCCTCTTTCGCTTTGGTACTCGGCAGATAAAGACTCAGCAGACCATTGAAACTTTCGATCGGTGAAATTTCATCGAAGAGTTGCAACAGCCCTTCATTGAGCAACCATTGGTACGACTCTAACTGCACCTCGACCAGACCCGGTAACGGCAAGGCGCTTGGAATGCGCGCATAAGACTTTACCCCAAGGTTGGCTACTGACATGCTATTCTTTCCCCTCCCGGAGTCACTGTGACACCCACCCTCTGGCAGGTCCACCCACCTGACAGTGGGTTGTTACTTATCCCATCACCGCTCACGCAATGATGAACAGTAATAAAACGGTATAATTAAGCTATGCGAATAAACATTATACCATGACTGTCTTTTCCGTCAAAATGACAACCGGCAAAAAATCTCTAAATTGTGAGCGATTTGCCGGCTGGTCCATGCGCACGGTGACACTTTTACGTAGCCGTCAATGTAGCCGCACTAGTGGCTACGTCTACAGACGCGTAGACACCACGATGTGTCGGAGGCAACAGCGCAGCCAAGCGCCCCATAATCAAATCGGTCGTGGCGTCCAATTCATCCGCCGTTAACTTGCCGTATTTGGGCAGGTAAAATGCCTCGCCATATGTGACGCAGATCTGCATCCGCCGCAAGCGTGAGAAGTCTTGCACCATGGTATTGGTGCCGGTGATGCCCACCGGAATAACAGGGACGCCAGTACGCGCAGCCAGAAAGGCAACGCCTGACTTGGCCTTCTGCAATGCTCCACTAGGGGAACGCGTTCCCTCCGGCGCAATGCCGAGCACGTCGCCCCGCTTGAGCACAGCGATCGATTTCAGCAAAGCCTCGCGGTCGAACTCGGTGCGGTTGATCCAGATAGCCTCACTGATATTAAGAAGCCGATTGAAGACCGGAAAGTTTTTGTATTTGTCGGCAGCCAGTGGATAAATGCGGCGCGTCGCCGTGACCAACAATGCAGGCGTATCAAGACGGCTGATGTGGTTAATGACAAGAAGGCATCCGCCCTCTTCAGGGATGTTTTCCGCTCCTTTGACCTCCAAGCGTGTCAGCAGACGAAAGATCGCACCGATCACCTGACGCATTTTCCAATAGGCTTCCATATACCTCCTCCTCAAAATCAAAGACTACAAAAGTCTTGGTATCTATCCGAAAATTCGGTTTTACGTAGAAAATGCGTCTAAAGGCGGCTTTAGCCGCAAAATCCGGCACAATCATGCGTAACTTACACTGCGGATAACGTTCTAAAACGTATTTGTCAGGTCTGATACAAAAGTAGTTTAAGCAGCGAAATAATCCGGATAGGTTCTTAACCCTTACTTGTATTGTGCAGATAGCTTATTCACCGGTACTCATAGTTCCGCCAGACACCTTATGAGACTTTTGCAGTCAGGTTCTTTCCCCATCATCGGTGCGCTATCGCATGCCCCAGGCCAGGACTTGAAACGAAGCAGGCGGCTCCAATCCCTGCGGTGTCAGTAGAATTTTGAATTCCTGGCTCTGTCCTGCCGGCAAAGCTGTCTCATCATCAAGAACGGTCTGCCGGTAACCAATGACCTTACCATCTACATCATAAAGCGTCACCACCACCGTGATACGGCTTACGGCGGTGCCGGTGTTGTTGACAAGCAGCCCCGTGACCCGATACTGCGGGCCTGAGACCGCTCCCGAGGGCTGGGCGACATCTAGTGGGGCGAAGCCGGCTGTGATTGCACTCACCGTTTCGCCGCGCAGCAGACTCACCTGCACATCAGTGTAGCCAGTAGGCGGTGATTTGAATAACACTGCGAAGGGCGCACGTGCTCCCGGCGCGAGATAATCGGCGGCCGCCAGCGCGATGCTCGATTGCAGTGGTATCCCACCAGCAGCGACCAGTGTCACCTGCACCTGGATGTTCGTGATGGGGCCATCGGCTGTGTTAACAACTTCCCCCATGCACCACACCCCCCCCACGGGTGTCTGGTATAGCGTCGCCCCCACGATGTCCAAAGGTAACGGCGTCGGCGTTGCCAGGATCATATGTCCCGCTGGCGCAACCATGCCTGACTCCCCGCCTTCCTCCTCCGTTCCCACAGGGATGACCAGGATCTGCCCAATGCTCAAGTATTCGTTCACATCCAGGCCATTCGCTTGCACCAACGCGTCCACGGTGACACCATATTCCAGCGCAATGCCGAGAAGCGTGTTTCCCTGTGCCACAATATGCACAACGGGAGTAGGCGACGGCGTAGGCGTCAATGTCGCTGTGGGGGGGATGGGTGTGAGAAAACCACTTGGGGACAACGCCGCGGTCGTCCGCAGGGTAAGCGTAACGGTGGGTAAAGGCGTCGCGGTGGGTGGGGGCGTTACAACAGACTGACAAGCGGTCGTCAATACAAAAACCAAGAGCAACGCTGCTCTGGCGCTCCAAAGCCCAGACGATGCGCAAATCTTTATCACAAGAAGAAATTATACCACACTTCTGTGTCCACTTCTGTGTCCACTTCTGTGCCCATCAGGTCAGCTCGACCGGGCTGGCTTCGCTGATGCGTTCTTCTTGGCGTATGCTCTCCGGAGAAGGTTTAGCGCGCGTCTTGCGGGATTGGCCATACACATACAGTCCACCAAGGACAAGCCACGGCAATCCCACTGCGAAGAGCAAATAGCTCGGCGGCAGCAAGCGCATTACACCCGAAAACCGGTCCAGGTTAAAAAGGATCAGTGCTACGGAGGTCCATACTGTGAGGAAGTTGGGGATCGCGTCGCTGGCGTGGATTAGACCAAGGCCGGGGATGCGCTTGCGCGTAAGCGGCCAGAAGAGATTGCTACCCATGTGACCCATTTGGTCTTCGAGCACGTGCCCGGAGAAGCCCAGACTCGTCACCAGCCCGCCCCATCCTGCCGTGGTCCAATTGCCGGTGAGCAGCCCCACCAGCACTCCCATCACCACGCCAACGGCCACCGCGAGAAGCAGGCTGTGCGTCCAGCGGTGATGCCAATCCAGGAAATGCACGCGCACCTGTTCATCTCCGCGTTCGGAGGCACCCTCCCATGCGAAACGGAATGTCGGCCCGGAGAAGATGTTGACCTTGTACTCTTCACTGTAAGTATTCCGCACAGGCACGCCCACCTTGCGGCAGACTTCCACCGCGCCTTCCGGCTCACTTCCTGCGAGGGGAACCTGCCCGGTGTCGACCAGCGGCCCGATGCGTACGGCGATTTCGTCGCTGTCGGGGATAAAGCGGATGGCGTACTCGCGCCAGAGATCGGCCCCCACGCGGATCGTATGGGCGACGAGGTTAACATCCTTGCCGGTCTCGTAAGCCTGGCGCATTGCCACGACGAGAGCATCGGCGATCTTTCCTGCATCGGGTTCCAGGCCGGGATCGATAGAGAGATCAAATCTTTCCCAATACCGCGCAAATTTAAAGTCAATCGTATCGGGCAGGATGCCGCCGATGCCGCCGAGCATCGGAAGGAGCGCCCCCACGCCTCCGGCCCGCACCACCTCCGGGAAAAACGTGGCGATGGCAACACCAGTGATGAAATGCGAGATACCTTTCATAACTTCCCCGTTTTCAATATCACTGTATCGGAGGACCTTGCAGGATGCGCTGGCGCATCGCGTCGACCGGCCACTCGTCTTCCAGGTCTTTGCCCGAGATATAGGGCCCAATCAGTTCCAACCACCACGTCGCGCCGCGTTGGGCGCGTTGCTCGACCATAGCCGCGGCTTGCGCGGATTCCGCGCCAGGCGTCATCCCCATACAGACAATGTCCAGAGGGTGTTCCTGCTGGCGACGTTCCCTCACATACGCAATCACCTCTTCCAATTGGGCGAGTTGCTCGGCTTGCTCCCAGACATCGAACAACGGGAACATGCCGTCCCATTTAGCGGCGCGCCGGAAGGGTGCTTTGTTGGGCCAGAAACCACCCACCCAAATGGGGATACGGGGTTGCTGCAACGGTTTGGGGAGAAAGTGCGCGTTGGCGATGTGATAGTATTGCCCGGCATAGCTAAAGGGTTCTCCGCTCCATAGCCCAACAAGCACATCTAGGGCTTCGTCCAGCATCTTCCCGCGCTTCTTGAGATCGGATTCTTCACCCAGGTCATCCCATTCGGCTTGACCAAGACCAATCCCTACACCGAGCGTCAGCCGTCCTCCAGAAAGGTGATCAAGCGAGACGGTTTCGCGGGCGATCTTCCAGGGACGACGTCGGGGCAGGGGCGTGACCGTGGTTCCAATACGGATGCGTTGCGTGTTGAGCGCGATCGCAGTGAGAGCAACCCAGGGATCGACAAAAGGCAAGGCATGGCCTGCCATATGATCCCATAGAAAAAAGCCATCCCAGCCTGCGTTTTCCGCATCACGGGCCAGGCTGGCTAACACTTCAGCATCTCCGTAAGGCCCAAAGTTGGGCAAGTATATGCCGTATTGCATCATTGCTACTCCTTGTATAAAATATAGTCATATAGTGGTCAAATTGGGTGTTCCGACGACAATAGCAGCAACTCAGAAGGTCTGAGCCGCTGA
>JAFGSL010000667.1 GCA_016934645.1 Anaerolineae bacterium
TGACTAGCCGTTATGGGGTGAATGGCGTTTCTCGTTCTGAGCAAGATATCACGCGTACATTGTATCTTCAAGCTGATGTCTTTCACTATAAGCCCTGGGATTTCTTCTTCAGACATTCAATTGAGGAGTCGTCTAACCGGCGGGAATTGCAGCAGGTCATTGAGCGCTCAAAGCCAGATTTGGTCCTTGTATGGGGTATGTGGAATCTTTCTCTCAATTTGCCTTTCTGGGCTGAACAATGGTTACTCGGAAGAGTAGCGTACTTTATTGCTTCATACTGGCCTGTCGATACAAACATCCACACTGAGTATTGGGAACTACCGGCGAGGAGAGCCTTAACTGAGTTGGCGAAACGGCCCCTGCGAGCCCTCGCCCTTGCGAAGCTACGTCGCGAAGGTTATCCGCCAAAGTTGCGCTTTGAGCATGTCAGGTGTTGCAGTCACTACGTGCGAAATGCAGTTACGAGAGATGGGGGTGTGCCTTCTAGCGCAGGTGTTCTATTTGGAGGCATTGGCCCTGAACCTTTCCTGAAAAATCCGGTCGCACAAAATGCAGGAGATGATCCGTTGCGGCTTCTCTACTTTGGTAGCCTGATTCCTCACAAAGGCGTTCACACAGCTATAGAAGCCTTGGGCTTGCTGAAAGAACGCGACCTGATTGATCGCGTTGACCTGACAATTTTAGGTTCTGGTCCACCGGAGTATGAGTCCAGATTGCGAACGATGGTGTTGGAATTGGGGATTGACGACCAAGTGCACTTTGTCGGTCGCGTGCCGCGGGACGAAATTCCCGTCTGGTTGTCCCGCTTTGACGTCTTCCTCTTTACGTCTATCTGGCAGGAACCTATGGCGCGTAGTGTGATGGAAGCTATGGCTTCTGGTTTGCTGGTCATTGGCTCTGAGGTTGGTGGCCAAGTGGAAATGCTGTTTGATGGAGAAAATGGGCTTACCTTCCGACCTGAAGATGCAGTGGGTTTGGCAGATCGCATTGCACAAGCGATCCACAATCCTGACCTTCGACAAGCGTTGGCACATGCTGGCCAGCAAACTACGCTGGAACAGTTTACCCTGAATCGAATGGCAGAAGATATGGAGGCGTGGTTACATGGAATTGTCACAGCTATATCATAACCTTCATCATTTGAGGGATCTGATCTGTGTTCTGGCGCATACCGAAGGCGAACGTCGGGCGTACTACCTTGAAAACTTGTATGTGGCTATGCAGGCTGCTCATTCGTGATGGTCAACATAGGTGATTATGCGTATTCTCTTTGTGTCTAACTACTATCCTCCCTGTCGTTATGCCTGGGGCTACCAACAACTCTGCGAAGAAGTTGCTGATGGGTTGCATGCCAAAGGGCATGATATTGCCATCCTGACGAGTACCTACAGCGATAACTCTGACACGGCTCATCCATACCCGGTTTATCGCGTTTTGCCCATTGACCCGGACTGGAATAGTGGCCAATCGGCGGCTGTACAGTTCTTTGTTGGCCGGCGGAAGCGAGAGCGTCAAGCGCTTGCAAGCCTTCAAGAGGTAGTGGAAACTTATCATCCCGATGTGATTTTTTTCTGGGATACAGTGGGCCTCTACAAGTCGTTGCTTCCGAAAGCCGAACAATTGCTAAACACGTCGGTGGTCTATTATTTCGCGGATTACCTGCCTGAATTCGCAGATCAATATGTAGCCTACTGGCGAAATCGACCGGTTCACTGGCTAACCAGATTCCTGAAACAGCCGCTAGCTGCGTTGGCGCTTTATATGCTGGCACACGAGAGACGTAGCCCATTGCCGAGATACGAACACTGCATCTGTGTCAGCAACTATGTTTGCCAACGTCTGGTTTCGCAGGGTTTTATTCCTGAAAGCTCCGTAGTTATCCACAATGGTGTTGATCTTGCCATCTTTAGCTCGGACAGACGGTTTGCTTCTACCTCCCAGCCGCAACAGTTGCGATGTCTGATCGCCGGACGGGTGACGCCAGAGAAAGGGATTCACACGGTCGTGGAGGCATTTGGGATGCTCCAAGCACAGGAAGCTGATAATATCACGTCTATCACGCTTACGATACTTGGGAGTGGCCCAGATGACTATGCGGCTCGCTTACGAGAACAGGTTGCGGCGCATCATCTCGAAGAGATTGTCAAGTTTCGCGTACCGGTTCCTCGCGAGCACATGCCGGAAGTCCTGAAGCAGTATGATGCCCTGGTTCTGGCTTCCGAACATGCTGAACCACTGGCGCGCGCGATTCAGGAAGCGATGGCAATGGGATTGCTAGTCATTGGGACGATAACCGGTGGCAGCGGCGAATTGCTGGTTCACGAGAAGACTGGGTTTGTCTTTGAGTCGGGAGATCCGAAATCACTTGCCGCGCAACTTGAGCGCGCACTGCATAATCGAGATTTAGCTGGGCAGCTTGCTGAGCAGGGTCAAAAGGCGGTTGAGCAGTATTTTAACATCCACCGCACCGTCGAACAGGTAGAAACCTATCTTGTGGATCTGATCCGGCGCAAAGCTGCTGAAGCATAGGATTAATGATGCGTATACTCTTTTTATCCAGCTGGTCTCCCTGGCCACCCAACAACGGTTCCAAGATTCGGGCCAGTTACCTTCTGCAAGCCCTTCAACGGTCGCACGAAACCAGTACGGTCGCCTTTTGTCCTACTGATAAAGAGGTCCCTGGGGCTGAATGGGAAAATTTCTATGCAGTGCGGGTTGATCCCTTCCGGTATGTCAACCTGCCAAAGTTGTTGAAGTACATCTCCCCGATTCCCCTAGCCTGTTGGCCCAGCCAATTGATGCGGCAGACAGTTAAAAGGATCGCTGATTTGGGGCATTGGGATGCCGTTGTGGCTTTTCAGTCATCTGTGGCACAGTATGCTTTATTGCTGCCGAACGTACCGCGCGTGCTAGACGTCGATACAGCCTATAGTTATCAAGCGTACGAACGACACATCAATCAATCTGGTTTTGTTGGGCGACTTCGGACCTGGGTGAGTTGGCGGAAGACGCATCGCTACGAGGCACGTCTCTTCCGCCGATATCAGACATGTACAGTTGTCTCATCAACGGAACTATCCTATGTTGGTAGGATGGTACGTCCCACCAATGGCCGTTGCGAATTGGTCCCCAATGGCGTGGATTGCCAGCATAATCATCTAGGTATCGCTCGCCCTGAAGCGAATCGCTTGGTGTACAATGGCGCACTTACTTACAGCGCGAACTTTCAGGCGATGCAGTACTTTCTTGGAGAGATCTATCCGCAAATTAAGAAACAAGTCCCCGGTGTGTCTTTGACCATCACAGGCTCCACGAAAGGGGTCGATCTCTCCGGTCTGCATCTGGATGAGAGCGTCCGACTGAGTGGTTATGTGGATGATATTCGTCCTGTGGTTGCTGGTGCCTGGATCTGTATTGCACCGCTTCTGGAAGGTGGGGGAACCCGGCTTAAGATTTTGGAGGCGATGGCGTTGGGCACACCGGTGGTGTCTACATCTAAAGGAGCAGAAGGTCTGGAGGTGACGCCGGACCGGGAAATTCTGATTGCTGACGAACCGGCAGCCTTCGCGGCAGCGGTAATACGATTGCTACGTGATGCTCCGGGCGGAGATTCTTCCGCTCGACAACAGCTTGTGACCAATGCGCGTTGTCTAGTTGAGCAACGCTATGACTGGGGCGAGATCGGAAGACGCTTTGTGGATTTGGTCGAAGAGGTAACCCACAGGCGTGCGTACACACGATAACTATGCTAAACAATCTGTATCGTAGAATTGTTGACAACCGCTTGTGGGTCTGGGGCGTGGTTGCGATGGTTTTGCTGGGGTCGGTTATCCTCGGTTTGCGTGCTTCCTTCCTATGGCTGCTTGTGTTAGGTGCTGGTGCTGGTGCGTTGGTCCTTTTGAACTGGCCGAGCATAGGACTTTTTGCACTGGTTGTGGCAGCGCTGGTTGGTAGGGTTGAAATCAGTACCGGGACAGCGGTTGTTGTGAACCCGGTCACTTTGTTGGTTCCCGCGATGCTCGCGCTCTGGGCGCTGGATATGGTGCGCAAAAGGGAGTGGCACATCGTGCCTTCCCGTGCGAATCTGCCTTTGTTTCTTTATCTCCTTGCTGGTTTGCTTTCGCTTTTGGTGGGAAACGCTTTGTGGGATCCAGCCGTGCCGCGTACCGGCAGCTTTGCCATTGTTCAAATCGCACAGTGGGCTGTCTTTACTTTTTCGGCTGGTGCGTTCTGGCTCACAGGAAATCTGATCAAGGACGAAGTCTCGTTATCACGTCTGACATACGTTTTCTTTGCCGTGGCTGGGGGACTGTTCGTCCTGCTGACGGCGCTCGCGCTGCCCACTCGCAATATTTACGATGCGACCTTAATTTACTACATTGCGACGGTCGGTATTTATCATGCGCCACTGATTATGCTGCTCACCGCTTTGACTGGCGGGCAGTTGCTCTTCAACAAAAAGCTCTCCGGCGGTTGGCGATTGTTCCTGGTAGTTATCCTGGCGGCAGTACTATTGTATGCATTTTACATCGATCGGGACAGAGCCTCAACCTGGGTTGGTGTGGTGTCCGCGCTGGGTATTTTGGCATGGTCGCGCTGGCCGCGTCTGCGCTGGCCGGTTGTGACGCTTGTTGTGATTTTGGCCATCACCGGTGTGCTTTCTTCGGCTGTTTACCAGTTTGCTGGCGGCGATGCTGAGTGGGAAGAGAGCGGTGGTTCACGTTTGACCCTTATCAGCCGTGTGATTGAGGTCACGATGCATAATCCAATCACAGGGCTGGGGCCGGCCGCTTATCGACCTTACGCACGGGTGACACCTTTACAGTATGGCAGGGCGCTCTGGTTTGAACCCCAAATATCCTCGCATAATAATTACGTTGACCTCTTTGCACATGGTGGATTAGTAGGATTGGGACTTTTCCTGTGGTTTGCTGTGGAGTTCACGTTGATATGTCTGCGGGTGCGGTCTCGCGCAATTCCGTCTTTCCAGACAGGTTTTGCCGGTGGCTACGTGAACGGGATGCTGGCAGCTTGGGGTGGATCCTTGGTGCTGATGATGTTTGCTGACTGGATTCTGCCCTTCGTTTACAATATTGGTTTCCCTGGTTTTCAAGCTAGTTTGTTGGTGTGGTTGTTCCTCGGCGGGGTGTTAGTGTTGGAGGATATGGAGGAGACCGAGACATCCGGAGATCACGGTGAGATGAAAGTGAGTGTATCGTAATGCGATACCATCTGGATATACGTACAAAAGCAGTGGTACGCAAGATGCTAGTGTTCTGCATTTTGCTGATGACGACATTGGGTTGCCGGGACGAATTTCCGGTCTCCCATAGCCCCAGACCGCTTGCCGCACAACCTTCAGGAGCGAGTTGGCCTATGGCTGGTGCCAACCCCCAACGAACTTCTTGGACGGCGGAAGAGGTGCAGGGATCACTTCAGCCAGAATGGTATAAAGTGTTTGAGACGTACATTCCAGCCAAGGTGCAGATCATCGCTGCGGATGGCACGTTGTTTATAAGCACTGCCAACGGTCTGTATGCCCTTGACGCTGAAACAGGTGCGCAAAAATGGGTCTATCCCACGCGGATGCCGCTAGGCAATTCACCCACAATTGTGAATGGCGTTGCTTACGTGGGTGGCCTGGACCACAAATTGCACGCTATTGACGCCGCGACCGGTGTTGGATTGTGGATTCTCGAGGCGGAAGCCGGTTTTGACACAAATCCGTTGGTCGTCAACAATCGAGTCTACTTGGGTAGCCGCGATGGGACCTTTTATGCGATTTATTCCAACGACGACGCTGCGCATAAGGGTACAACAGCCTGGACATACCCAACCGGTGGGCCGATTCACTTTTCGGCTGCTACAAATTCCGACTACAGCACGGTTTACTTCGCGTCCAATGATGGATACGCTTACGCCTTGGATGCATTGACCGGGGGCTTGGTCTGGAAGTCCGCCAAGCTGCCAAGTGCGGGTTTCCATTCGTGGTGGCCTGTTGTCACCGACGATATGGTCATCCTCTCGGCGCAACGTCCTTACCGGTTCGCCACGCCGCCGTTGGATGATCTCTCGCCGGAGATCGACTACACGCTGGGGGAGCCAGGACTCTCGCTCGGTTTCGGTCCAAAGCAGTCGGACGGTTCGCGGGACGGTACGGCGGCGATGAACTATCTGGAAACTGAGCCATGGTTGCGTTCATACTATCTCCTGGATGTTGCGACCGGGCAAGAAATCACGTATGATTTCAACCACAACGACCAGCCTGAATACGCGCCCTTGTTGAGTGCCGGCACGCATTCGGGCAGCCGCTATCCGGCACTGATTATGCCGGACGGAAATGTGTATACATTTAACCACTATTCCAGTGACCAATACGATCAGGGGGTCGGCGGTTGGATTCCGGGCACGAGCACGGTCCTGACCTCGCAGGCCTTCGGCATCTCGGCCCCGGATGAGCCGGTGGGTTATTCGGGAGGGGGCAATCTGATCTATTGGAATCAGTGTTGTGATCGCTCAGCCGGAGCCTATGACTTAGCCGGTAACAAGTATCTGTTTTTCAGCTACAATCTGGCAGAGTTAATCCCCGGCTATAATGTCGAAACAACCGGCACGTATGAGGCAAATGCGGTCACAGTGTTCGGTGGCTGGAACGGTGTATACGGCTATCATGGTGACCAGAATCCGCCAATCCCATATCAAGGCAAGGTGTATATGCACCGCAGTAATGCCGTTATCGCCTTTTCGTCCACTGGCGGCGCACAGGCGCTGCCACACGCTACTGTCGTTCAGGTTAACGAGCAACCTGGCCCAGTGGATGTGAACGTGCTAAAACAGCGGTTAGCCGATGAGATCCAAAAGATGATCACCGCCGGCCATCTGCGACCAGGTTTTGGGCTTGGCGGGGCGTTCTCGAACCTTGCCCGGTCCGTCGTCGGCGACAATCTGACCGATTACTGGCACAACCCGCTGGATACGATCCTAATACTGACCCGCGCTTATCCATACTTGTCGCCAGTGCTTCAGCAGCAGGTACATGCGTATCTGCAGAATGAATTCGAACACTACCATCCCTGCGACTATACCCATATTGGCTGGAGCACCGGTGCTGGTCGAGAAGGATATGACTTACCACCGGAAGTCGTAGCGGACTTGTCCAGTTGGCCACCTACTGCGTGGAGCACCTACGACTTTGACGGGTGGACCGGCCCGGATTGGAAGTGGACGCCGCACACTTTCTATGCGCTTTGGAAGTACGCGGAGACTTTTGGTGGAGCAAAAGAGTTGTTCGATTACTGCGAATACCGGATGTGGGAGCCACCCGATGATGCGACGCTCGCTGAATATCCTTTTGCTCACAATGCTTGGATTGCCGGACTGCAAGGCTACCTCGAATTACGGGCACTGGCTGGTTATCCCCCGGATTCAGACCGTCAGAACACACTGAATCGTTTACTGGCACTGCGGGTGTCAGCGTTTGATAAGGATAATCCATGGGGGCCTGATACCCCGGTTTCAGGTCATCAGACCGTTGCTGTGGCTCGGAACTTCATATTCCTGACGCCGGAGTTAGGCCAGTATTTGCGTGACCATGCATTGAGTACGATGCAAGAAGCCTTCGGTGAATATACGCACGATGCTCCTTACTGGTTCGTGACCAACTATGAAGCCTCTTTCGGCGAAATCACGCTCCAGCATTTGTACGACTATAACGCCCTGTTCGCCGTCAAAGCAATGATCTTTCAGGAGCAGTCCGAAGAACTGGTCCCCTATCTTGATGTGCCGGGCTTTGCACGGGGTGATCTATTCTACATTCAGAACTTGATCCTCACATTGGAGGCATCTTCGGTAGCGCCAAGTATCCCAGATATCTCTAAAGCCGTCTCAAGCTCAATCGCTCGCTTTGGGGAGGTTGTCACGTACACGCTTGCTATCCACGACAGTTCTGCGCCTCCAACGCAGACGGTCTCCATCACCGTAACGGATGTTTTGCCATCTGGCTTGGTTTACTATCCTGAGTTGTGTTCTTCTTCATGGGGTGATCCACCGACATGTTCGTCGCAGTCTAGTATGATGATGGAAACCGTTACCTGGCAGGGCGTGCTATCTAGTACAATACCTGTCGTAATCTCGTATACAGCGCAAATCACTTCGACGCATCCAGCAGCGTTGACCAACGAGATGCGGGTCGACGGGGGGGCGTGGGGGAACTATACGCGCACGGTAACCATCATTGCTAACCCGTTTCTGAGCTATTTACCCTTCGTCGGAAAGATGATGCGTTGAATTAGCGATTCGCGCAAATTGGCTAAGACATAGTGCGATTCTTGAGAGCGCAAAAAAACTATGCTCGTTTTACAAAGTCTGCTTGATTGGTAAGAAATTCAATGGATCTATCAATTATCATCGTCAATTGGAATACGAAAGAGTTGCTGGCGCGTTGTCTGGAATCTATCGGCGCAAGTTTTGTGCCGCAAGACACGAAAACGGTAGACCTACTCGCAAGTCGTGAACCTATTTCTTATGAAGTCTTTGTGGCAGACAATGCCTCGACTGATGGCAGCGCCGTGATGGTGCGAGAACATTTCCCTGAGGTTCACCTGATCGAGAATTCGGAGAATGTTGGCTTTGCTCGCGCAAATAATCAGGCCATTCCTCAAAGCACGGGGCGGTACATGCTTTTGCTTAACAGCGATACCGAAGTACATCCTGGTGCATTGGAAGAGTTGGTCCAGTTTATGGAAGCGCGGTCCCAGGTCGGTGGATGCGGCCCCAGGTTACTTAACGCTGATGGCAGTTTGCAGGCTTCTTGCCATCCCATGTTGACGCCAGGGCGCGAGTTTTGGAGGCTTATGTTCCTGGATAGAATCTGGCGACGGGCCACCTATGATCAACAGCGGTGGGATCCATCTATTCCTCGTCAGGTTGAGGTCATTAAGGGCGCCTGTTTTCTGCTCAAGCGAGAAGCTCTGGATCAGGTAGGGCTTCTGGATGGGCAGTATTTTATGTACACTGAAGAAATGGACCTGTGTTATCGATTGCTCCAGGCCGGTTGGCAACTATGGTGGGTGCCTAAAGCTGTGGTGACGCACTTCGGTGAAGCAAGCTCCAAACAGGTGGCTGAAAATATGTATATCCAACTCTACCGGAGTAAGGTCCAATTCCACCGGAAGTTTGGGGCTGATAGGCGTGCTAACCGGTTCAAACGGCTGATCATTCTGGCATATTGGCCTCGATGGATAGTTGCCGTGCTGGTTGCTCGTTTTCAGCCTAAAGCTACAGCTCGTGCACGTACATATCGCCGTTTGTTAGCTGAGTTGCCAACCATGTAGTTGTGAGCTGTTCACGTTATTAACCATAATCTCTAGTTAATGAGGATATGACATGATGGACCTAAACGACCTTTATTGCGAATTGCTCAGTGAAATCACAGACCAGCGACTCTATCTTGCGGACAAGCCGCAGGAGTCACCGGAAGGTGCTCTGCGCGCGCTCTGGTTCTTGGCGGCGGGGGAGTGCCGGGCTGTGGAACGTTGCCTTGAAGGTGATCTACCCTATCTGTCCGAGGCGGCGATGAGATGTCTGCGGGCACTGGTCTACACGCACATGCAGGGTATGCCGCTAGCCCATCTCACCGGACGTCAGTGTTTTATGGAGATCGAGATGCTTGCGGGTCCCGAAGCGCTGATCCCTCGCAAGGAGACGGAGATCCTTGGTTATGCCGCATTTGACGCGCTTCAAACAGTGGTGGCAGCAAATGGGCATGCGCAGGTGATTGATCTCTGTACCGGTTGTGGGAACTTGGCCCTGGCCCTTGCTTATCACGAGCCTAATTGCCAGGTTTTCGCTGCCGATCTTTCACCGGAGGCCGTGGCTCTGGCGCAGCGCAACGCAGCCCATCTTGCGCTTCAGCATCGGGTGACCTTCTCGGTCGGCGATCTGTTTGCTTCCTTCGAGGATGAGCGGTTCGTTAACCAGGTTGATATGGTGGTCTGCAACCCTCCGTACATTTCAAGTCAGCGGGTGGGTGAGATGCCTGCCGAGGTTAGCGACTACGAGCCGCGCCTTGCCTTCGACGGTGGTCCTTTCGGTGTGTCGATCCTGGTACGATTGATTACGGAAGCCTTACGCTATTTGAAGCCTGGGGGATGGTTGTGCTTTGAGGTCGGGCTTGGACAAGGGGATCTTATCCGGCGCAGGCTTGAGCGTAACGGCGCGTACAGTGATATTGACGTGCGCTTCGATACGGATGGGAACTCACGTGTGTTGTTGGCCCGGCGCGTCTGATCCAAAGCCACTTAGGCGGCTGCTCATGCTGATCTGGGCAATACTGATCGGCGGATTCGGGGTGCGTGTAGCATGCCTGGACAGCGTTGCTTCACCGCTTCCTACCAAAGCAAATGTGCTCTCAGCAGTTGCGGAGACTTCAGATCGGTGTGTCTACGTTCCATACGATGTGGAAATTGATGAGGCTGCGATCTTCTGGTTCGGGCAGGTCACACTCGGCGAGAACTACACAGATGTGCGCATCTGGTACACAGACGATAGCTTGTTTCTGAGTCTGGGAATTATCGATCGACTACTTTGGTATGATACCACGCCTTCACCTGGTGAATTGACGGCGTGGGACTCTGTTTCGCTCTACCTGAGTCAGGATGGAAACGTTGGTGATACTCCAGATGCCAACAGCTATCGTTTTGACGCGCAACTTGCTTGGTGGGAAACCAACTATCAGGTCGCATACCAGGGCAATGGCAGCGACTGGGTAATAGCGACGATCCTATTCACCACCACCTATGGCTGGAATGGCACTGTCCCCAACGATAATAGTGAGGATGATCGTGGATGGATGCTGTACTATGAGATCCCTTTCACGAGCCTGGGGTTTGATGGACCGCCAGCACAGGGCGCGCTCTGGGGACTTGGTGTTGCGGTCCATGATCGAGACAGTGAAGCCGGGTTGCCGTTAGCAGATCAGATATGGCCCGAGATGATGGTTCTCTCGAGTCCCGCCACCTGGGGGCAGCTTTACTTCGGCCTGAAACCGGCTTACGCACCCGCACCCGCCCTACCACGGGCAATGGCAATTATTCGACATGGGTTGGATGGCGCGGAGGTGATCGACGCGGATGTGGGGGGGAGTAGCGTCTGTGGAGTAGAGGCAGAACCTGATGGTTATTTCCCGACGTGGGGTAATCTCAACTATCCCGGCAAAGAATTTCTCAATATCCAGCACCTCGATCCCATCAGTGAGTGGCCCTGCTTCTCCAAGTATTTTGTGACTTTTCCTTTGGATAGTCTTCCGGCAGGCAAAGTCGTGCTTTCCGCTACGCTGACGCTTTACCATTTCGGCAACGCAGGTGAAGGTTGGGACCCAGGCCCTCAACCTTCCTTCATCCAGGTATTCACCATCGACGAAGACTGGGAGGAGAGCTCGCTAACATGGAATAATGCGCCACTGGCGGGGGATTACATTGCAGCAACCTGGGTCGATCCATTTGATGAATCACCTCCCCCGCCTGGTATCCCCAGACATTGGGATGTGAGCGGGGCCGTTGCTGCGGCTTATGCTGCCGGAACCCCCCTCAGGCTCGCGCTCTACTCGCCCGACTGGGCCTTTCATAGTGGCAAGTATTTCCGCAGTTCGGACTTCAGTGACGAAGAGGGTAGGCCGACACTTACCGTTGCCTGGGGAGATCCAGCGGCTACGGTGGCGAAAACAGCTGCCCCACGCGCTGCAGCATTTGGCGATATCATTACCTATACGTTGGGCATCGTTGGCGATGGTGGATCGCTTATCTTGACGGATACGTTGCCGCTAGAATTGAGCCATCCACTCACCATAATGTGGCTGGGTACCTCGATTAGTCCAGTCTACGATAGTGACACACATCGACTTCTCTGGAGTGTTCAACCGTCTGCCGGTGTACAGTTGACCATTACTTATGATGTTGAGGTAACCACGCATACACCCAGCGCTGCAACCAACGTTGCTGTGCTGAGTAGCACCGATGATGGAATTGACGAAGCCTCAGTTACAGTTATCCTTAATCCTTACCGCCTCTTTCTGCCGTTGATTGTCAAGTGTCACTGAGGTGCGCTACGCTTTGTCTGAGCGTTTTAGGCGTTCGGCTCAGAGAGGTGTATAATTGTTATGTGAGCAAAGGTAGATGAAAACCGGTTATAAGAGATTCTGAAAGTTTACGACGGTAAACGAGGGTGCATCTATGTCTAGGTACACGGAAACCACTCAGGAGCCATCAATATGCGAATTTGTTACACCTTAATCTCGCCAACCTTCGAGATGCATCAGTACACGGCCGACCTCGCGAATCGGATGTCTCAAGCCGGCCATGATGTTCATCTGGTGACATCCTCCCATGCACCACTTGATCGCTATATCCCGGCTGTCACCATACATACACCGGTCGACACAGTGAGTACGGGATCATTGCTGGAGGGTCTAAAGCTGGCTGGACAGCGCAAGGCTGCGAAGACGATTTTTGATATCGACCCTGATCTGATTCACTTCAGTGGGCCACACATTTGGAATTTGTCGTTGATGCGCAAGTTAAAGGCGCGTGGCTTGCCTGTCATCCACACTCTCCACACGATCGACCCGCCGTGGGGGAGTAATTATGGAGCGGTGGTCCACCTGTGGAATCGACAGATCATCCGCGCTGCTGATTACATTCTCGTCCATGGGCAGACCTTCTTGCAACGCCTCCTGGATATGGGGCTTCCACGCGAGCGCGTGACATCAACACCTCTGCTGCATCTTTTCGTCGGTGGAAGTTGGCTAGGGGGATCCACGGACCTTGCGGCGTCAGTCGAATATCAACCGTGGGCGCTCTTCTTTGGACGTTTGAGACCGTACAAAGGCGTGGAGTATTTAATCTCGGCCTGCGCGATGATGAAGACGGATAAGTCGTTCCCTGGTCGGGTTATTATTGCTGGTTTTGGTGATCTGTCGCAATTCTGGGGAGGTTCTTTACCTGCCAGGTTGGAAATCCATAACCGCAGGATCAATGATGAGGAGGCAATGGACCTCTTCTGCCGTTGTGGATTGGTGGTGCTACCCTACATTGATGCTTCGCAGTCAGCGCTTATTGCCGCTGCCTACTACTTCCGTAAACCGGTCATTGTTACCCGCACGGGTGCTCTGCCCGAATATGTACGAGAGGGCGAGACGGGGTTCATTGTCGAGCCAGACCATCCTGCAGCCTTGGCCCGTTGTCTTGAACGTGTGCTAGACGATCCTGTCAGGTTGGAACGTATGGGGGCCGCTGGTCGGGCCTGGTATGAGGTCCATCGCATGGAACAAGAAGCAGCTTTGATCCAAGTTTATACACGTCTGGCGGAAGCCAAAGCCGTTGCGCTTTCGAGCGGTACAGCTAGGAAACGGTGAGTATAGCGTTGTAGTGAGAGGGAGACATGACGTCTGAAAAGATGTGGGGACAACAAAATATGGAAAAAACTGTGGCGTGCAATGCGCCACGGAAGAATTGGCGGTTCACAGCCAGAGATCGCAAGCTGATGCTTTTTATGATGGATTTGCTACTCGTGAACGGCATGTTGCTGGTTTCAGTGCTGCTGTGGAACGATTTCACGCCGACGAAGGTTTTTGTATTAGGCAACATAAAGTGGTTTATAACCCTTACTGTGCTGTGGTTGGTTGTGGGTACGGTTTTGGATGTCTACAATTTGGCGCGTGCGTCGAGCACTTCTAGTATTCTAGCCAGCGTGATAAGTGCAGCATTGCTGAGTACATTACTTGACCTGGCGATTCCTGTGCTGTCTCCGTCGATTAACCGCCGCAGCTACGCGTTCGGTCTAGTGTTTCTGACAACGATATCACTGACAGTTTGGCGTGTCTTCTACGCTTATGTGCTCGCGCATACGGCTTTCCGTCAACTTGGGATTGTTGTTGGCGGTGATGTGCCGGTTGCTGTGCTGAAGCAAATGCTGCAACGGACAACCGAAAGTGATAATGCCAATCCGTTTCGTGGCACCGGGTACGAGATTGTCGGTCGCGTTGTCGATAAATCGTATCAGGAAGCTAATGACGATCTACCAGTGCTAGGCGATACCCAAAATCTGGTGCGCCTCGTCCGTCAGTATGGAGTGGATGAGGTCATTCTCAATCTCGAAGAAGGACATGGTTTTCCCCTGGAGGCGCAGGAAGTTCTGTTAGATTGCCGCGAGTTAGGATTACGAGTCAGTAGCCTCTCCA
>JAFGSL010000002.1 GCA_016934645.1 Anaerolineae bacterium
CCGAGACTCGAACTCGGGACCTCACGGATGTGAACCGTGCGCTCTAACCGACTGAGCTACTCACCCTCACGCGCAGATTATAGCACGGCTGACAGAAATGACAAGCGTGGGAACGCTTAGTACCCTATTGTCCAAACGGCACAACACCCTTGGGGGTGAAGCGCAATTGCTCTTCCTGGATCTCTTCTGAGGTTGTGTCCAGCGGTACCATCTGGAACCAGGTGTTGCCGGGTTTTAAAGGGATTGACTCGCCTTCTGCGACCCAGAACGTGAGCATATGATTGCGCTCGATGCGTTCCCAATAGCCATTCTGCATTACACCGTCGCGGAAGACAAGCACGGGGCCGGTTCCCCAGATTTGTATTTGGATCGATTGGTGACCACCTCCCCACGTGTCTTCAAGAATATCCGTTTCGATGTGATTTGCGTACACGATAATGACATTCGCTGCTGTCAACGGATCGCCTGTGAGGTAGTCCGTTTGCGCGACTCCAGCGGTCGCGCGTTTCCATAGCCCGGAGGTTGTATTGTAGGTCCATTCCGCCGTACATGAGCCTATAAGATAGTTGACTTCGAAGTAGTTGACCGGCGTCCCGCCTTCAAGCGGCGTTTCACTGAATGCCATCAACTGGGGAAACTTGGGCCGTTTGTTGATCTCACGTTCGTCGGCGAGCTCGCGCAATACGGCAGGATTGGTAAACAGCGTATGCTCAAAGGCTTTGCCTTCCTGTGGCACGCGGTAAAAATATGGCTCTCCCACGCCGAAGTCTGGTGCGGCAATATAGGTGGGGAACAAGTCCGAGTTGCGGATGCGCTCTTTCACGCCTGCGCTGGAACCCGAATAACCGAACAATGCACCATACATTGCCGGGATTTCCAGGTCGATTAACCGGCCACTACGCACCGATCCAACCTGTTCTGGCTCTTTGCCGTAGAAGATGGTGGTGAAGCGAGTGATATTGCCCTCTGCCAAATGTTCGAAGACTAGATCTGCCGAGTTGAGGCCTGATTGCGGGCGCACTTCAGGTGAATTAGACACTTTAATCGCGATTGGAATGTGGTCCAGTACCTCGGCGCTCTCCATTTTCTCACCGGTAAGTGGATTGACATCCAGTGGGAAGGGAGTGGCTGCGACGACGACCTTCGTGGGTGAAGCGGTTGCTGTTGGGGTGGCAGGTTGGGGTGTCGATGTGGATGTCGGCGCAGGCGTCGACGTCTCCTGTGGAGGGGGTGTGCGCGTCGGCGTGGCAGTTGCCTCTGGCGGGGTAGGGATGTTGCATCCGGTGATTAATAGCGCAACGATGAAGCATAATCCGCAATAATGTATTCGCTTGAACATCGATTCCTCCGTAGTATAGTGGAGCTGTGGGTTATGAACATCATTATAAAGATAGCGCCGGGTTAGTCAACACAACAGTTGGATTTATAATTCTTTACGATAAGCATATTGCGTTTTGACATTGTGATAACCTAAACTCTCGTAGAAAGCGTGGGCTTCGCGACGGATCACGTTGCTCTTCAGGTAAACAGCTGCGCAACCTTGGGTGTGTCCCCATATCTCGGCCTGTTCCATCAACTTTCGCCCAATACCTTTCCCCCGCTGGGTTGTGTCGACCACAATGCCACCGACCATCACTAACGGGGCATCCATCAGGCTGTAATCGATGTACAGATGTACCCATCCCACAATACCGCTTTCGGGTGTCGCAGCGACATAGACAGCATGATCCGCTCTGTGCAAAATTCCCGCGAGCCGGTGGTTGATATCGCTTTCCGGCACAATATAGCCCAATTGCGGGATCAGTGCGGTGATGGCAGCGGCGTCATCGCATGTGGCTTTGCGGATGACGACTTCGTCCATCGTTAGCCTTTTCTACCGCCCACCGAGAATATAGCGTAGGGCAAGGTCGTGGGTAAGTTGCTCGACTGGAGCACGATCATCGGTGAAGACCAGTGTACTCGCCCCTGGTTCCCGCAGATTTGCCAGCGCGCGCTTGGCTACGGTTTCCAGCCGCACGTCATTTAAGATCGGAAGATTGTCTATCAGGTTTTGCGCTGTAGTGACTTGTACCGTCGCAACGACAATCGCGTTGAAGCTGTCCGGCACTCCGATCACATAAACGGATGGGTAGACCTGCCGCATTGTGTTGACCATCGCCTCGACCAGGCGCCAATCGCCTCCCACATTGTCGTCCCCTGTGCCCGGCGTGTGCCCCACGTTGATGGCGACCACACCTTCATCCGTGAGACGCGTCCTTACCTCCGCAAAGAATTCGACCGTCGTCAGATGCCAGGGGATATAAGGCAGCCGGTACGCATCCACGGCGACCACATCATAATGCCGCTCGGTTTGTGTGAGGAGGGTGCGCCCGTCAGTGGCATAGGCTGTGAGATTCGATTGTGTCATCGCAAAGTAGTCTCGCCCTACCTGGATGATGGCAGGATCGATCTCCACACCGTCAATGGGCAGTGCGCCGTAGACCTCGGTGTACTGTTTTGCTGTTGTCCCCGCAGCCAGTCCGATGACGAGCAGACTCTTCACTGATTCGGGCGGATACGGCGGAGGATTGAAGTATGGCGCGATGAGGTAGTAATCCCACGGCCCGCCGGTAAGGATTGCGTCGCCGGGCAGATAGACCGAGTGAATGCCCTGCCCTTCGTTCAACAGAAGATACCGCGAGCCGTCCGTGTTCTCGATTACCTGGATGAAGTTGTAGCTAGATTCCTCTTCGTGGATAAGACCCGCTTCTGGTTTGATTGTTCCCGGCTTGAGGATGGAAAGGGTAATGAGAGGTAGCACCGTCCACGCCAACAGCCAGAAGCGACGGCGGTTGGCGTTCCACAAGCCCCACAGCCCCGTCACAGCGGTGATCATCGCCAGCAGGATGAACGTGCGATACGTGCCCAGATTGGGGATCAGCACCAGGTTGGGCAGGAATGTACCGATGAAGCTCCCCAGCGTCGATACGGCGTAAATCCGCCCCGCCGTGCCGCCAGAGGCCGTCACGTCCGTCACCGAAAGGCGGATGACAAAGGGCGAAACGCACGCCAGCAGCGTCACTGGCGCGACGAAGAGTACCAGCACGAAGATGAACGGCCCGGCGATTAATCCCAGGTTCCAGGCATACATTCCTCGCGTCGCCAGATGCAGCATCGGACGCGCCAAAACGGGGATGACGGCGATGGTCAACCCTGCCGCCGTCAAGATTGTGTAGAGTGTCGCCGGGTGGGGCGAGCGGTCGGCCCAGCGCCCGCCGAGTGCATAGCCCACCGAGAGATACAGCAATATCAGCCCGATGATGGCGGACCAGACCAGTTCCGTGGTGCCGAACGCCGGGGCGAGTAAGCGCGACGCCGCCAGTTCCAGCGCCAGTGAGACGAGGCCGCCGATGAAAGGGACGAGGTAGACAGTAGACAGTAAACGGTAGACAGGGGGAGCGGTCGGGGATTCAGTCATGATCAAGTCCTAAGTCTTTCCATAAGGCATCTATTCGCGCTTTGACCTCGGGAGACATTTGCACGACGTCGGGCCACTCACGGGTGTAGCCTTCTTCGGGCCATTTCGCCGTCGCGTCGATGCCGATTTTGCCGCCGAAGGAGTGGTGGTGCGAGGCGTGATCCAGGTGATCGGTCGGCCCATCGTCAATGACGACGTCCCGCGACCAATCGACGTTGCCCAAGGCTTGCCACGCGGCGATGTTCGGGTCCTGCACATCCACCCACGCATCCACGATGACGATAGCCTTCGCCAGACTGAGAAGCGCCAATCCCCACAGGCCGTGCATCACCTTGCGGGCGTGGCCCGGATAACGCTTTTTGATACTCACCAGCACCAGGTTGTGGAACAGACCCGGCGCCGGCATCGCAAAATCCACGATTTCCGGCAGGAAGAGGCGCAGCAGCGGCAGGAACAGACGCTCGGTGGCTTTGCCCATCCAGTAATCCTCCATCGGCGGGATGCCGACGACGGTGGCGGGATAGATCGGATCGCGCCGCCGGGTGACGGCGGTGACGTGCAGCGCGGGGAACGGTTCCACTGGCGTGTAGTAGCCGGTGTGGTCGCCGAAGGGGCCTTCCGGGCGGTGGTCGTCGGGATCGACATAGCCCTCGATGACGACGTCGGCTTCGGCGGGGACGGAGAGCGGTTGCGTGACGCAGTCCACCAGCTCGACGGGACGACCACGCAGCCAGCCCGCGAGCAGGTACTCGTCGATGTCGGGCGGCAGCGGCGCGGACGCGGCCCAGATGCAGGCCGGGTCGCCGCCAAGTGCCACCGCGACGGGGATGTGCTTCCCCAACGATTTGGCGACGCGCTCGTGTTCTGCGCCGCCCTTGTGTCGTTGCCAGTGGACGAGTAACGTGCGGCTATCGATCTTTTGCAGGCGGTACATCCCCACGTTGCGCACGCCCTTGATCGGATCGCGGCTGATGACCTGCGGCAGCGTGACGAACGGCCCGCCGTCGTTGGGCCAGCATTTTAGGATCGGAAGGTCGTCCAGCGACGGGTTCTTGGTCTCGACGATCTCTTGCACCGGCGCGCGTTTGACCTTGTACGGTTTGATCCCGGCGGCGCGCAGCGCGTTGAGGAGGCCCACGCCGCGTCCGACGGCTGCCCCGGCGTTCTGCGGCAACCGCAAATCGATGAGCTTTCCCAGGTTGCGGGTGAGGTCATCCAGGTCATCCACGTGCAGCGCCCACGCCATCCGCTGCGCGCTGCCGAACATATTGATCAGCACCGGCATATCGTAGCCGGTCACGTTTTCGAAGAGCAGCGCTTTGTTGCGTTCCGCCGGTCCCTTACTCACCCGTTCGACGATCTCGGTGATCTCCAGTTCCGCCGAAACCGGCGTACTCACGCGCACCAGTTGGTCATGCGCTTCAAGACACTGTACAAAATCACGCAGCGTGTTAGTCTTCATCATTTCCCCTAATCAAGAATGAGCGAAACGGCGAATGAGTGAATTCCCCCTGTCTGCCGTCTACTGTCTACTGTCTACCCATCTACACATCCGTCGTTCTACCGTATCCACTCCAAAATACAGTCCCAATCCGAGCAGGCTCATGGCCACGATCCCCGCGTACATCTTGGGATAGTCGAAGAGCGTGCTGCCCTGATAGTAGATATAGTACCCCAATCCATAGCGGGTGGCAAACAGTTCGGCGATGTAAAGTACGGCGACGGCGGTGCCGATGGACTGCCGCACAGCGGTGAGGATCGCCGGGACGCTTGCGGGGAGATAGACGAAGCGGAACAGCGCGCGCCGTCCCGCGCCCAGGCTGCGCACACTGAGCAAGAGTTCCGGGCGAATGGCAGCGGCGGCGTCACGCACAAGCACGAGGATTTGGAAGAACAGAATCATCGTGATGATGACGATTTTGGGGAAGTCGCCCACGCCCAGGAAAACCAGTACGATCGGAACGAGTACGACTTTGGGGATCGGGAACAGCAGATAGATGAACGGCGCGAAGATGCGATTGAGCCTCGCGCTCTGGCCCAACACTAGCCCTGCTGGCGTCGCCAGTGAGATCGCTAGGGCGATGCTGGCAACCACGCGGTATAAGCTGACAAGCGTGTGGTGTCCCAGGTCGCGGGGAAGGTCGCGGATGAAGGTCGCCAGCACGCGAACCGGTGTGGGGAGAATAGGGCGTTGGATGATCGCCGCAAGCCCGTACCACAGGATAAAAAGCACCAACGTCGCCAGAAGCACATCACGGCGCTTCATCTTAATTTCTAATGACTTGCGCCGATGGGGAGATGACGTACACGGATGAGACCGTCAGTGACGCTGATAATGGCTCCGGCTCTCAAATCCTTGGCATATTGGCGAATGATACTTTGCAGGTAGCGATTGACTCGTTCTGGACGCATACTACGCAACCGGAAGATAATCACGCGTGGGAACAATGTGCCACTTGCTGCTGCTAATTCGCCAAAATCCAGGTTATGGGTAATAACAACCCGGTTTTCAAGGCGCGCTTTTTCAAGAATAGCGGAATCGGGCAACTGGTCGAGGTCTAGTGTGTGTAGGTGGACTGCGTCGTATCCGAGATCATGTAGAAAATCAGCGGTTGTGGGTGAAATCCCCATATCGGCCAGGAATTTCATGCCACGACAGGCTCTATCGCATAAATAGATTCTTCAGCCAGCCATGCAGCGTAGCCGAGAGCCTGTTGTATATCATCCGGTTCCAAATACGGATAGGCTTCAATGATCTCATCCGCTGTCATTCCATTTGCGACCAGGTTGACGATCAACGAAACCATGACACGCATACCGCGTATGCAGGCTTTTCCCCCCATCACATTGGGATCAAACGTAATACGGTCAAATCCGAACATAGGCTGCCTCCATATTCTGCTATAACCCCATTATAGCAGAGACATTCGCCATTGACTATAGCATCTCGCGCAGGTGAGTACATATCGCCTGGTATTCCACTGAGCGTCTATATTCTGGATCGGTGAAATGTGGATTGGCGATGACGCACGCTTCACAGTTTGGCGGTTGGCCGAGAAGCAGCACGCGCTGTCCCACAAATGCCGCCTCTTCGATGTTGTGCGTGACGAGCACTACCGTGACGCCGGCTTCCTCGCACAGTGCTAACGTGAGCGCCTGCAAGCCCTCGCGGGTGGGGGCGTCTAGTGCGGAAAACGGCTCATCCATCAGCACCAGGTCGGGATCGAGGACGAGCGTACGCGCAATCGCTGTGCGCTGGCGTTGCCCGCCGGAGATCTGACTGGGGTATTTCTCCGCGATGTCCGCGATCCCCAATCGCGCTAACCAATGATCGACGCGGGCCTGCGCTTCGGCGGGATCGGTGCGCTCGTCGTGTGGGACGTGCCGTCCATCAGGGCCGTAGAAGCTGCGGATGCGCAGGCCCAATCGTACGTTCTCCTGCACCGTCGCCCATGGGAGCAAACCGTATTCCTGCAAAATTAACCCCGTGCGCGGGCGTGGATGCTCAATGGGTTCACTATCGATGATGACCGCGCCGGATTGCGGACGCAACAGTCCTGCCAGTAGCATCAACAGCGTGCTTTTCCCGCAGCCCGACGGCCCCAATACTGCCCACACATCTCCGTGCTCCCCGCGCCAGGAAAACCGCTCGAATACCGGCGCCTGGCCGGGATAAGCAAAGGTTACGTCGCGCAAGTCAAGCATCGGTAGACAGTAGACGGTAGATGGGGAAAGAGAATGCTGACCGGTTATCCCTTGCTCCTCATCACCCATTACTCATTTCTACTTTCTAATTTCTCACTTTTTACTTTCTGGGAACCGGTTAAAATCCACGATGTAGGGCCACCAGTTGTTCAGCTTGCCGTCGGCGGCGCGACCTGGGGCGTGAGGGAGGCGCTTGAGCCACCAGCGATGGTGCTCGCGGATGTCGCCGTTGCCCCATTGGGCGCAGTTCATCGGTTCTTTTGCGCCGGTGAGATCGGGATAGTTCAGCCAATCGTCGGCGCTGCTCATCACAGTGCGGCTATTGCCCCAATCGTAGTCGCGCTCGCTGTTCGGCGCGAAGTGGACGTTGCCGCAGGCCGCCTCGCCCGGCGCGACCTTTTCGTACAGCGTGAAGTGGTTCCAGGCATGAGGTGTCGACTGTTGAGCAACCGGAGCAAGCTCCCACGAGCCATAGACGTGGCGCATGATCGATTCGACGCGGTGGCCGAACGCTTCCAGCATCTCGCCGACGCCGCGCTCATAGTTGAAGCCCATCGTGACGAACGTGCGGAATCCCCAGAAGCCCGGCACCGGTTGCGAATTGCAGAAGTAAGGTTGCCCGCCGGCCATCGTCGACTCCCAGAATCCACCGTAGGGGAAGCCCCACAACCATACTTCGTCAATGTCCCCCAACATCACGCGTATCGAGATTTTGTACGCCTTGAAAATGGCCGGGTAGTCCACCGCATCAGGCTGGTGCCAGGCTTCCTTATCCTCGTGGCACGCCATATATGTGGCGTTGGTGTAACGGAAGCCATCCAGCTTGAGTGGATAGGCATCTACATCGATCATCTCCACAATGCGATAACGCACGTAGCCGTAGCTGCACTCTTCGATGTCGGCGATGTATTGTGGCATCAGGTCGCGAGGATCGTTCCACCCCAGGACTTCGTAGAGCCGTTTGCCACCTTGCTCAGGGAACACTGGTGCAAAGTTGATGACCAGCACTTTTGGTGCGACAAACGGCGCAGGAATCTTTGTCTTTCCGAACATAGGGTCTCCTTTCGAATTACGAATAGCGAATCAAGAATCAGCGAATCAAGAATCAGCGAACTAAAGGGTCAGTGAATCAAGAATGAGCAAACTTAACCGTTTCCCCTGTCTACTGTTTACCGTCTACCGAATCTTTGTACATTGGCGTAGCCGTGAGCCGCCCGGTGGCTTGTAGCCAGGAAACGGCATTGGCGAATTGCGCTTCGGTGGGGACAGCGTTGGCTGGATAGTCGGGCAGGATATACGCGCCGGCTAACGGAGCCGGAACCAGGCCCTTGTCGGCGAGGAGATCGCTCCAGCGGCTTTTATCCCCGTTGATGGCGTCGCTAGCCTCGTCGATAGCGGCCAGAAAGGCACGCACGGTTTGGGGGTGTTGATCGATCACATCCTTGTGGAAGGCATACACGCTGCAACTAATCTCCGGATGAGCGGTATCGTCAGTGATCACGATTGCGCCTTGTTGCATCGCCAGAGATGCTAGTGGCTCCGGCAGCGTCGCCGCACTCAATTCACCAGCGCCGAGCAGCGCCATTCGGTCTGGGATTTTAGGAACGGCCAACGTGGCGATCTCGTCCGTGGGTAGCCCTGCGGCCTCTAACAGGCGATGCGTCACATACTCGATGACTGTACCTTCCGACACGCCAACCGGGACGTCGCGCAGGCCCTCCACTGTCGTGATGCCGGATTGCGCTGCTGCCAGGATACGAAACTGCGCGAAATTCGCTGTGGGGACCATCGCATAGCGCACGGCAACGACCTGTGTTGTGTCACGGTTGTACAGTGCTAGTGCGACCAGATCGGTGATGAAGCCGTCAATTTGCCCGGCTTGCAGCAATTGGTCGCGTTCAGCGGCAGCAGCAGCCGGGATCAGATCCACGGTAATTCCTTGTGCGGCAAAATATCCCTCGATCTCGGCGACATACAGTGGTAGCGTATCGAGAATCGGCAGCACGGCGATGCGCAGTGTACCCGACTCCGGCTTCCGGCATCCGCTCAACGCAATCATGCCGATACAGAAGAGCAACAGGATGTGAATAACCTTAAGTCCGCGCATAACAAACTCCTCGGGATTAGGGACTTGGGATTAGAAATTCGGTTTGAGTTATCCCTAGTACCTAATCCCCGACCCTACCTATTTCGGTGATACTCCATGATCCGCCAAGTCTTCACCGTAGGGTCGCCGGTATGTGATTTCGGTGGGGCGCTCGTTGGCGCCCGGCGCGTAAGCGAACGTCAGCAGTGAAGCAGTCGCCGGATAATCCTCGGCCAGCCCGTGTCTGTCCAACGTGTGTTTATTCGCCGGGATCAGTTCGACGCCGAAGGCCCACAACGCAGTAAATGCGATCACGTCCCCGTGGCTTACGGCGACGACGTGCTGCCCGGCGGACTCGCGCCGTACCTGCGCCAGAAATTCCCGCGAACGGGCGACGACGTCCCGCGGCTGATCAAAGGCTGGATCGACCCCGCTATACAAATCCCAGTTTCGGGCTTCTAGGGATGCCATCGGTTGCCCCTCGAAAAAGAATCGTACTTCGTTGATCCCTTCGGATATACGCAAAGGAATACTGGAGTGCTCCGCCAACAGGATGCGCGCTGTCTGTTGCGCGCGCAGCAGCGGGCTGCTGAAAATCGCTGCCAGCGGCATGTCGCGCAATGCCTCCGCCGCTGCCTGCGCTTGTTGTTCGCCCAATTCGCTCAAAGAGAAACCAGGCAATCGCCCATACACAATTCGCTCCGGATTGTATACCTGCCCGTGGCGAACGAAAGTGATCTGAGTTCGTTGTGATGTTGTCAATGTTATAGTCCTTGACCAAATTTGTAGTGCGTGCTACGTGAAACGTGATGCGTCACGCATCACGCTATAAACAGGGTTCCCAACACGCCCGCAAACAACGTTACGCTGATGTAACTGTTGATGTTGAAAAACGCCACGTCGATGCGCGATAGGTCGCCTGGACGCACCAGGCTGTGTTCATAGACGAGCAACCCAGCAACGACGGCCAAACCAAGCCAGTACGGCCAGCTCAAAACGAGCGTCTTCCCCAAGACGATGAGCAGCGTGATCGTGACGACGTGGCACAACGATGAGACCTCCAGGGCTGCAGGGGCGCCAAATCGCGCCGGGATTGCGTGCAGCCCCGCCGTGCGGTCGGCTTCGATGTCCTGGCAGGCGTAGATGATGTCGAAACCGCCGATCCACAGCGTCACAACGCCCAGTAACACCCACGCCGGGACGTCATCCACCGTGAACAGCGAACCGCGCACCGCGACCCACGCGCCCACCGGGGCCAGGCCGTCCGTGAAGCCGAGAATGAAGTGCGAGAGCCACGTGAAGCGCTTGGCGAACGCGTAGCCTACCAGAAAGAGCAACGCGCCCGGTAGTAAGATCAGCGGAAACGGCCCCAGTTGCCATGCCGCAATACTCAACACTACCCCTGATATTGTCGTCCCTGCCCACGCGGTTGAAAGCGCGATACGCCCGGTCACAAGAGGCCGGTTCGCCGTGCGCGGATTCCGCGCGTCGAGCGCCCGGTCCGCGATGCGGTTGATCGCCATCGCCAATGTCCGCGCCGCCGCCATCGCCACGGTGATCCAGATGAACTGCCGCCACGTTGGCCAGCCATCAGCCGCCAAAAGCATCCCCACGTAGGCAAAAGGCAGAGCGAAGATGGTGTGCTCGAATTTGATCAATTCTAAGAAGTCGCGGATTTTCCTCAACACGTTGAAATTATACCACGGTACGTAATGCGTGAAACGTGATTCATGAATGGATCTTTAGCTGCGCTCGAAGCGGATCGCCAGATCCGCGCTTTTGCGCGCCACACCAGGATCTGGCGGTCCCCGGCAGGCACAAACTGAGGCGATGTGTGTAATGCGCTTTACGAAGTCACGCGTTACGCATCACGCTTCACGTTTCACGCATGTTGTCATATAATGCCCGCTATGAGACAGAAACCGTTGCTGTTATTTGTGCTTGGCGTGTTGTTGGTTTTTGTGGCTGTGCTTAGCGCTGTGCAGCTTTCCGCACGGCGGCAGTTCCTCACACGTGGTTGGGAAATCGGCTTTCCTGCGCCGTTGGCCGATACGGATCTGCCGTGCGCGTGCGTCAATGCTGCGTTGGAACAATATGACGCCAGTCGGTTGACCTGGGCGCTGGATACGATCGCTGACAGCGGTTTCACCTGGGTGCGTCAGCGCTTTGCCTGGGCCGATATTGAACTCGCGCCGGGTGACTTTCGGTGGGAAACGTGGGATGCACTTGTGGCAGAAGCCGACGCGCGCGATCTGCATTTGATTGCCGTCCTCGATACAGCTCCCGCGTGGGCTGGGATGCCGCCCAACCCTGCAGCTTTTGCCCGGTTCGCGGGCACGTTCGCTGCCCGTTACGGCGACACACTCACTTACTACCAAATCTGGCACAATCCCAACCTCGGCGACGCCTGGGGTGGTTATGTTGACGCTTACGTCTACACGGCCTTGCTCGCGAATGCGGCAGACGCGATCCGCGCTGCGGATGCCGACGCGCGCATCGTGCTTGGCAGCCTGGCTCCCACCGTCGAAACGGGTGAGCGCAACTATGCCGAGGACGTTTTCCTGGAGATTCTGTACGCGGCGGGCGCACAGCCGTACTTCGATGTGGTCGCCACGCAGCCCTACGGTTTTTTCACCAGTCCAGAGGATTGCGCGGTAGGACGCGATGTTTTCACCTTCTCACGTGCGGTCTTGATCCGCGAGGCACTGGAGGCGTACGGCGATGGGGGCAAGGCTGTGTGGATCAGCGACTTCGGCTGGAACAGCAAGCCCGCCACCTGGCCTGGCCCCGCTTCGATCTGGGGCAACGTGGACGAGATGACACAGGCGGAATACACCGTTTCCGCGCTAGCGCGGGTGGAGCGCGAGTGGCCGTGGATGGGTGTGATGTGTGTCAATGGCTTCCAGCCGCGCCCGGAAAGCGATGTCACTGCTTCTGTCCCCGACGCTGAAGAGCATTGGGGCTTCGCGTTGGTGGGACCGGAGGGTGAACTTCGCCCGGTCTACACGGCGTTGGGCGAATGGAACGCCCGTCCACGTGTGGCGACGCCCGGCGGATACAATGCGAGTACATCACTGGCGGATTTTGAGGGAACGTGGACACTTGGCCCGCAGGGTGCGGACATCGGTAAGAGCGGTGACAAGGTGACGCTAACCTTCGAGGGAACGGGCATTGCGCTGACGGTGCGGCGTGGGCCGTACCGTGCGTTCTTGTTCGTCGCCATCGACGGCGAACCCGCGCCGTCGCTTCCCCGTGACCGCGATGGGTGCGCCTACGTTGTCCTCTACGATCCGCTGGCGGCAGTGGCGACCGTCCCGTTGGCAGAAAATCTTCCCTATGGCCAGCACACCGTCGAGATCGTCGCGGAACGTGGCTGGGGACAGTGGGCGTTAGTCGATTGGCGCGTGGCGAATCAACCGGATACAAAAGGCGACACATTCGGCTATGCAGCGCTGGCAGTCCTCGGCGTGGGAGGGTTGGCGCTGGCACTTTTTGCCGGGCGGCACGTGGACTGGGGCCGCCTTGGGCAGAATGTGGCCAAAGACTGGCGTTGGCTGCGCGAAGGCGGCCAGTTAGTCTTGACTGCAACGCTGAGCGCGGTATACCTCTTCACCGCCTGGCAGGTGATGATGGGGCAAGGGGTTTTCCGCCGCTTGGGCGATGGCGGCGAACAGTTCACGCTGCTCCTAGCGGCGGGACTGTATTACTTCTCGCCGTGGATGGTGCTGACACTTGGTGCGGGCGCGGCGGTATCGTTCATTGTCTTTATGAGGCCGGCGCTCGGATTAGCGCTTACGTTGTTTGCGGCGCCGTTGTATATGCACCCGCTATCGTTGCTTGGCAAGTCGTTCTCGCTGGCGGAATTGGTATTGCTGCCCACACTCGCGGGGAGTTTTGTGCAAGTGGTTGGGATGTGGAAGAAGGAATGGCACCCGCGTCTGCGCGGTCTCCCACGTCTGCCGCGCCGTCAGGTGATGTGGATGGGCGCTTTCGTCATCGTGGCGGTGCTCTCTACGCTCTTTGCGCAACACAAGCACGAGGCGCTGCGCGAACTGCGCCTCGTTATCCTCGAACCAGTGTTGTTCTACCTGGCGCTGGTCGCACTGCCTTTGGAGAAGCGTGAGCAGCAACGTATTATCGATGCCTTCGTGTGCAGCGCAGTGATGGTCGCTGTGGTAGGGCTGGTGCAGTATTTTATCCTGGGCGACGTTATCACAGCGGAGGGTGGGATGCGGCGGTTGCACAGTATCTACGGTTCACCCAACAACGTGGGATTGTACCTGGGCCGGGCGCTACCGCTGATGCTCGCGGTGGTGTTCTTCGACGGGACGTCGTCTGTGCAAAACCGGATTGGGACGTTCCTGCGCGACCTGTTTGGTTCGCGGCGACGTTGGCTGTACGCGTTAGCGTGCGCCCCAGTAGGGGCTGCGTTGTTGCTGAGCCTGTCGCGCGGCGCGATTGTCCTGGGCATCCCGGCAACGTTGCTGCTGTTGGGCATCCTCGGAGGGCCGCGCTGGCGACGCGCAACGGTCGTTGTCTTGCTGGTCGGCGTGGTGGCGTTGATCCCGCTGCTGCGCACACCGCGCTTTGCCGGTATGTTCGATCTGAGTGGCGGCACGACGGGTTTCCGGTTGTCGCTGTGGCACAGTGCGTGGGGGATGATTCGCGATTACCCCCTGCTGGGTGTGGGGCCGGATAACTTCCTCTACGCGTATCGCACTCGCTACGTCCTGCCGACGGCGTGGGAGGAGTTCAACCTTGCGCACCCACACAACGTCGTGATGGATTTTGCGTCGCGGCTTGGCGTCTTGGGACTGGTGATCTTCGTGGGACTGCAGGTGTCGTTCTGGCGCAAGGCGTGGCCTCTACGCACGAGCGCTGATCCTGAAACGCGGGCGACCATGTCTGCACGGGCGCTGGCGCTAGGAGTGATGGCATCGATGACCGATTTCCTGGCGCACGGGATGGTGGATGCATCCTATTTTGTGATCGATCTGGCTTTCGTCTTCTGCTTTTCGTTGGCGCTGGTCACATGGCTGGAACGGGAACCTTGCGAAGACTCTGAGTCTTCGCAAGGTTGAAACTCACTCCACAACCTCCAACGAGGTTTCACCGACGCCGCTCTGAACGTTGATCTCTACAGTGACCGGGGATACGCCATAGGCATCGTTGACGTAAACGTTACCGTCATGCGTGAGACCTTGCGCGTTGACCGAGCCGATGGCTTTGTTGACGATGACGCGCACGCCGATGTCTTTTGGCAGGCGTAGGGCGGTATTGCCGATGCCGCCCTGAATGTAAGCCTCAACGTCATGCTCCCAGTTGCCATTCAAGTCCACGATGACATCGCCAGCCCCCATATCCAATTCGAGGTACTCCAGGCTTTGGTTGCCGCTCAAGTCGACCGTGAAGTCTCCTGCGCTCAGTTTGCCGTCAAACCGCGTTATGTTCAGCTTGCTCAGGTTGATATCGCCGCTGCCTGCGCCACACTCGACACGCATATCCAGCGGAGTCTCCTCATCGAATTTGAGATCCCAGGTGTAGCGGATGTCGCTGCGGATCGAGATTTGGTCGCTGTTTGGCTGGCGGATGGTCAGTCGGCCGCTCCCGTCGGTGACTGTATAATCGACCTGGGGCTTCCAATCGGCGACGTTGTACGTGAAGTTGGCGTGCATCAGCGTGTCCGCGCCGCGATTCACCTTGAGTTCTCCAGTGCCCATTTTTATATACACGCGTACCTGTTCGGCGTCACTCACTTCCACCGTTTGCGTTTCCTTGTTGAGTTCTCCCACGGTCACAGTATCGATGCTGCTGAAATTTCCAACTGTACAACCAAGCGAGATGAACAGCGCCGCGACGATGATTAAGAGTAACGTCAATCGGTTTGATCTGTTATTCATCCTAATTGCCTCCAAAATGGTCAACGAATTGAACGAATGAGATGGATTACACTTTCGTTTTGTTCGCTGAAACCATTGTTAAGATTTAGACCCTAGCCGAAAACTGTGTCTGTAAGCGTTTCTGGTGCGTCAACGGCAAATTTTCGGATAGACTTTTAGTATAGAGTAATACGAACCGAGTGGGGGGTAAGTTGCGGCATACGCATCGTTGTTGACGATGCGCCCAAATCGTAGTATGCTACGTATGTAGAGGTGAGAAAATCAAACGTCACCGGAGAGGGTAGGGGCATGCTCAGATTGAAAAACATCCTGATGTGGATAGGGATCATCGTCATTATTGTAGCGAGTGTGTGGATTTTCGCGCGCTCGCGCAAGCCGTCTTCCACGAGCGGTATCGATCCAAAAGAGCTTTTACCCCAGCCCACACCGACGATTTATCCAAGTGCGGCAACAGTGATCGAGGGCGTGCAGGCGTTAAGCCGTCTGGAAACGGCGTCGTATCAAATGGAGAAGGTGATCACGGCGGAGTCAGGGCAGGGGCCGCTCGGTTTTCTCTTTGGCGACCGGTTGCTGTTGATTGCGTACGGGGAAATGATTGCGGGTGTCGATGTGTCGTATATCGGCCCTGCTGATTTAATGACCACCGAAGACGGCACGGTGTACATGCGCCTCCCTCCTGCAGAGGTGTTTGTCGCCACTTTGGATAACAGCCGCACCTACGTCTACGACCGCCGCACAGGTGTAGCGGGGATGAATATGCAGTTGGAAACGGCTGCTCGGCAGGAGGCCGAGCGATTGATGTTGCAGGCAGCGATCGAGAATGGTTTGCTGGACAAGGCGGACGAGAACGCGCGCGTCGTGTTGCACTCGATGTTATTGAGCTTGGGCTTTAAGCACGTCATCTTTGTGAAAGAGATGCCCACCTCCACACCTGCGCCTGTACCGACGGTGACTGTCACTGTCGTTGGACCCTAGGACGCGATCATGCGTATTAAACGTGTACCTGAAGACTTTCGTGTTGAAGAGGAAATCGCCCTGCCCAGGAGCGAGCGGGGTGCCTATGCCTATTACCGTGTGGAGAAACGTAATCTCACCACGCTAAACGTCCGCGACCGGCTCGCTGCGCGCTTGAAGGTGACGCCGAGTGCGCTGGTCTTTCCTGCGCTCAAGGATGCCAGTGCCGAAGCTGTCCAATATGCCAGTGTCCGCAAGCGTGGCCCTGATCAGGTCAAAGATCGTGGTTTCATAGCGCAGCGCGTGCAATGGGGGCCTCGTGCGCTTCAGCCGAAGGATGTGTTGGGCAACCGGTTCGCCGTCGTTGCGCGTGACTTGTCGGAACAGGATGTGCCAGCATTGACTAACGCGCTCCAGAAGCTGGAAGCCCAGGGTTTGCCCAACTACTTTGACGAGCAACGTTTTGGCTCACTATCCGATAAGGGCTTCATCGGTAAAGCGATTCTGTTGCGCGACGCCGAACAAGTGGTGCGCTTTTATCTTGAGGAACCGATGCGCGGCGACCCCGCCGATGTCCGCGAATTCAAGGCGTTGGTGCAGACCCATTGGGGACAGTGGGGATTCTTGCTCCATCAGGCCCCACGCCCCTCGAATTTCCGCAGCGTGATCACATATCTCAAAGATCATCCGCACGACTACAGAAAGGCGGTCAACCTGATCCAGGATCGCCTGCTCTCCATCTATCTTTCGGCTTACCAGTCGTGGATATGGAACCGTATCACGGGTTGTTATTTCGATTCTTTTGCTTCTTCGCCGGGTACTGTAGAAATTGCCGACATAGACTTTCCCCTGCCTGAGGCAAATGCTGTACCAGATAAGGCTAAGGTATTAATGATTGACCTGCCCCGCTTGACGGCGCGTTACGAGGAGACGGTTGGAGAAGCAGCACAGACCGTCTTCGAACTGGAAGGATTGACGCTGCACGATTTCAAAGCACGCATTCTACGGCGCGTCTATCTCTCCAAAGGCGAGCGTTCGGTTTGGTTTACGCCTACCGCCGTCGAGGTGAGTGCGCCCTATCTCGATGAGTATACACCCGGGCGGCAGGCCATTACGGTGCATTTCACTCTACAATCGGGATGCTACGCAACGCTGATTATGAAAGCCGCGGCGGCCTATTGTGGCCTCTCATTCCGAGCGCGATAAATACGCTGGATACTGGATGCTGGAACCTTTCCTTCCACGCATGGTAAATGTGGTAGACAGAAGTGCACTTACTTTTTGCGCTCAGTGGTTAGTTATCAGCATATATTTCTGTTTCATCCGTTAGATTCGTTGAGCATAGGTGGAGGTCAGGATGAGCGAGACGCATGTTCCTTACGTTCTCCCGTTGGGAGTAGCGCCGGCGTTGCCCGATGCCGGACATGCCAACTCGTATCTGGCAGTGGCCGGAAGCAACGGCTACTGGTTGGTCGATTGCGCCGATGGCCCCATCGGGCGCTTACAACGCGCCGGCCTCGATCCCCTGGCAGTGCGTGGCGTCATCATCACCCATTTTCACCCGGATCACGTGTACGGCTTGCCCGCATATTTGCTTGGATTGTTCATGCTGGCCAACGGTGAGCCTCGTTCCGAACCTCTGTCGATCTATGCACATCCTGAGGTGTTGTCTTTGGTGCGGGGGATGGTTGCGCTGTTTGAAAGCCAGAACTGGGTCTCAACCTTATCCCTTGCGTACCGCGAAATTGTGCCAGAGGTCGGCGCGCCGGTTGCGGAAGATGACGATTTCACGGTGACAGCGACTCCTGCCCAACATTCGATCCCGTCCATTGCTGTGCGCTTTGGCTTGCGCGGAACATCCCGTGCTTTCGTTTATTCGAGCGATACCTTCCCTTGTCCGGAAGTGGAGCAGTTAGCGCAAGGTGCGACATTGCTCTTCCACGAAGCGACGGATTCGGATCGCCATCATACCCGGCCCGGCGCAGCGGGTGCACTTGCCGCGCGGGCCGGAGTGGAGCGGCTGGTGCTGATACACTACTACACCCAACCCGACGCGATGACCTATGCTTTGTCTGAGGCTGGGAAGACTTTCGGCGGCCCGGTGGCGCTGGCCGAGGAATTGAAGCCTTATCCCTGGTAAAATCTCGACATCCTTGCGAAGGCTTTCGCAAGGATGCGCAAAAATCGGGTATAATCCTCCCTTATGGAAAACACACAACGACACGTTGCGCGGGCCGCCGTCCTGGTGATGGCGGCGTTTGCTGTCAGTCGCGTGTTGGGCGTGGTGCGGCAAATCGTTTTCGGGCACTACTTTGGCACGGGCACTTCAATGGATGCCTACGTCGCGGCGCAGCGCATCCCCGAAGCGATCTTCTTCGTTGTGGCAGGTGGCGCGCTTGGTGCGGCTTTCATCCCGCTGTTCACCGGGCGGCTGGCGCGCGGCGAGACCGAATCCGCGTGGAAGCTGGCCTCCTCTATTATCAATATCCTCCTGATTGTTCTTGTCCCGTTGAGCCTGTTGTGCATCCTCTTTGCGCCCTGGCTGGTGCGCATTCTGGTCGCGCCTGCCCTCCCGGCAGAGACGCAGGCGCAGTGCGCCACGTTGATGCGGGTGATGTTGCTTTCGACGGCGATTTTTGGCGTCAGCGGTGTGGTGATGGGGACGCTCAACGCAAACCAGCACTTCTTGCTCCCGGCGGTGGCTCCGATCCTGTATAACCTGGCGCTCATTGGTGGGGGAATATGGGGCGGTGAGACTGGCCTAGGGTCGATGGGACCAGCCATTGGGACGGTCGTTGGCGCGGTCGTCCACCTGTTGGTCCAGGTGCCGGGCCTCGTTCGTTACGGCGCGCGCTACTGGCCGATTGTGGGACGTGGCGACCCTGGTGTTCTCGAGGTGGGGCGCTTGATGGCCCCGCGCGTGTTGGGCGTGGCGGCGACGCAGGTGAATATGCTCGTTACCAACAACCTGGCATCGCGATTGGGGGCGGGGGCGATAGCGGCGCTAGAATATGCGTGGCTGATCACCTTGCTGCCGCAGGGGGTATTCGCGCAGGCGGTGGGGACGGCGGTCTTTCCGACGTTCGCGGCGCAGGCCGCGCGCGGCGAAACGGACGCGCTGCGCAAGACGCTCACGTTGATGCTGCGCGTCATCGTCGCGGTGACGCTTCCGGCGGCGGTGGGCCTGATGACGCTGGGGCAACCGATCATCGCGGTCGTGTTCCAACGCGGCGAGTTCGATGCGACTTCGACGCAAGCTGTGGCCTGGGCGCTGACCTTCTATGCACTTGGACTGGTGGGACTTTCGGCCATCGAGGTGCTGGCGCGGGCTTTCTACGCGCTGCACGACACCTGGACGCCGGCGCTGGCGGCACTGCTCTCTGTGGCACTGAACGTGGTGTTGGGCCTGACTCTGCCGTCGGCCTTCACCGCGTTGGGGGGCGGCCCACATGGTGGGCTTGCCCTGGCGAGTGCGCTGGCGTTTACCGTGCAGATGACGGTGCTGTTGGTGTTAATCTACCGGCGCATCGGCGGCTTCGATGCGCGTGGTCTGGCGGGACAGGCTCTGCGCGTCTTGCTCGCCTCCGTGGGTATGGGGGTGGTCTTGTGGGGCTGGATGCGCGTCGCGCCGGTGGGTGCGCTCGTGCAGAGCGTCGGTGGTGTTGCTATTGGTGTGATCGTGTATGCCATCCTCGCGTTGGTGTTGCGCATCGAAGAGTTGAAGCAAGTGGTAACGATAGTGCTTCGGAGAAGCTGAAGCCGGATACTGGAAACCGGATGCTCGTTGCTGATAGTTGAAGGTTAACCGATGACGGCTGATTGCTGAAAGCTAACGACTTATGATTGCCTCTGAGAAACGTGGAACCCGGATACTCTTGGTTGCCATTTTGGCGGTGGCGCTCTTTCTGCGCTTGTGGCGGCTGGATTTTGGGATGGAATTGCCATACCTCGCGCACACGGACGAGCCGACGCAGTACAATCCTGCGATCAATATCCTCAAAACGGGTGACCTGAACCCGCATTTCTTCAACTATCCGAGCCTGACCATTTATCTAGACGCTGCAGTCTTCTACGTTGGCTATGGCGTAGGGCGCTTGACAGGCGCATTCGCTTCTCTCGCTGATGTACAGCCGATCCATACTTTGGAAATGTCGGTCGGCTTGCTGGGAACCCCGTCGCTGTTGCTTCTGGGACGCGCCGTCACTGCTGTGCTGGGGACGGTGACTATAGGATTGCTCTTTGTGCTGGTGCGACGGTTCGCACAACGGGCATGGGGCGCGGTATTGGCTGCACTCCTCCTGGCGATTTCGCTGCCGCACGTGCAACTCTCGCATTATATGACCGTGGATGTGATCGCCACGTGTTTCGTTGTTGCGGCGTTAATGGCCTGCGACGAAGCGCTGGCGCACAATGGCGGCGCGCACGCGCAGCGCTGGTTGTGGGCCGCGGCGGTCTGCGGTGGATTGGCGACCTCGTGCAAGTACAACTACGCAGTGTTGTCCGCCTCGGTGGGGCTGACCGGGTTTTTGTTGACAGGCACCTGGCGAGACAAAGTGCGTTTTGTAGTGTTGAGCGGCCTTCTATTCTGCGGCGCTTTTATACTGACTTCACCGTTTGTACTGTTGGATGCGGGCGCGGCCTTCCCCGCCATCAGCAGTGAAATGCGGCACTATGCTACAGGCCATTTGGGCGTGACCGGCAGCAGTGTTCTGTGGTATCTGGGTTATCTATGGCGGAGCAATCCGTTTTATCTGCTGTTTGGCATCCCCGGCATCGGGCTGGCATTCTGGCGTAAGAAGCGGATTGCCGCACCGCTGGTCGTTTTCGTCATCATCTACTTCGCGTTGATCGGCAGGCAGGCTGTCCACTTCGACCGCAACGTGCTGCCGGTATTGGTCTTGCTGATCGCTGGGGTGGGAGCTTCGGCGGATGTGCTGGCAGACGTGTTGGCGGCTAAACGTAAATGGTCGTCACAGCCAGCGCTGATTCTTTCGTCGCTCATTCTATTTTCGCTGATTCCTTTGCTGCCTTCGTTGGTGAAACTACCACCTCTCCTGCAAAGTCCCGAGCCAAGCGGGCGGGCGCAGGCGCAAGCGTGGTTCGATCAACGGCTTGCCACGCCGGAAGGCTGTCGTGCCCTGGATGCGCTCAAGGTCGTGGCCGAATCCTACACCGTCTACATCGATCCGGATTGCTGCGACGTGGAATATATCGCCACCATCACGACATTAGCCACCGATCTAGGCTATTTTCGACGGCACGGATATGACGTGATCATCGCTGGGTCGGGAATGTTCAACCGTTTCTATGAAACCCCAGATGTATACGCCAAAGAGGCGCGTCTCTACGATGAGCTTTTTGCCGAGGTCCCCAGCCTGGCTTTTGAGAATCCCTACGATCCCCTGGAATTTCGTGAGAACGGTGCGCGGGTGTATGTGTTCCTGTTGAGTGAACGGGCGCAAGAATGGGCGAATCAACAGATCAGCGAATGAGCGAGACGCAAGTCATCAATTCACGCATCACGCATTACGCATCACCCATCCCCGCCTTCAAGAATGCAATCCCCTGCCGGACAAAGGCCTCCCCGTCTGGGCATGGATCGTGGAACATCCCCCGTTGGTAGGCGAACCTTCCTGGCGGATCGCCGATGGATGAGTTGTATGTCTCCAGCAGCACGTAACCCTCGAAGGCGATGGCTGTCAATGCGCCGAAGACGGCGTCCCACGGAACGAGGCCGCCGCCGGGCACACCGCGGTCGCTTTCACAGGCATGGAGGCCCCACAGTTTTGGCGCAACGGTGTGGATAGCTTGCGCGTAGTCACGAATTTCGGTGACGAGGTGGTAGGTGTCGAGCAGCACGTGCAGGTTGGGGTGATCGGCCAGGTTCGCCAGACGCATAGCTTGCTCCGGCGTGTTGACAACGTGCGTGCGGAAGTGGCTCATTGGTTCGATGACGATGCTGATGCCGTACCGCGCCCCGTAGTCTGCTAGGGTGTGTAAGCCCTCAGCGGTGCGTGGAAGTTCGTCGGCGGGCGGAATCCGGCGCTGGATGATGCCGGGATGTCCGTAGAGCGCGCCAGTGTAAGCGACTGCCCCGAGTTCGGCGGCAACATCCACCTGGCGTTTGTGCCATGCCAGGCCTCGCGCGCGGTCTGCCGGATCGTCGGCAGAAAGGTCGCAATCCACTGGCCAGAATCCCCCCGGACTGAGGGTGAGGGTCAGCCCAAGGCTTTCGGCACGTTGGCGGCTCAGGCGTGGCGTGTAGCTCACGTCGTCCCCAACGACCAGCTCGAAGACGTCCAGCCCGATCGCTTTGGCCGTGTCCAGAATGGGCAGGTGATCGTCCGACCAGCCGTCGGTGAACAGGTAACAGTGTGCGCCGTATTGAATGGACAAATCGCGCCTCCTCGAAAATTGTCGTATAGTCGTTAGTCTTGTCGTCAAACAGTCGTCTTTGCACGTAGAAGACTTCGTGACTTGGTGTGTCTATGGTAAGGGCCGTTATTGGACCACAGGCTTCGTGCGTTTCTCCCGAAGTGTGTGCAGGCCGGCACTCAAAACAGCCCCGATGACGATGAGTTGCCAGATCTGTGTGGTGCGGATGCGGAAACCGATAACGTGCGCTGCGATTGGCGAACACGTGGCTGCATCCGTGAAGCCGGCGAGCGCTAAGCGGTGGATGTCGGTGTTATCCACGACTTGCGGTGTCATTTCGGCGTTGACACCCCAGGCATAGACGGGAACGGGCGTGTCGGTGTGCCCGGTTGTTGCCCACGTGACGGTGGGGAAGTTCCCCGCGCCGTTGTTGGCGATGATGTCCAACCCGCCGGTTTCGTGGTCCGCTGTGACGATGATGAGCGTGTCGGTGCGTGCGGCAGCCCACGTGTAGGCGACTTCGATGGCGTGATCGAATTCGAGCGTCTCAAAGACGTTGCGCGCGATATTATTCTCGTGCCCGGCGTGATCGATGCGTCCCCCTTCGACCATCAGGAAGAAGCCATATGGGGTATTCTCCAAGAGTGTCAGTGCCGTTGTGACCATTTCCGAAAGATGCGGCAAGGTGTTGTAACCAGGATCGGTGCCAACAAAATAATCGTATTCATAGGGCAGATGCGTGATACCGAACTGCCCGGAGGCCCATGTGGTCGTGCTGGGGGTGAGCGCTTGCATCGTCGCACGATCGATGGCGACGGTGTATCCGGCAGCAGCGGCATTGGTCGGATTCAGTCCATTGTCCCCGCCGCCGAACAGCACATCAGGTCTGGTTTGTGTGAGATAATCGCCCGCGATGGCGTTGTAATTGTTGCGCGAGAGTTCGTGCGCGCCGAACGCGGCGGGTGTAGCGTGGGTCGCATAGGTGGTCGTGACCAGCCCGACGCGTTTGCAGTACGCGTGGAAGCGTTCGAGCATGGTCTCGAGTTCGCTCTCGTCGCCGGGCCAGGCGACGGAGATCACTCCGTTGGCAACCTTGTATCCTGTTGCCATGGTCGTAGCTGCTGCTGCCGAGTCGGTGATGGCGCTGTCGGCCGAATAGGTCGTCATCGTGGAAGAGTAGGGGAACGATTCCATCACGAGCGTTCCCGCGCTGCCGTTTTGGTACATCCCGGCGGCACGCACCTCCTCTGGTCCCATCCCATCGCCGATAAAGAGGATGACGTTACGTGGTACGACAGTAGAGGTGATGACGGTGCTGTGCGCCGGAATAATCGCGCGTGCGTCAATGGTTTGCGGTAGCACCGCGTTCAGTGCAATGCCGATCACGGCAAGTGTGATGATGAGAATCGCACCCACCTTGTCTTTGCCGTTCATTGGCTCCGTCCTTTCGGCAAAAATATGCCATATTCTTACACAATAAAACGGACCGCCGCGACGATGACCATCCCCACGATGACCGGGCCGAAAAGGCTACGCGTCTTCCACGCGACGATGAATGTGGGGATCGCGGCCCACAGGAAGAGGTTGTCGAAGCTCAGATCGAGAACCTGGACGGGGTTGTTTTCTGTGATGACGAGGGCAGGCAGGAGCAGCGCGGCAAGTACCGCCACGGGCACGTAACGTAGCCACGTGATTACCAGCGGCGGCAGCGGTTTCGACGTGAAAAGCCACACCGGCAGAACGCGCGGTATGTACGTCACGACTAACATGCCGAGCATTGTCCATAGAATTGCTTTTTGATCTAACATAGCGCCTCAGAATACAGAATCAGCGAAAAGAAGAATCAACGAATGAGCCAACCAGCGAACCAACAAAATTTCTCAATCTCCAATCCCTCAATCTCCAATTTTCAATTTCCCCATTTCCAATGCCGTCCCCAACGTTGCACCGATGAGCGTGGCGACGATAACACTCCAGTGACCCAGGCCGCCCAAGGTCAATGTGACGGCAAGGAGGCCGGTGGCAGTCGCGACGACGATGTACCGTTTGTCCTTGATTTGCATCACCAGCAACGCGATGAACATCGCGGGCAGGGCGTAATCCAGTGCCAGCGGTTTCACGTCGGTGATCAACTGCCCCGCGACTGCACCCACCCACGAGCCGAAAATCCAAGAGACCTGTGCGGTGGCGTTGATGGCGAGCATCTCGCCCTTGGGGGGCGAATTTTCGGTGAATCGCGCAATGTGGACGGCGAAACTCTCGTCAGTTAGCTCGTAGGCGAAGGCCGCCAATTCGCCTTTGCGCCAGTGCCGCATATACGGCGACAACGCTGCCGACATCAGCAAATGGCGTAGGTTCACCACGAACGTCGTCAGGATGATCGACAAGGCCGGTGCGCCGGTGGCAAACAGCCCTACAGCGATCAACTGCGCCGATCCCGCGTAGACCAGCAGCGACATCAACACCGTATTGCGCGTGGATAATCCCGCCTGCTGCGCGAGGACGCCGTAGGCAAAGCCGATGGGGATGTAGCCGATCACAATCGGCGCGGCCAGCATCACGCCGCGCAGCCAGGTCCATCGGGACGTGGCGACCGTTGACTCCATTGAACGTTTAGTCCTCAGTATATCCGCATAAGGCGATGGCGCGCGGCCCGGTATGAACGCCCAAAACGGGCGAGACGATGCTGATCACCAACTCTCGCGGGGTGAACTCGGCTTGAACGCGCGCCGCCAGCGCTTCGGCTTCCGGCAATGCTGCGTTGTGCAACACGGCGATCCGCATCGGTTTGCTGGTGTCGAACTGGGCGAAGAAGTCGTCATACAGGGCCTGGATTGCCTTTTGGCGTGTCCGTGTGCGGCGTCCGGCTTCGACCATGCCTGTCTCGTGGTTCACCATAATCTGCGGCTTGAAGTTCAACAGCGTGCCGATGAACGCGCTCGCGCCACCGATGCGGCCACCTTTGCGGAGGTATTCCAGCGTATCGAGCGTAATGATGTATGCCATAGTTTTACGGGCGGCGTCGGCTGCAGCGATCATCGCGGTCACGTCTCCACCGGCCTCACGCACCCGCGCTGCTGCCAGCACCTGCCAGCCCAAGCTCATCGAGTTGGACTTGGAATCTACCACGTGCACGGGCATATCGACGATCGGCGCTGCCAATTTCGCGGACTCGTACGTGCCACTCATCGCGCTGCTGATCGTAACCACGACAATCTCCTGCGCACCCTGTCGCTGTACTTCCTCGTAGACGTTGAGGAAATCCTGCGGCGTGGGTTGCGACGTCGTCGGGTAGACCGGATCGGCGATCAACCGGTCATAAAACGCTTCCGGTTGGATGTCGACTCCATCGCGCAACTGTTCATCCCCCCAGATGACGGTCAGTGGGAGAACATTGATGTCATACTGTTCCCGCAAGGACTGTGGTAAATCGCACGTGCTGTCCGTAATCAGGGCTATTTTGTGGTCTGGCATGGTTCCTCCTTGATCTGGATACTGGATATTGGCTTAACGCAGTAGCAAAATGCCTACTGCGGTGGCGATGATGACGCCCACGGATGGCACAAGTACCTTGTAGATCGCGCCCCAGTTCGCTCCGAAGTAGTTGTGCGTGAGTGCCAGGCACAGGTGCATCGGCGAGAGCATAATGCCGCTGAAACATCCGACGAACATCCACACACCGGAAGCCAGGTTCTCGATGGGCAGGCCGTTGAGCAGCGGCGCGACCAGCGGCAGGCTCAACGCCATCGCCGCAGCCGCGGTCCCCGTTACCAGGCCCACCAGCATCGGCACGATAAAGGCGACGATCAATGGTGGCAGGCCAAGTATGCCCAACGCCTGTGGAATTTGCTCCACCGCGCCTGTGTCCTGCAACACTTGCTTGAAGATCATCACGCCGAAGATGGACGAGAAGGTGGTGATGGGGAAGCTGCGTGTGAGGATGTCGCGCCATTGGCCTGGCCCGATGCGCTTGACCACCATGAACAGCGCGCAGATGACCGCCAGGCTGATGAGCATGTTGAACTGCAAAACGACGACAACCACGATCACGAGCAGGATCGGCCATGTGCTGGCGAGCAGGTCGAGCCATGCCGCACGTTTGCTCCGCCCGTTGTTCGAGTGGTGTTCCTGGCGGATACCTGCCAGTCCCCAGATGACGCCACCGACCATCGCAGCGACGGTGAGCGGCCACGACGCACGGATGAAGGCGTAGACCGAAACGCCAAGCAGCGCCGAAACCATCAGCAGCGAAGAGTAGAGTGGAAAGACATACTCCATCGAGTGGCGGAACCAGTAGTTGATGTAGGTTTTCCGGCTGGGCGTCAGGTCGAGTCGCGTGCCGATCTCGTTGACCATTGGCGCGGAGAACATCGCGCCGCCGAGCATTGGCATCAGGCCGATCATCGCCGGCATCAACGCTAGAACGACGCGGCTATCGGGGACGACGACCTGTAGCGCGGCGACCATGCGCTCCATTGCGTGGGTGCGGCGCATCAATTCGGCCAGCAACAGCACCAGGAAGACGGCCCCGGCGAGATCCCAGGTGTCTAAGGCAAACAGGCCGCGCAGGACAGAGCGAAGCAAATTCAGAAAAGGATAGGCGAACAGGATTGCCGCCAATCCTGTATCCAGCAGCAGGATGAGACCAAGGTCCCACTTGCGCATCAAAAGAAAAATCGTGACGCCGAGGATGAGGCCGAATTTGAGTAGATCAAGCATAATTACCTGCTGTGAACCGGAATGCCCTTGGAAGCGTCAGCGACTTGTGCTTGTGCTGCACCTGCCAATGTCGCCATGTGCTCCTTGGTAGGTGGGGTCAGGTCGGCAGCCCGATAGTCCCATCCCAGGCTGTTGTATTTGTCTCCGGCCATGCGGTGGAAGGGCAGCAGTTCGAGCGTAATGGGTTCGGGATCGCTGGACGCGCCATTGTGCCGCGCGGCGCGCAAATCGCTCAACTCGCGCACGTAGGTGGCGATGGCGGCAACTTCTTCCGGTGTGTCGTTGACCGTGGGGATGACGGGAATGCGGAAGATAATGGGTTTGCCGCTTTCGACGATGCGCCGCGCGTTCGCTAGCAGTAAAGCGTTGGGGGCGCCGACGGCGTCGCGGTGTTTGCCGGAGTCAATATGCTTGATGTCCATCATCACCAGATCGGTGAGCGGAAGGAGCGCTTCCAGACTCTCCCAGGGGACATTAGCCGCAGTTTCGATGGCAGTGTGTATTCTCGCCGCGCGGCAGCGTTCGAGGATTTCCCGCGAGAAGTCCACTTGCAGCGCCGGCTCGCCGCCGGAGAGCGTCACGCCACCACCGGAATTCTCGTAGAATGCCCGATCGCGCAGGACTTCGTCCACAACAGCTTCGGTAGTCATCGTTTTGGCTGTGAAGACAAGCGCCTCGGCATAGCAGACATCCACGCACTTGCCACACGCAACGCATTTCTCATGGTAGAAGACGCGCATGCCGTGCTCGTCGAACGCTTGCGCGCCTTCTGGGCATACCTCGACGCATGCTGCACAGCCGATGCAGCGATTGGGGAAGAACTGCACTTCCGGTTTGGGGCGGATGCTTTCGGGGTTGTGGCACCAGAAGCAGCGTAGCGTGCAGCCCTTGAGGAAGACGGTCGTGCGGATCCCCGGCCCATCGTGGACGGAAAACCGCTGGATGTTACAAACATAGCCTGTGGTCATAGTATTTTCGGATTCCTTCCCAATAGTTCGGTTGTTGTTAGTCGTGTAGTCGTTGCCAATAACATATACACTTTAGGCGTATTTCGCTGCCATTTCTTTGGCGATGCGGGTCCAGTCGTGTAGGCGGCGCGGGTGTCCGGCGAGGGTCTGTAGTTCACGCAGTACAATCTGGTAATGATAGCCCTGTAATTGCTGCGCGCCGTTCTCAAGGTCGCGCCGGATGATGGCGTCATCGTCCGGAAAAACCACGTCGCTGGCCTTTTGCCGCCACATAATGACGTAGTTCTGCCCCACAGCCTCCTGCACCTTCGCCAGGTCCGTCCACGCGCTGCACACGAAGATGCGCAGATTCTTCAACGAAAGCACACCTGCAATCTTATGTGTGAGGTTCTCGCAGCAACCATAGGCGCTCAACCCAAACTGCTCGATGATCGGGCGCTGATATTCGAGACAGAACGTGCGCCACATCTTTGGTGAAACGCCCTCGAATTCCTGGCTGTTCGCCATCATCCATAGATTTTCGTAGCCGATTGTGCCGTCCGTAGTCGGATTACCAACTGGATCGCTGCACGTCATTGGCTCACAGCTGTTCGGCGTGAGTAGACCCGTCGCGTGCACCTGGGCCATCGCGCCGAGTGTCGCGTCGCGTATATAGGCCATCAGCCGGTGCAGCAGTTCTGGCGTATCGACCATATCGAGCATCATCTGGGTGAGACCGCGCAGGTCGGCGGCGGGCATGCCCAACGTGGCACCGAGGGGCGCGCCGCAGGTGAGACGCACCTCGAGGATGTCGCCTAATAGCGCGTGCGTGCGGTCGAGCGCGGTCTGCGTTTTGGCCGCGTTGTAGGTGAAGGTTGGCAGGCGCAGCTTGTCGAAGTCGGATGCCGTTTTGAGCGGTGGATCGTAGCCCCACGCGCCGCCTTCGATGCCACTCTCTTCGTGCGCAATGTCCACACCCCAGATATTCGCCGGTGTGATGTCGAAATAGGTGTGGACACTGAACCACGGCGATATCGGGCTGTCGTCGGCGATGTCGTGTTTGATAAGAATCCGACGGAAATGGCGTTCCAGATTCCGCAACCAGGGATCGATACATTCCAGCACACTGTCGGGCAGGATTTCATCCCACGCGCCGACGGGTCGACACCAGACCGGCGCGCGATCGGGTTTGCGCAGCGCGTTGACGTCGCGCCAGCGTTTTTGGATGGTGGCGTTCTCGTCGCTGGCGGCGATCTCCGCCACACGCCGGGCTAGTTCGCGGATGTAATCTCTTTCTTGTTGTATGCTCATCGCTTTTTTCGACAGGATTTACAGGATGGAAACAATAGAAATCTTGTCCAATTCTTTACGCTTCTCTGGGCTTTGCTAGAATTTCGCGGATTTCCAATTGCTTGAACTTGCGAGCATAGGCTGGCTTGAGGACGATGGCCGTATCAGCACCTTCGCCGGTTCCTGCAATGGCGATGATCTCCTGTGACATATCCAGCAGATCAGCATCCGCAGCCATCAATGCGACCTCGACGGCAACCTTCATCCCCTGGCAGAAGCGGTAGAGCGTCTCGCGGACGATCTTGTTGGGCGGATAACCGGCGAAGGCGTCACTCACATCGTCGCCAAGTGCGTGGAGCGAGGTGAGCACGGTGATGCCGAGGGCCTCCAGTTCGGCGCGTTCGTCGGGCGTCATCACCCAGCCTTCTTTCTGGAAGCCGCCGCAGATGGTGACGGCGATGATCCGCACATCCAGCCCCGCGAAGATGGCATGGGCGCGTTTGGCCGTGTAGCCGTGCGACGAAGCGACGATGATCTGCGTAATGCCGAGCCTCTCGGCCCGTTCGCGCGCGATGCGGAGCGTGGCGTCCGTATTGACGGCACCGCCCCTTTCGAAGTACAGAATCTTGCTTTCCATGATTCTATTCCCCTTCGGGAAAGCGCTTCAGGCCCATATTGCGGATTTGGGCGATGTGGTAGGTATCGTGGGTCGTCATCCAGGCGATAGTATCTCCCCAAGTGCACTGGAATTCCATTTTCTCATCCAGCTTGCTCGCAGGAAGGGTGCGCAAGGCAGACACGTAGACGTTGTGGAATGCATCCATCAAGGCAAGTGTTTCCTCCCAGGCTTCTTGCGAACGGACTTCAGGCAGTGCGGGCCAATTGTCTTTCTGGTAGGGATAGTCCGGTAGGTCAGGTACCTTCAAACACTCCACCAACTGGTATTTCCAGTACAGCAGGTGCAGCACGATGCTCCACACCGAGTACCCTTCGTAGGTGTTGGTGGACGTGACTTCATCCAATGTCAATTTGTCGAGTATCTTCCGCAATGGCGGCGCATTGAATGACATGCCGTGGTATTCCCGCTCAGTAATGTCGATAATCATTGCCAGATCGCTGTTCATCGTTCTCTCCTTTTCGTTAGTGATTGGGGATTGGTGATCAGGGATTAGGAGGAAGGATCTGTTTACCAGTCCCTAGTTCCATATCCCTAATCCCTGGGCTTTGTAAAGATACGCTTGATGCGCGCCATATCGAACTTTTCCGAACGGTCATAGTTGTAGATGCCGTTCTGCTCCTGCTCGATGTCGGTCAATTGCGTGTAGCAGTAGCCGATGATGTGGTCATAGTTCAGAAGTACGTCGGTCAATCCTTCCAGACGTGTGTAGAATTCCTCCAATGTCCGCGGCGCGTTGCCGTAGCCCCAGGAATTGTCGGCGTAAACCAGGTCTTCGCGCGGGATCCACTTGATGCCGCCGTATTCATCCACGATGTAAGGCTGGCCCGCGTAGGCGACCTCGCGGTCGGGATAGTTGCGGAAAGGCCCGTGCTGGGGGTGCGGCTTGAGTTGGTCGCGCAGGATGTCCGGGTCCTGTTGGTAGGTGTGCACCGTCCAGAGATCGGTGTCCACGTGGACGTAACCGCTGGCGTCGTTGACCGGGCGTGTGGGGTCGAGATCGCGGGTGAACTGGGCGGCGTCGCTGTGCAGGCGATAGTGCTGGCGCTTGTCGCCGGTGTCGTGCGTCTCGTTGAACGGCGTCCAGGCGATGATCGAGGGATGGTTGCGGTCGCGGGTCACGATCTCGCGCCACTCCGCAAGGAAGTTGCGCGCGCTGACCACATCCTTCACATCGATACCCCAACTCGACGATTCGCCCCAGGTGAGATAACCGAGTTTGTCCGCCCAATAGTGAAAGCGTTCTTCAAATACCTTCTGGTGCAGGCGCGCACCGTTGAAGCCCGCCGCCAGCGAAAGTTCAATGTCGCGCTTGAGCGCCTCGTCCGTTGGCGCGGTCCAGATGCCATCGGGATAGAAGCCCTGGTCGAGTACGAGACGCAGGTAGAGCGGTTTGTTGTTCAGGAAGATGCGGTTGCCTTCGAGATGGATTTTGCGCAGACCGGCGTAGCTCTGCACTGTGTCGATGGCCGTATCGCCGTCGAGGACTTCGAACGTCAGGTCATAGAGGAACGGCGACGCAGGCGACCAGAGCTTCGGCGAAGTCACCGGCAAAATCAGCGGCGTTCCGTTAGCGGCGACGCTTTCGGCTTGGCTGACAACCGTATTGCCGTCCTTGAGCGTGGCACGAAGACGTAATCCGGCCTTGAGCGCGTAGAAGCGCGGCGTGATGATGAATCGGTTGTTGTCTACGTCCGGCACAATCTGGCAATCCCGCAATCCAAAATCCGACAATCCTTCGATCCACACTGTCTGCCAGATGCCCGTTGTGCGCGTGTAGTGGCAGCCGCGCGATTTGAAGTCGGAACACTGTTTGCCGCCGGGCTGTTCGCCGGAGCGCACCTCGTCGCGCACGTAAACGACGAGGTTGTGCATCCCACCTGGCGTCACGTAAGCGGTGATGTCATGGCTGAATGAAACTGTCCCGCCCCAATGCCGCCCCACAGATTCGCCGTCGATGAAGATCTCGCTCTCGTAATCGACCGCGCCGAAGTGCAGGATCACGCGCTTACCGGCCCAGCCCGCCGGAATAGCCAACGTGCGTTGGTACCATAGCATCTCGATGAAGTCTTTGTGGTTCACACCGGAAAGCGGACTTTCCGGGCAGAAGGGCGCCGTGATGCTGCCATCGAAGCCGGTGCTGTTGGCGAAGCCGCGTTGCACCCCCGACTTGCCGAAGTCGAAGGTGTACGTCCAGGGGCCGTTAAGGTTGATCCACGGTTCGCGCCGGAATTGCGGACGCGGGTATTCCGGGCGCGGAATGGCGATTGTCCTTGTCATACATTGTCCTCCGAATGATGATTATTTATGTCTGTGATCGTGATACTTGACGTGTGTTTTCCCTTTTAATCAAAGATACTGCCGATCAGTTTCTTGAGCAGGCCGGCTGGTTTCTGCCCCTTCACTCGTTTCGTTTGCCCGTTGATGACGACGGTGTAGACGTTTTCTTCGTGACGGTAGTTGGCGATCCAGAAGGGGAGCAGCACCAGTTTGTAGGAAAGGACAGCCATATCGCTGGGGAATATCTGGAAGTTCTGGATGTTGGGAACTCTGGCTATTGCCTGCATATGTGCCGCTTTCTTTCCCTTCTTGAGCACAATCTGCCGCGCCAGGAGCGACGCGTCCGAAACTGAGATTTCGTAGAGTGCAGTGGGCCAGTTCGCCAGATAGGCGCTGTCGTAGGGTACGACTTCTTTGAGCAGAAATTTGTCGAAGACGCCGATTAAATCTTGGGGCAGCGTGTGTGTTGCCGGGATGGGGACATCATCTTCGAGCATGTAGTAACTGCCCTCGTGGATGCGTGTTTGAGATCCCCCATACCCGTTGTTGTCCGGCTCGACGCCGCTCCAGCGTATTTCTTTGCTGATGTCGAACGTCCATGCAGGGAGATAGAGGCCGCGCACACGGGTGGTGCGAATCCGGTTACCTTTGACGTTTTTATCCAGCCAGCGCCGGAAAGTCTTTTCTGCCTCCTCGACTGTGATGGCAAAGGGGATGACGCCTTCGGGCTGTACGATTTCCGGGGTTTCGATTTCGATGATATGAGAAGAGCCGCAGTAAGGGCAGTGCGTCGAGAGCTCTCGGGTGAGCACGAGCTTTGCCTGGCAGCCTTTGCACTGGAAGACATGCATGCCGGCGGGCAGTGTGTGACCTTTGGCAGTGGCGAGTGCTACAGCGAAGTCATGTTCTTTCACGAGCAAGCCATCTTTGAGTGCAGAGAAGATTGTCTGGTGATGACCGCAATATGTGCAGCGCACCGATGTTTCACCTGGTTCGAACGCCATCACGCCGCCGCATTGCGGGCAGACGAAACGCCGGGCATCGACCGGTTGCGGTTCTGCCTCGGAAGCGTCAGCGGCGTCAGCGACTTGATCTTGGGTAGGTTGCTGATCCGGGTTGATGATGTCTTCCGGCTGGAGTCGACCCTCAAGCACAGCCAGGCCGCGCCGCGCCATCGCATTATTTGGATCGCAGGCCAGCGCATGTTCCAGGTGCGTATGCTTCTCGGCTGGATCGTCGGTGAGTTCGGTTAGCCAGATGTAGGCTTGTGCCTTTTCGGACGGCGTTGCGGCATAGTCCCGCAGAAGCCGTTTCAGGTAGCGGCGTGCCTCAGCCTTGTCTCCGGCCTTGGCTGCAGCGATCCCGCGGACAAGCTGGCTGCGAACATCTCCTAACATCGTTTTTCCTCCTGCTCTTAACTCTCCGCTATTATAGCACGACTTGGGGAGACATTGCGCTATATCGAGAAAGGAGTACATTTTCTCAACACGAAGATCCAAATCCGGAGAGAACGCAATGGCAGACGTTGCTTTGATGGGTATCGACATAGGAACATCCAGTACCAAGACGGTGATTATCAGTCCTGATGGGATCCTGTTGGGCATAGCGGCACAGGAATATACCGTGGAGACACCGCACCCGGGCTGGGCGGAGCAGAATCCGGATACGTGGTTGAGCGCGGCCCTGGACACGATGCGCGGCGCATTGGTCGCAGCGAACATCCCGGCAGGACAGGTGCAGGCCATCGGCCTCTCCGGGCAGATGCACGGGACGGTGTGCCTCGATGCGCGCGGGCGCGCGCTGCGTCCGGCCATCATCTGGGCGGA
>JAFGSL010000097.1 GCA_016934645.1 Anaerolineae bacterium
CGTCTCGAACGTGTCGTTGACCACGGCGACGGTCTCAGGCCAGCCCCACATCCAGTTCATGTCGATGTGGGCGTGGCTGATGCAGAGCAGCGTGTAGCTTTTGGCGGCGTCGCCGATGGGCTGCAGGATAGCTTCGGCCTGCGCGATGACGGTGTCCAGGTCGCGGTTCGCCTCCACGCCCGCCTGGACGACGCGCCCGGCCTCGATGATGAGCGGCTGCCATACTGTCGCCTCATCGGGATAGGCGGAGCACAACCGGTCGGCAAAGGCTAACTGCGCCTGAATCCGCTCAAGTTGTCGCGCGCGCCGACTGAGTCGATGTTGTAGTGTCTGGTTGATCTCGATAAACTGCGAGGTATATCCCGTCATTGATGTCTCCTTGAGGTGGGCTATGGATCGTTATGTGTTGTGAATAAGCAGTAGATGTGAAGCACCCCATTTCTGATTTCTCATTTCTAGCTCTATCTCTTCTTCTCTTTGAACCTTTCCAGACATTCGGGGCAGATGCCGTGGGTGAATTCGGCGTCGGAGTGTTTTTCGATGTAAGTCTCGATGCTGGTCCATTGCCCGTCGTCGTCCTGGATTTTCTTGCCGCACCACGCGCAGATGGGGACGAGGCCGCTGAGGGTCTTGATGGTTTTCAGCGCCCTTTGGAGTTGGCCGTTGCGCTTTTCCAGTTCGGCGTTGACCCGGTTCAATTCTGTATTGAGGCGGCGCAGTTCCGCATTGAGCCGGCGCAGTTCGTCGGATTCTCGAGAACGCGCGAGGTTGATGACGATGACTTTCTGCAATTCGCCGGCATCCGGCGGCTTGACCAGGTAGGCGACCACGCCGGCGTCGCGGGCTTTCTCGACCAGCTCAGGCGTGTCCATAGCGGTGAGCAGGATGACCGGTGTGGGTTGTACAGCCTGGATTTTGCGCGCGGCAGTGATGCCATCCATGCCCGGCATAGAGACATCCATGACAATGATATCCGGTTTTAGCCGTTGCGCCATAGCGATGGCCTGCGCTCCATTTTCTGCCTCACCGGCGATGGTGTGGCCGAGCATATGGAGGATTGAGCGCAGAGTGACGCGCAGTTCCTCGTTGTCATCGACGATCAAAACATGGACTGGCAGGGTTCCGGTCATGCTGTATTCCTTTCTGCGTCACTGGCGCTAAAAGGGTAAAGCCTGAAGCACAAGCTTTGGTGTAGCAAAGACGCTCTTCCAAGGGCTATTGTTCCAGCGATTTCTACGCGCGAATGAATCTGCGGCAATTATAACCTGTCTTGGAATTAAGTGAAATAGTTGTTTTTATGATGTTTATATGCTAAAATAAAACTGTTGGTCGAGACTACAAAAGTCTCAACAAATGCTCGCTCAAGCGCGCTCTTTGTAGGGCGCAAGTTCCTGCTCAATGAAGTGTCGCGTGAGACTTTTGTAGTCTGTCCGGGTGAGATGATCGTAGGGAGGTGTTCAACAATGGAATGGCTCAAGATGCAACAGTGGTCGCCCTACATGGTGGGGATTGGGATCGGGGTGTTGAGTTGGGTGACGTTCGTGTTGTCCGACAAACCGATTGGGTGTTCGACAGCCTTTGCGCGGTTCAGCGGGATGATCGAGTGGGCGCTCCGAGGTGACAAGACGTTGACAAAACCGTATTTCAAGCAGTATGTTCCAGAAGTCACCTGGGACGTGATGCTCGTCATTGGGCTCGTGATCGGGTCGTTTGCCTCGGCGCTGCTTTCGGGACAGTTCCGGTTGACGTGGATCCCGTCGCTGTGGGCCGCGACGTTCGGCTCGGCCTATTTCCCGCGTTTGCTCGTGGCGGTGATAGGCGGCGTTTTGATGGGCGCGGGGGCGCGTTGGGCGGATGGCTGCACCAGTGGACACGGCATCAGCGGGACGCTGCAACTGGCGGTGAGCAGTTGGCTTGCGGTGGCTTGCTTTCTCGCCGGTGGTATCGTCACCGCGTTCATCATTTTCCGCGTATTGGGCGCGTGAGGAGGTGCACTATGTTGCCGAAACTGCACTCGAACAAGCGCCTGCAATTGCTTCTCGGATTGGTGGCGGGGATCGCGTTTGGCTTTCTGTTGCAAAAAGGCGGCGTGACCAACTACGATGTCATCCTCGGCCAATTGTTGCTGACCGATTTCACGATGATCAAAGTGATGCTCTCCGCCGTCGTCACGGGGATGATCGGCGTGTACGCGCTGCGGGACCTGGGCCTGGCGCGGCTGCATCCCAAATCCGGCTCGGTGGGCAGGACGGTGGTCGGCGGTCTGATTTTCGGGGTAGGGTTCGCCGTCCTCGGCTACTGTCCCGGCACGATTACCGGCGCGATTGGGCAGGGTTCGCTCGACGCGCTCATCGGCGGGACGGTGGGCATCCTCTTGGGATCGTGGCTGTTTGCGACGTTTTCCCCGAAGTTACAGAAGCCGGTGCTCAGCAAGGGCGATTTCGGCCCGCTGACGCTGCCGGAGGTGTTCAAGGTCAATGCCTGGGTGGTCGTGATCCCGGCTGCGGTGATATTGACGGCGTTCTTATTCGCGCTTGAGCGCTTTGGGTGGTAAAATAGGGCGAATTCGCGCAGGAGGATGGTGAAGCCATGGCGTTACAAGATGATTATCTGCTCGCAGGGGACGTGGGCGGCACGAAGACCAACGTGGCGATTTATTCGCGTGAGGCCGGATTGCACGCGCCGCTGTTGATGGAAACTTTCTCAAGTACAGCCTACAAGGGGTTGGCCGATCTGGTGAAGGAGTTTCTGGGTCGCACCGAGATACCGGTCAAGCGGGCGTGCTTTGGCGTCGCCGGACCGGTGGTCAACGGGCAAGCGCGCATCACGAATTTGCCCTGGGTGCTGGATGAGGCGCAGTTGGCGGTCGATCTGGGCTTTTCATCCTTCACGCTGTTGAACGATCTGGTGGCGATTGCGAGCGGCGTGCCGTTTTTGAACTCGGATGATCTCTACACCATTCATCAAGGGCAAGCGCAGCCGGGCGGGGCGTTGGCCGTCGTCGCGCCGGGGACAGGCCTGGGCGAGGGGTATCTAACCTGGGATGGGACGCACTATCGCGCACACGCCTCCGAGGGCGGACATTGCGACTTCGCGCCCACGAACGCGCTGGAAGTCGATCTACTATGCTATCTGCAAGCGCAGTTGGACCGGGTGAGCTACGAGCGCGTCTGCTCCGGGTTGGGCATCCCCAACATCTACGCTTTCCTGCGCGATAGCGGGTACGCGGAAGAACCGGCGTGGCTGGCGGAGCAGTTGGCGGGCGCGCGCGACCCGAATCCGGTGATCGCGCAGGCGGCGCTGGAGCTTGAACGGCCCTGTGAGTTGTGCCGCAAGACGCTGGAAGTTTTTGTTTCCATTCTGGGGGCCGAGGCGGGCAACATGGCGCTGCGCGTGTTGTCGACCGGCGGAGTCTACCTGGGCGGCGGCATTCCGGTGCATCTTCGCGCGATGCTTGACAGCAATACCTTCCGTGCGGCGTTCCGCAACAAGGGACGCCTCTCGCATCTGCTGGCGCAGATGCCTGTGTACGTGATTTTGCATCCGAAGATCGCCTTGTTTGGAGCTGCGGCGCACGGATTTAGCCTTTGACGGGTTGGTTAGGGCAATGGATGAGGTCATCATTTATCGTTGGAAAGGAGAGTAACCATGGTTCCGATCAAGTCTTCCGAGATTACACCTGAGCACATTTATCTTTCACGGCGGAAGTTTATGCAGGCGGCGGGACTGTTCGCGGCGAATGCGGTATTCCTGGCGGCGTGCGGACGGCAGCCAGTCGCACCGTCTGCTGTTGCGACAACGCCCGAAGCCGTTTTGCCGCCGGGTGACGGGGCGGATGAGTTGGGCAACGCCCTGACACCGTTGGAAAGCGTCCTGGGCTATGCCAACTACTACGAATTCACGCTGAACCCGAATGGCGTTGCGCGGTTAGCACAGGGCTTCTCGACCTCGCCGTGGCAGGTCACCGTCGGCGGACTGGTCAACACGCCCAAGACGTTTGACATCGATGACCTGCGCAAGTTCGAGCAGGAAGAGCGCATCTATCGCATGCGCTGCGTGGAAGCGTGGTCGATGGTCATCCCCTGGTTTGGCTTCCCACTGTCGCGGCTGTTGAGAGAAGTTGAGCCGCTGTCCACCGCCAAATACGTGCGCTTCGAGACGCTCTACGATCCTGACCAAATGCCTGGGCAGAAGGACAGGAGTTTCCCGTGGCCTTACGTGGAGGGGTTGCGCCTCGATGAAGCGATGCACGATCTCACACTCCTGGCGACAGGGCTGTACGGTCAGGACTTGCAGCCACAAAACGGCGCGCCGGTAAGGTTGGTTGTCCCCTGGAAGTATGGCTTCAAGTCGATCAAATCCATTGTGAAGATTGACCTGGTGGAAGAGATGCCTCAGTCCTTGTGGATGGTGACCAACCCGCGCGAGTACGGCTTCTGGGCAAACGTAAATCCCCAAGTGGCGCATCCGCGCTGGTCGCAGGCCACGGAGCGCCTGATCGGTGAGAATCGTCGCCGTGAGACGCTTTTCCTCAACGGCTACGCCGACGAAGTCGCCAGTCTGTATCCCGATCTGGATTCGCGGGACTGGTACTATTGATGCAGGATCGCAGGGGCGCGGGTTGGCGGTCCGCCACGTGGTGGCGCGCCAACGGGTTTGACATCCTGATTCATAGCCTCGCGTTATGGCCACTCGTGCGTATCCTCTGGAACCTGATTTTCGGATATTTCGTCGACCCGGTGCGGCAAATTACAACCCGCACCGGCCGCGTCTCGCTCGATCTCCTCGTGCTTTCCCTGGCGTGTGCGCCGCTCTACACCCTCACCGATTTCGCGCCGTTGCTACACGCGCGACGGACGTTGGGCCTGTATGCCTTTCTGTACGTCGTGGTGCACTTTCTCACGTTTGCCGGATGGGATTACGGTTTCGATGTGCGGTTGCTCTGGGAGGCGGTGTTCTATCAGCGATACGTGATTGTAGGCTCCATCGCCGGACTCATTTTGCTGGCGCTGGCGATTACGTCGACGCGGGGATGGCAGCGCCGGTTAGGCAAGTGGTGGAAACGTCTACAGCGCCTCGTCTACCTGGCGAACGCGCTGGCTGTGTTGCACTTTGCGTGGCTGCTCAAGGAGCCGCGCCGGGCGCTGCCGTATGCCGTGGTGGTGGCGGTGTTGTTGGTGTTACGGATACCGGCAATAGCACGGTTGGTTGGGCGCGTGCGCAGGCGCTCTGTGAAGGCAAGCGTATCGCAAATCTCTCATTGAGTGGAC
>JAFGSL010000098.1 GCA_016934645.1 Anaerolineae bacterium
CGAACCCCTCTTGCAGCAAGAACGCCAGATCGTCGCGCTTGGTATACCCCGCCAGGTGTGACGTATTGCGCAGCCGGATGTCAATCACCGCATCCACCCCCGCCGCGCGAAGTTGCTCGATGAAGTCTTGCAGCGATTTTCCCTTGTAGCCAATCGTGTAGACGCGCATAATCCTCCTTTGGTTGGAACGGTAGAACGTTGAAACGTTTGAACGTTCCAACGTTTCAACGCAATCAAAAAAGTGAAAGTTGCTGCGGGATGATCTCTCCGGCGGCAGTGGTGCCGTCTGGCTGGATGTGCTGGACTTCGATGCCGCGCTCCAACAGCGTTTGCGTGATAAGCTTGTGGCGGTGGCAGTGGTGGTAGTCGCCTTCACTGCACATGACGACAACGGGCTGCTCGCGCGCCAGATCCAATAACTGCGCGATGCCATTCTGGTACGTTTCCGTTTGCGCGACGCGCTCGTAGTCCGGACGTTCTTCGCCGGGATCGTAAAGCGTGGGATCGGCAGGCCGCCCGCCGAGGCTATCGCCCATGCTTTGGTAGCCAATACCGGCTTCTTGCAGGTCGTGCGCCAGGTCTTCGCGGTTGAACTGCGGCGTCCACCGGCTATAGGGCTGGCTGCGCACATCGATGAGCAGCGCGATGTCGAACTTGCGCAACAAATCGACGAACACAGGTATGGTATGGTCGCTGTGACCGATGGTGTAGATTCGCAAAGTATGCTCCTCCGACTGTATGGAGTACGGAGTAAGAAGTACGGGAAGTTTCCACTTCATACTCCTTGCCAGTAGTTTACCTCAAAATGAAATTGTGCATAGTCAACAAGACTTTTGTAGTCTTTGCGGATCATGCTAAACTGTGCTTACCCTCGCCGCCACCGACCGGCTGATCGACCTCATCGTCTAGCGGCTGTACGGACTGACGGAGGAGGAAGTAGGGATTGTGGAGGGGAGCCAGTAAGAAAACCTTGTGGGTGGTCAAATGACTTTTCACTTACAGTACACGCCGTACATTCTCCCGTTGCTCGCCGCCGCATTCGTGACAGGTTACCTGGGCGCGTATGCGTGGCAGCGCCGCGCGTCGCCCGGTGTCGCCGCCTTCATCGCGATGATGACAGCAATGACCTTCTGGTCATTATCGCAGGTGATGTATGTGCTTAGTGTAGACCTGGCAGATCAGGTCTTCTGGTCCAAAATGGTTTACCCGGCCAAAGTCTTTATAGCTCTGGCTTGGCTGGTCTTTGCACTCCAGTACACGGATCGCAGTCAGATCGTGACGCGCCGCAACCTCATCCTGGCCTCAATCATCCCGCTGCTCACCCTACTGCTGGTCTTTACGAATGAGTGGCATGGCCTGTTCTGGAGCAAAGTCTGGACGGAGGCGGGCAGCATGCGCACCACCCACGGCGTGTGGTTTTGGATTCACTCGGCCTATGCGTACCTGTTTATGCTGCTGGGCATGGCCCAATATGTCATCCTGTTCATCAAATCCTCACGCGTCCATCGCTGGCAAGCCGCAGTGCTCGTGCTGGCAGGCCTGGTTCCGTGGATTGGGAGCGCTTTGTTCGTATTCAATGTCACGCCCAGTCTCGACCTGACCACACTTGGCTTTACGGTGAGCGCCCTGGCTTTCGCCTGGGGACTTTTCAGACTAAAACTGCTGGACCTGGTGCCGGTGGCGCGCGAAACTATCGTAGAGTATATGAGCAGTGGGATGGTTATTTTGGACGCACAAAACCGCATCGTCGACATCAACCCGGCAGCCGAGCGTATGGCCCACACCCCTCGTTCGCAACTGATTGGACAAGATGCGCTCCAATGGTTGCAGGGATGGGCAGGCCTGATCGAGGGCGACCAGCAAGATGGACAAGCCGAAATCGTTCTTGGCGAAGGGGAAGATCATTACTATTACGACTCGCACATCTCCCCCTTACTGGATCGAAGCGGCCATCTGGCGGGGAAACTATTGTACATTATGGATATCACCGAGCGCAAGCGCATCGAAAAGGGACTTGAGCAAGCCCACAAACGTATCGAAGCGTTGATTATCGAACTCGATCAAGTCAAAAAGGTCCGGCAAGTAGCCGAAATATCAGAATCGGAGTACTTCAAAAGGCTGCAAGTCACGGCGCGCCGCATCCGCGCGGAACGTCAGAACCGGAATCATACAGAGAAATTCTGAAAACTCTCTGCGCTATAGGCGCAGATGCGACTATCCAATCACAATGATGAGCAACGATAAAGAACTGAACGACTATCTGACCGCGTGGCACCTTTCGAATCCACAACTTCTCACACAAACGCAAACCAGCCACATCTACACCGTCACACACGACACCGAGACGGTGATTCTCAAACTTTTGTCTCCATCAGAGACGGCGGAGCAGCGTGGCGCAGTGGCGCTGCGCTATTTCGCTGGCTGCGGAGCCGTGCGCCTGCTGCGCTACGATGAAGGCGCGCACCTGCTGGAATACGCTTCAGGCGACGAACTCGTCACTTTGGTCCGGCGCGGCGAGGACGAAAAGGCCACGCGCATCATCGCGGCGGTGATCCGGCAGCTTCACAGCGTCCCGCAAGATGCCCCACGCGACAGCCTGTTCGCGCTGGAGCGCTGGTTTGGGGCCTTGTTCAACAAAGCTGCGGCGGACGAGCGGGCCGGCCTTGCTTCTATCTACGTGCGGAGCGCCGCGCTCGCC
>JAFGSL010000668.1 GCA_016934645.1 Anaerolineae bacterium
GAGCAGCGTGTTGCCCCAGCCGGAGATGGTGACGGTGAGGTATGCATCGCCAGCGAAATGGAGAAAAAGCTGGTGCTTTTTGGGCAGCGTGTCGGCGTTTTCGTGGAAGATGATCCGTTCTCCACCGCAGCCGAGTACCAGCGTGTGATCCGCACCGATCTCGGTGAGGATGGACATGCCGTGTGCTGTGCTTCCGCCGACGGTCTGGCCCGCGAAGATCGCCGCGTATTCTTCGGACGTGCCGTTGGAGAAAGCGAACTTGTGCGAGGCGTTGCCCCGGTCGCCGGAGACGATCCGTTTGCCTTTGAGCGTGGCGTCCATCTGCCGCGCGATGACGATAGCTTCTGGTAACTCAATCATCGTGACCTCCCGCGTTGGCCTTGTATGCGATGCCGTCGATCATGAGCAGGCAGTCGTCGTCGATGAACTCCGTCGTCGCCGTCATTCGCGCCGGGAATGCGTCCTTGGCGAAGTGATTGTTGAACAGGCGCTCCATCTCCGGCAAATCTTTGATACTTTTGAGCCAGACATTGACTTTGACCAAATGCGTCAGCGCCAGTCCAAGATCGGTCAGTGTATTTTCGAGATGCTCGAACAGGTTCTCGTGCTGTGCGGCGAATGTCTCGCCAAATCCACGATGCAGTCCTAGGAAAACGTACTCCCCGGCGACAACGGCCGAGGCATAACTGAAGGGGGTGGATATTCTTTTGATCATTGTCATGTTCTGTTCCTCCAAAATGTGTGGCTGGAGACCCCAAATGTCTCCAAGACCTTTGGGGTCTTCGCCTGTATGTCACCTGATTTCCATGTGCAGTCCGATGACGTTGTTGGGCGAATCGTCGCCCTCGAAGTGGTAGTACCATTCCTGGCCTTCGCCAGTTTGTTCCAATCCGGCGTCTTTGATAGCCTGGTTCAGCGCGCTGTAAGCTTCACCGATGTGTTCCAGGCTACCCCAGTAGAGGAGCGCCGCGCAGCGGTAAGTCGGCAATGTCTTTACCTGTGCCTCGCCGGCGGGTTGCGTGTTGGGTTTGACCGGAACGCCGGCCTCCATCTCGTACAGGTCCGCTTCACCGGTAGGGAAGTACCGGACGATGACCGGCGCATCACCGGCTAGGGGCGCCTCTTCCTGTGCCGCCCCTAGCCGTGGCATCATCCGGCCAAGTTCCTCATCGAGCGCCGGCATTGGCGTCGGCGGGCAGGCGATGTAGAAAAATGATTGTTTGCGCATGGTCAGCACGCGCATAGGGCTGATATGGTGGTCTGCTTGTGCGGTCATTGGGTCACTTCTCGCGGATGGGGATGTAGACGGCGGGCGTGCCCTCGCTGCCTTCCGGTGGATAGTACTCGAAGTCGGCGCAGCCTGGTGGGAACTCGTAGGGCGAGGTGTTCAGCCAGGTGCTGTAGATGTAGCCGTAGGTCTGGCCGATGGTCTCCATCGTACATTCGAACACGGCGTAACGCGACGCTGGAACTTCTCGCACGGTGACACCTTCGGGAACGGGCGCGCCCTCCGATACGGCCATCCCGGCGATGTAGTCGGGCACGCCGTCTTCGTGGTGCGGGAACCAGACGCCGTAGTAGGCCTGATCGGTGCTGTACGCTTTGATGTGATCGTGGTGCGGCATGAACTGATCTTCCCACACTGCGGTGTAGTTCACCTTGTCCGGCATTGCATGGACCAGAATGCCCATAACGGTAAAAGCTTCTCGATCAACAAATTTGGGTTCCATCGTTCTCTCCTTTTTTTGACAGGATTTACAGGATGGACAGGATAAAAAATCCTGAAAATCTTGTTAATCCTGTCGAAATATATCAGGTTTGATTAACACCCGGCACGTCCGGTGTGACACGGAGCACTTTGTTGAGCAGGCCTAGCGTGTTCGGGCCGTAGAAATGGCCGTTGAGCGGGTTGACCGTGCCGCGCAAGTTGTACATCAACCCCAGATTTTCGATACGCTGCTCCGGCGTGACGACCATTGCATCGTCGGTCATCGCCACGTGTTGCACGTGCCCCAGGAACAAATGCCAGCAACTACCTTCATACAGGGGACGATGCCACGCCAGCTTGCACTCCACATTGATCGCACACTCGGCGATGCGTGGGGCCTGCACGGTCTGTGACGGTTCGGCGGTCAGCCCGGCGTCGATGAGTTCGTCGTTGTCCGGCCCGTTGCAGGCGATGGTCTCGGAGCACTGCGGAAGCAGATCGACCGAGGGGAAGTTGAGGCACCATTCGCCTTCCCGTAGGATGTTGGCGTAGGTGTGCGTGGTGTTGAGCATTGCCAGCAGCGACGAGTAATGCTCGCCTTCACCCACCAAAAATCCCCAGGCGTGCAAGTTGGCGTTCGCTGCGCCGTTGGCTTTGCGCGTGGTGACCAGAAAGATGGGGCTCGGCACGGTGATGACGTATTCCAGCCAGGAAAAAACATCGTACTTGCCTGGCCAGTCCTCGACCAGATAGGGTGGTTGGGTGATACCGATTTCGTGTTTCATCGTGATTCTCCTTGTGTAGGCTGGATATGGATCAAGAAGCGGCAGCTTTCATCCCCCTGGATGATGGAGCTGACGAGTTCCACGGTGACCGGTCGTTCCAAGAGCGTTTCGAAGAGTTGGCGATACCAGCCACAGGAGCACTGGCAGTAGGAGGCCGAGAGCGGTTCTTTGGTTTTATTCACCGATCCGCAGTAGCAGCGGGTGTATGTGCCGTGGATGACATCGCCTTCGCGGTGCAGCTGCCCTCCACCGATATGCGCCTGGTTCAACTGCGCCAGCAGATCGTCCAGGCCTGACGTGGCTTTGGCGAGCTTGCGCACCTTGTTGAGCGTGCTGTTGCCGATGCACTGTCTCCCACAGGCCTGCATGATTGCCTGGCGGGTGGGTTCATCCACGGCTTGATCCAGCGCATCCATCATATCCTTGATGCAGCGTGCTCTCTGCAGCGGCGTCGTTAGCGTGGCGTAATCGACACAGGCTTGGGCCAGCGCTTCTTCAGTTGCGTCGGGTACGTGCCCTGCGACGTTGTCTTGAAACACTTTTGGTCTGAATGGCATTGTGTTCTCCTTGTCTATAGGGAATCATGATTCGTGATTCTCTTACAACTCCTCAGGTGGATGGAAGTCCGCGTCTTCCTCGTACAGCGCGCGGATGGCAGTGAAATCATCCGCCAGGGTGAGCGCGGCAACGCGATCCATCAGTGCGTAGACCGGTTCCACTTGCTCCGGCGCAAGCTCGACCATGTAGCCCCAACCGCC
>JAFGSL010000669.1 GCA_016934645.1 Anaerolineae bacterium
ATCAGCGGCTCAGACCTTCTGAGTTGCTGCTATTGTCGTCGGAACACCCAATTTGACCACTATATGACTATATTTTATACAAGGAGTCTTTACAATGTCTAAAATGCTGCGTGTCACGATCTTAACGTTAGTTTTTTTGGCATTTGGCGTGCTGCGCGTGGGTGCGACCGCCGAGTTCCCATCGCAAGCGGATGCGCCGCCGCAACCGGTGATAGAGCCGGGCGCGTCGCTGCCGGCGGTGGAGGCAAGCACCGTATGCAGACCGCTCGCTCCCGGCGGCGACACGGCTTACAAGGCTACACTCACCGCGGTGCGGGATAGTTACGTAAGCAGTCATTCGCCGGATACGAACTATGGGACCAATGCTACCATGATGGTGGGAGGGATCAGTATCCCCTATTCGGCCGCCTATCACACGCTGGCCGGGTTTGATCTCACCGTGCTGCCGGCCGACGTCGTGATTTTGACTGCCACGTTGGAGCTATATCAAACCGGCTCTTCCGGCAACAACTTCATCATCACCGCGCAGGCATTGACCGGTGCATGGACCGAAACCGGCGTCACCTGGAACAACAAGCCTGGCTTTACCACGCTCGATGAAGCCGTGGAAGGCGCTGCTGAGGGAGACTGGCGGCGCTGGGATATCACATCTCTGGCGCAAAAGTGGCACAGCGGCGCACTGGACAACAACGGGATGCGGCTGGTCTTTGGCATGGTGTCCAACCAAACCCGCACGTTTAGCTCCCGCCAGGGGACTTACGCGCCGCGCCTGGTGGTGGAATATCAGCGCCGCGTGACGTTGAATATACAGTCGGATACCTACATCAGCCAGGCTGATCCTGATACCAACTATGGCAGTGAATCGACGGTGTTTATCGCGCGCCATTCCACCACGTATCAAGAGCAACACACTCTCTTGCGCTTCGCCGCGTTACCGTTCCCCACCGGCAGCACGGTGATCAGCGCCGTACTGGAATTGCATACCACCATCAACCTGATGCAGGCGAACGTGCCGCAGGCGGATTTTACCGTTGCACCTGAAGCCATTCTGAACTCATGGGGTGAGGGGACCGTCAAGTGGAGCAACGCGCCGGGTTCGGATGGGATGGGCGATCCGTCGGTGCCCTTTCCGACGTTCTGGCCTTCTCCTTTCTATTTTGATGTCACCAACATCGTGCAAGGCTGGGCCTCCGGCGCGTTGTTGAACTACGGCATCAAACTCGTGCCCGACGGAAGCGAGACCGGCTACGTGTTTTTCGACACCCGCGAATATGGGCCCGGGATAAACGCGCCCACGTTGATCATCACCTACGGGCCGCCGCCCTGTTATCCCGCTACCAGCGTCAACATCGGTGGAGCCACGCTGGGGGTCACCGACACGGTGTACACCTTCACTGCCTCGATCTCGCCGCTCGATGCGACGCCACCGATCGATTTCTCGTGGGAAGCGGATGAACAGACTCCGGTCAGCGGATCGTCCGTCGAGTATACCTGGGACACGCCGGGAACGAAGATGATCACCGTCACCGTGTCGAACTGTGAGAGCAGCATCATGGATACGCATCTCGTCACGATTACCGTTCCCGAGCCAACGTGTCCCGTCCCGCTCACGGCTCTCAGCCTCAGCGGGCCAACGCAAGGGATCACGGATACGGCGTACACCTTCAATGTGCAGGCCAGTCCAACTGGCGCGACCAAACCGGTGACATACACCTGGCTGGCGGACGAGCAAGCGCCTTCGATTGGCGGCGGGCAGGTGATCAAATCGTATACCTGGGACACGCCCGGCACGAAGCACATCACCGTCACCGTCTGGAATTGCGGGGGCAGCTTTACCCAGTATCACAGCATTGATGTCATCCCGCGCGACCAACTCCCCGATCTGCGCACGACGGACATGTGGTACAACGCGCTGGAATCTCGCGTCTACTACGTCGTCAAAAACAGCGGCGGCACGACTGCGCCTGCCGGATTTACGGTCAATCTGACACAAGCGATAAGCGAAGTCGCCCAGAGCACGCTTGCGGAGGCACTGCATCCGGGGTGGGTGCGAGCCGGGTCGCTGGCCTATGATTGGCAATGCGCGGCTTCCGCTGTCCGTGCGATGGTGTGCGCCGATTCCGGCGACGCGGTGCTCGAAGGCGACGAGGCCAACAACTGCTATGAAGAGTGGTGGTCCTGTGACATGGACTCGCCACAGATCACGTCCGGCCCCACGATCGTGGAAACAACCGAGCACACCGCCGTCATCGCCTGGACGACCAACGAACCGTGCCGCAGCCGGATCGATTACAGTTATGGCAACTATGTGCCATACTCGCAGGCGGATAATACGCTCAAGACCGATCACCAGGTCACGCTGCAGAATCTCTTGAACAACCGCACATACTGGTACAGACTCTACGTCACCGATGAAGCGGGCAATCTCGCCAACACCAACGACAACTACTTCGAGACACAGCCGCCCGGCACGGATCCGATAGTCATTGGCACCTATGGTCTGAGCGAGTATGCCTCCAACTACTACGAATTCTACACACTCTACGCTGACGTGAGCACCGATCCCGAGGGCGTGGACCGCGTGTCGTTCTTCCTAGACGGGCAGCTTATCGGGCGCGATTATTCGCCTGACGGCAACCGCTACGAAGTCTACGTCTCCCCGGCGGCGATGGGCCTCACACGCGCTGAATGGTTCACCGCGCATACGCTTCAGGTGCAGGCGTACAATCTGGAGGGCGAGGTCACGGGCGTCAACAAGTCCGTCACGCCGCCCGTGCGCCCGGCGCCGGGCAAAGCGACCATCGTCAGCCCAAGCGCCAGTGAGACGATCTATGTCGCGGGAGACCCTGCGATTCCCGGAACCACCCTCGATACGCTGGTCTACGGCGCGCAGTACGCGTGGAAATGTACCGATTCGAGTTACTCTGAGGGCGGCGCTGTCCCTCCGGGATTGCAAGCCGTTAGCTGCAACCCGCTGCGAAAAAATGTCAGTATGATGCAGCTTTACCTGGACGGCAATCTGGCAGGAACATACGTCCCGACTACCGGTGTCTTCGATCACACCTTTACTGTGAATCTATCAGGCAAGAGTGCAGGGACGCATACGCTCCGCTTCGACATCCAAACAAGCGAGGGTAACTCGCATTCTGTGGAGCGCCAAATCGAACTGGCGCAAGGGACCAGCGACCTCAAAGTCGAGCGCGCGGTCACGCGCAATGGCAATGCGATCCAGGTCACACTGACGCTCCGCAACAACGGCACGACCACGGCTTACGTCCAGGGCGTGCAGGACTTTGTCCGCGGTCTGCAGGTGATTGAGACGAGCAATATGCTGGGGTTGATGTCACCCACCGCCAACTACTATCGCGTCAGGAATGGCGATTTCGGCAATCTACCTGAACGGACGATCATGATCGACTTGTTTACGGGCAGCGCAGACGAAATCCCGCTAGGAGCCGGGGAATCCTTCAATATCATCTACGACCTCGTGCCTGTCTTATATCAAGAGGATGAAGCCTACTACATTGGCGCCGAGCCAAGCAATCAGAATTACGCCTACGTCTGGCATCGCGACGCCACTGAGCCTGAGCATGGCTGGTCGTACTTCTATGCTCATGGCAACTGGGTGGATGGTATGCCGCTGGAGACGGTTGTGCAGCAGATCGCTGCCAGCTCGGATTACATCATCGTTACCTCACCAGCGCAGCTATCTGTTTACACTACGCCGATTGACTGGCGCGCCAGCCAGGGCACACAGCGCGAATTAAGCCTGGTGCTCTCGCGTATGGCGGAACTGGCGACGCTGCGCAACGGTGTACTCGGCTTCCTGCCCGCCAGCCCGTCCGCCGACACTCTGGACCGGCTTCTCGAAAAGCGGAACAACATCTGGGGCGCGTGGGCCGGCGCGCTGCATCCCAACTTCCGCACCTACCACGCTGGAGGCTACGTGCTCTTCGTCGGTGAGGATGAGGTTGTCCCGGCGCAGGCAGCCAGCCATAGCGAGGTGCCGTATAGCGACTTGAAATACGCCAGTACGTCCGGCGCGTCGCGGCCCGAACTGGTCCTGGGCCGTATCGTCGGCGATGATCTGGGTACCTTGCGGGAGGGGCTGGATAACTCGATCAGCGTTATCCGCAGCGTTGTGGGCTTCGACCGGCAGCGCGCGCTCATCAGCAGCGGGCGTGGCAGCGGTGCGGGAACGTTCTGGACGCACGCCAACGAAATCGCCAACCGTCTGAACTTTGCCAGCGTGACCCGTCTTAAGTGGACGAATTACGCTACCGCTGCGGAGATGCTGGCGGACTTCAAGCTGGAGTTTGCCCAGGGGCAAGGGCTGGTCGTATACCGGGGACATGGCAATGCCAGCTATTGGCAGGATGACGGCGACGTTGGTTTCCACACAGGCCATATACCCGGTTTCGACTTCAATGGCTATCACCCCTTCGTCTTTGGCCTGGCCTGCTCCACCGGCGACTACCGCAATAGTTACAGTATGCCCGAAGCTTGGCTGCGCTATGGCGCTGCGCTCTACATCGGCGCGGTCAGCACCTCAGACCGTACTCAGAACGGCAGCGCCGGGCGGGCGTTCTTCAATCGCTGGGGCGACGACAGCTCACTCACCATCGGCTATGCCTTCACCGACATGGCTCGTGACCATTGGGGCGATGACAGTGAATGGCGAAAGTGGATCTGGCAGTACCACATGTTCGGCGATCCGAAGTTCGGCGCGCTGCCCACGCTCAACGTGGCGGCGATGCAGCCCACCGTGCCAAATGGTCCTGTGGGTGCTATACAAGTTGAAGTCCCTGACTTCGTCGTGACGACCGATGAGGCGGGCGTGGATTACGTGGAAATTCCCGAAGGCGGCGATTGGCTCAGTCCCACCGGCTACATTGTCCCTTCCTGGAAGGTGACGTATACTTACCACCAGGGTCAGCGCGTACAGGACGTGGTCTTGACAGCGCAATCCGGTCTCACAGTCGTCACCGGGCTGAATATCCCGACCTATACGCCTGAACTGGACTGCGACTGTTTCGCGCCCGAGATGACGGCACTGCAAAGCACCACGGCGATCACCAGTTGGTACCCACAATTCGAGCAACCCTACGCGTGGTCGATCCTTGAAAACCCGGATGGCACATCGGAGTTGGAACTGCGCATCTATCCCTTCACCTACAACCCGGCGACGACTAACGCGCGCTTCTTCAAGGACTGGAGCTTCGACGTTGACGTCTTCACCACCACCGTAGACATCCTGAGCCTGGGCGTGCCACAAGGCATCTATCCGCTTGCCGAGACGGTTACGGCAACGCTGGTGGTGCAGAATGACGGCGCGGTGCAGCCGGTCGTTGTCCGCCCGGTTGTCACCGCCTTTGATGACGAGGTATCTACCGTCTTACCGCTGCGCACGTTGCACGAAGTCACCGGCACGGCAACGCTCGATCTGGCGATCACCGAGACGCTCGCCGCGGGCGATTATGCCCTCCATGTGACCCTGGCGGATATGGACGGTCACGTGCTGGATACCGAAGTGGCCGAGTTTACGGTGGGTGTTGTCGCGGGCGAGGTTACGAGCCTCACCGCCGAACCGGCGCTGTTTGTGCCGGGAGATGACGTGGACATCGCTATGACGTTCCATAACACCGGTGACGTGACGCTGGATGGGGTCGCCGTCATCCGCGTGCAGAGCAGCGACGGTGTAACGCAGACGGCTGAGTTCACCCACACACTCGGCGCACTCGCGCCCGGCGCGACGGCGAACTTCGACGACGTGTGGGATTCCACCGGCGCGCTCAGCGAAACCTACCGTGTGTTGGGGTACGTCGAGTACAACCTGGGCGTCTCCGCGCCGCAGGAGGTTATCGTGAGCACTCGGACTCACATCTATCTCCCGCTGGTGCTACGGAATTACTAACGTGTGTTACAGGTGGTTTCGTTTGCGAGCTACGGCCCGCAAACGAAACCACCACACAATTCCCTGTTGTCATTTGATTGTAGCCGCGATTTCGACTGATCCGGTCAGAAAAAACCAAAGTCATTCCGGTATCCGACAAGCGTATAAGCGTTTAGCAAATTACGACTGGATCAGTAGATCGCGCTTCGTGAGGCTTGCGCTGGATCATAATCCGGCGCAGCGGGGACGGCGGATTGTGATCCGCCTTAAGCGTTGAAGTAATGAAAATCTGACGTTATGGAATGCGGGCATCTTGCCCGCAACTTGGCGGACGAGACGTCCGCGTTCCGCCGATATTTTCACAGGAGACGGCGGTGCTGCCGCACTCCATGCAAGCACGAAAATAGGAATTTCCGTGTGTTTCGTGTATTCCGTGGTTTATTTTCCAAGCTAGCTTTAGCCCGCCGAAGGCGGATCGGTCTAAAACCGTGTGCTTTAGCACATATTTCTCTTTCAGCCGCCG
>JAFGSL010000670.1 GCA_016934645.1 Anaerolineae bacterium
ATCAGCGGCTCAGACCTTCTGAGTTGCTGCTATTGTCGTCGGAACACCCAATTTGACCACTATATGACTATATTTTATACAAGGAGATGAAAATATGAAATGTATCCTACGTCCGATAAATTACCTGCTACGGAAAACAGTAATATTGCTTGTTGACATTGCCGAACACTTTGTTGTGTGGGCGCTCAAGTTAGACATCTGGATATCAACAGTATAGGAGGTAGCTCATGTTAGAATTGATCGTATTCAAAAGCAGCATTTGTGTAGTCGTTTATAGTCCCGATTATGGTTGGGTTTTGCATCGTAGCCTATGCATTGATCGGGAATACAGGAGCGTTCATTCAAATCTCTCACGTCTCACTTTACTTTCGTATAGATGACTGGCACATCCACCGGATGATTGAACCCCAATTTCTGCGCCAGGATTTGGGAGGGGATGTTGTTGTCCCAGCACGACCATGCCGGGCGCAGACCCTGCTCCAGACATTGCTCGATGAAAGCGCAGACAGCCAGCGTAGCAAATCCCTGGCGGCGATAGGCTTCCGTTGTCTCGATGCTGATCTCCGCTTCGCCGCCGCCCACCATCACTGTGTGGCACCGACTGATGACTTCTTCGCCCTTCATCACGGCAAAGCCAACACCGCGTGCCAGAAAGGTGTCGAGGCTGCCCCAAAAATCTGCTAACTCGGTGTTTTCGGCCAAGGCGTAGTCATATCGACAGACAGCATACCCGGTGGGGAGCTGCTCGCGCCATCCAATGTGGCGTTCGGCAAAAACTGCGGGCTGGAAGGTGAACGCTTTGCGGGCGACGTGCAGCCGTGCATAATCCGCAAATAGCTTATCCAACGTGCTTTTCCACGCTTCCGAGGTGGGGAAGAGAAGCAGATCTCCTTCAGACGGTACTAATTCAGACAAGATCAGTACGCGCATCGCTTGATTGAAGGCCACGTTCTCTGTTTGCCCCACGATGAAGAAGAATTCACACATTGGCGCGAGTAATGCCGCCGTCGGGCGTTCCGGATCGTCCACGAAAATTCTACCGGCGTGGTTACCCTCGAAGACGGCATCGGCAAAGAGTTGGCTGTGCCCCATCTCCTGGAACAATGGTCGGGCTTTTTCGTAGGCTGTTTTCTCAAGTTCGTGAATCATGATGGTTCTCCGTTGAAGCGACATTGTAGGACAGAAATATCATTTTGCTGAAAAGGAGGCTATGCACTTCCCCAAGTGCATGGCCTCTACGATCGTTAGAACAAAAAGCTCAACAGGCTGCGTACGATGGGGCGTAGATACTGACCGAGGTTGAAGTGTTCGAGGATGATGGGCTCCCGCTTTCCACGTGTTCTCTCTTCCGCCACCGCCATCGCCAACTTGGTTGTTGAAAACATCTCACACATCGCAATCCTCCTTTCTGTTACCGAACTACTTCTTTGTGTTTCCTCTTTTGAATTACGCTTTCACTATAGCCGCGCGCCGTCTTCTGAGCGTCTTTTCTGGCGTCTCGTCCAGCGTCTCTGTGGTATCTTGAGCTCGAGGCCACGACTTTGCAACACTTTCCATCGAGTCGAAGATATAACAAGTATCCATCACGAATATGCCAAACTGTGTCATATAGATAGAAAATTTGTTCTAATTCCCAGAATTGCGACTCTATTCCACCGTGCTATAATGAGCGACTGACCTGGACATGAAAAACTAAAGTTATTCCAGTGTTTGATAGGCGTAAAATGTTTAGCATATACGTTCGGGTCAGTCGCTTGTGGTCGTAGCACTAGCACATCCCTCTTGGAAAAGGTATCGATATGCAACCTGAAAAAACACAGAGTTCACCCTCTTCTCTGGCGATCTGGGCGGCGATGCTTGCAATCTATATCGCGTGGGGGTCCACGTATCTGGCGATTCGCTTTGCCGTGGAGACGATGCCGCCCTTCTTAATGGCGAGTGCGCGTTTCTTGATTGCTGGAACCACGATGTTCATCTGGCGGCGACTGCGAGGGGATTCGACGCCTCGAAAGGTGGAATGGCGTTCCGCAGCGGTGATAGGATTATGTTTGCTGCTGGTCGGCAACGGCGGCGTGGTATGGGCTGAACAGCGGGTGGTATCCAGCGTTGCAGCGTTGCTCATTGCTTCGACGCCATTGTGGATGGCCCTGCTAGATGCACTGCGTCCCGGTGGGCAAAAGCCGAGTCCCCAGACGGTCCTGGGAATCGTCATCGGTTTCTGCGGTATCGTGCTCTTGATCAACCCGGCGCAAGTCGCTGGTGACAAAAACGGTGTCGATCTGCTAGGTGCCGTTGTATTGCTTGGCGCGGCGCTTTCGTGGTCGGCGGGATCGCTGTACAGTCGCAAAGCAACGTTGCCGGCTTCGCCATTGCTGGGCACGAGTATGGAGATGTTGGTTGGCGGGACCGCTCTGCTGCTGTTGAGCTTTTTCACTGGGGAATTGGGGCGGCTAGAAGTGGCGTCCATCTCTCATGCTTCGCTGCTCGGTCTGGGCTATTTGATCGTGATCGGTTCCTGGATTGGGTTCTCGGCCTACACCTGGCTGCTGCGTGTCGCGCCGACGCCGGTGGTCTCGACGTATGCCTACGTTAATCCAATGGTGGCGGTGGTGCTTGGCTATTTCATCGCCGACGAACCGTTGACCGCGCGTTCGATTCTGGCGACTACCATTATCGTCAGCGCAGTGATTTTGACGACCCGGCGTCCAGCCTCTAAACCACAGCCCGTCATTGCACCTGTAGCAACGCCGCAGTTTGCCGATGTGAGTACAGAAGAATGAGCAATGGTGCGTTTACTTTTTTGACAGGATGAACAAGATTTTCAGAGCGCCTGATTACGTCAGGAAAGCCTTTTCATCTTGTTAATCCTGTCCAAACCATAAGGGTAAGGAATAACAGTGGATGTCTGAGCTGCGCTTTTTCCTCTTCGGGACGCCGCGTTTCGAATGTGACGGCGCGCCGGTCAAAATCACCCGGCGCAAGGTGACGGCGCTGCTGGCGTACCTGGCTATGACCAGACAGCCGCAAAGCCGCGAGACGGTGGCAACGCTGCTCTGGCCCGACACAGATGCCACGAGCGCGTATGCTTATCTGCGCAACGCTCTCTGGCTGGTGAAGCAAACCCCGGTCTCCGGTTGGGTGGAAGCGGAGCAGGACATACTCGAATTGCGTCAGGATCATCTGTGGGTGGATGTGGCGCGATTCGAGGCTGACCTTGCCACGTGCCGGGCGCACCCACATCCAGAGCAAGATGTTTGTGTGGATTGTGTTCCGTTATTAGAGGAAGCCGTTGCGTTATACCAGGGCGATTTTATGAGTGGCTTTACTCTGGAGGACAGCGCGGACTTCGACGAATGGCAATTTTTCCAGGCCGAGGCGCTGCGGCGTGCGTTGAGTGGCGCGTTGGAAAAACTCGTGCTGTGGTATAACCAGAACGGACCATTGGAGATGGCTCTCGATTATGCGCGTCTCTGGAAGAACCTCGATCCGCTTCATGAGCGAGCGCAGTGCCACCTGATGACATTGTACGCGCAATTAGGCCAGCGTGCGACCGCGCTGCATCTGTACGAAACGCTGATCCGCGACCTCAGAGCGCAGGGCCTTGCCCCTTCGCAGGAGACGGTGGCGCTGTACCAGCGCATCCGCGCCGGTGAGGAATTCCCCGCTTTTGTTGGAGGCGCAGGGCGGGCAGGCCTATCTGTCGCCGGCGAAGAGACCAATAAACCCACTTCCCTTCCCACCGGTACAGTCACCTTCCTTTTTACCGACATCCAGGGGAGCGTGGCCTTGTGGGACCAGCAACCCGACGCTATGAAGCGCGCGGTCGCCAAACACCATGCCATCCTGCGCCAGAATATCGAAGCCAATGGCGGGATCGTGTTCAAGACCGTCGGTGATGCTTTCCAGGCGGCATTTGTCCTCGCCTCGCAAGCTCTCGTGGCGGTGATAGCGGCGCAACAGGCTTTGTGCCGCACCGACTGGGACGAGTTGGCTCCCCTGTGTGTACGTATGGGCCTGCACACCGGCCCGGCGGAGTTGGCGGAAGACGGCGGCGTGGTCGACTATGCCGTCAGCCACACGCTCAATCGCGTCGCGCGGGTGATGTCTGCCGGCCACGGCGGACAAATCCTGCTTTCTCAGGAAACCGCCGCGTTGGTAAAACACACGTTTCCCCCAGACGTTTCTCTGCTAGACTTGGGAGATCATTTGTTGAAAGGGCTGGCGCAGCCCGAACATCTTTTCCAGCTCGTCGCGCCTGGTCTGCCGCAGGATTTTCCGCCGCTGGCGACCGGGGTCAAGCCGCGTCACAACCTACCCGTACAGCCGACTCTTTTCGTCGGGCGTGTAGCAGAACTGGCCGAACTCCACCGCCTGCTGTCCGACCCCGCCGTACGGCTGGTGACGCTCACCGGGACCGGCGGTATCGGCAAAACCCGTCTGTCGCAGCACGTGGCCGAGGAAAGTCTCGGCGCTTTTCCCGACGGCGTCTTTTTCGTGCCTCTGGCGGCGGTGGAGACGCCGGAATTGATCGTCTCGACGCTGGCCGACGTTCTGGGCCTGGTGCTCTACCAACGCAGTGTCACCGCGCCTTTTGTGCAACTGGCGCACCATCTCCACGACAAGCGGATGCTCCTGGTGCTGGACAACCTCGAACAGGTGCTTTCCGGCGCGTCGCTGATCGCCGACCTGGTGCAGCACACGCAGGCCCTCAAAATCCTGGTCACGTCGCGCGAGCGCCTCAACGTGCAGGGCGAATGGGTGCTGGAACTGCAAGGGCTGCGCTTCCCGGGGCCGGAGCCGGCTGAAGACGTTGAGACGTATGGCGCGGTCAGCCTTTTCCTCGAGCGCGCCGCGCGCATCAACCACGACTTTGTCCCCGACGCCGGCGCGCTTGCCGCCGTCGTCCGTATTTGCCGGCTAGTGCAGGGGATGCCGCTGGGGCTGGAACTGGCGGCAGCGTGGACGCGGCTGCTCTCCTGCGCCGA
>JAFGSL010000671.1 GCA_016934645.1 Anaerolineae bacterium
GCTCCTTGTAAGTAGGTTTGGTACCCTTTACTTTACTCGGATCTGTCTGTCAATCAACCTCTTTCAAAAAAGTGTCAGGTGGCTAGTAAAAACATTAAAGTAATTATCGATTACGTAGCCTGATATATCACCAATAATTGCCAAGCTGTAAGTATTTTCTACTTCTATGGTAAGCCGCCCTTTAGTATCAACTTGATATTCTTGCCAACCCCGTAGAATTCCACATCCAAATGGTGCGTACTCCGATGTCCTTTCACAACTATCATATGCTAACAAACGAATGTGTTCGTTGGGTTGAAAATGATACAAAGATATAATGTGATTGTTTCGATCAAAATAAACCCTTGGCAAGATAGTGACATGGACTGAGTGTTCCACAATGCCATTATTGGTTTTCAAAGTAAAAGTGTAATAACCTGGAGGATCATCTATTTGAGTGGGATAAATATATTGAATAAAGCAAACCCATTCATTTTCGAACTCATACTTTATTAAAGAATCTTCTTGCAATATCTTTGTATTATTCGGAAATTTCAAAGTCAGTGGAGTAAGTTCATCAAATTGTTCTCCACAAGCACATACCTGAAGGTTATTACCCAAAACCTCGCTAGCATATCCACTTATCAAAAATGGGGTTTGATGTTTCTCTGTTGCATATCGGCACTCTACATCACACAGATCGTTACGACCTGGGCCGCCACCACCATAATACCCAATTTCTCTAAGTATATCCTCTGGAAGTGTTTGATTAGCAGTAGAAATAGAGAAATGTTCCACAGTAGCCGTTTCAGAAATGGGAATGTCGTTACTAGCAACCGGTGTACTATTTGCTAGTGCAGTGGGTGTAGTGGATGTTTGCTTTGTAGTACCACCACAAGCACTGATTGCAATAACCAGAAGTCCTAAACAACCAAAAAACTTAATTCTTCGTAAAATCATTATCCTTTATCCTTTTATGGATTACTTGACTCAAGGGTTACAGTTCGCGCCCTGGCTTCATAAAGTGCTTGGCGCTCAACGTCATCCCACAGTAAGTTGGCTGCCTCCTGGTAATGCTCAGAAGCGAGGTCTGGATACCCTGAAAGATCATAAATCAGGGCAAGCCTGGCGTAAGATTCTGCGGTTATCTCCCGTATACGTGGGTTAGCGCCATCAGCGTAAGTGTCAATAACCTGTTTAAATTCGCCAATAGCGGCATCGAAATACGTTGCGTTACCAGAATAGACTAACGCGAAATGACACTGCCCCAAACCAAAGTGGACCTTTGTGGAAATATCAGAGAGTGCGGGCTGATGCTTGGCATCCAATGCGGTCTTATAGGTTGCAATAGACTGCTCTAAAAAGGTGATGTCTGTTTCCGTAGGATCGTTTGTTTCTTCATACGGTTTCAAGGCTTGCATATAATGGACACCCGCTAAGCCCACATACGCTCGAGCATACTCAGGGTCAAGAGCTAGTGATTTCGTGTGATATGATTCTGCTAACGCCAGATCCCCTACTCGACCAGCGGCATTCCCGCTAAGCAGATACAATACTTGTTTGCCTTCGTCATCCTCCCAATCAGGAACCTGTTCAGCAGATTGAAAACTAGCTAACGCTTGTTCATAATCGTGGTTTGCATAATCCGCCAATCCTATAGCTATATAAGACAACACCTGTGTTCGCGCAGCAAGCTCAGTACTGACATTTCTACGGTCCGCCGGATTTCCCCTTCCTTTGATGACTACCGGGGTCCCTAGCTCGTGTTGTCCAGTTACCTCTTGTGCCTGATGAAAATTTTCAGCCGTAACATAGAACTCTGGTGTGACTGTCCATCCCAGGTCAGCAATGTCTACCACACCATAGATGATCATATCCGCATCCAGCTTTTGCGCTATTTCGTTAGCACTGATAGCGCGTGAAGCAGCTTCATTCCCTTTGACCCTATCTACCTTATCTGGTCCCCATACCACAATACCAGGAAATTCACTGAATGTCTGTACGAGATGCAAGTAAACACCATAAGCAAATTCTTCGCCCACCTCTACATCAAGTTCTTCAGCGCTGCCCTGTACAACAAATCCGGCAACAGCTATCCGGAAATCCCCTACCATTTGTGTGGGCTGTCTCGGACGGAGCAAAAAGTACAAGCTGATTCCCATACCAATGATAAGAATCGCCAGCAACATAAAGCCTACTCTTTGCCCTAATCCAAGGCGCTTGATAAACTTGTCGTCAATAAAATTGTAGATTGTGTTGAAATACTGCGTTACCGGCCCACTGGGTTTGACGACAGTGCCTTGAGAGCCGCGTGTATCTATTGCATCGCCGCCATCGGCAGCAACAGGGCCATTGTAAGTTGTTTGAGGTTCATCGGCCATAGTTATTCCGTGTCCTTTGAGGTGCAACGCACTTCGGAAAGTGCATCGCACCTGCACACGCCATTCGTATATTCGTGCTTCATTTGTGGTGTCCCTTCACCTCTTCCACCGCCATCCCCGCCACTCTCCCTCGAATCTCCTTCAACGCCATCTGCACCGCGTGCTCGTTCGTCACCTCGCCCTTGAGCGTCAGCTCCAGCGCGAGCGTAATACTCGCCTCCGCGCCAAGCTTACTCAACGTGTTCACGGTCTTGACGACGCTCGCCAGGTCCATCGCGGAGACGGGGCCGCGCAGGCGAATGAGGCGCGTGTCGGGCGGAGGCAGTTCCGGCGCGCCGACGTAGCCGTTGAGCGCGATGGTTTGCGCGCCTGGCTGCACCAGGCTTTCGACGCTGGCCGCGTAGCCGAAGCGGCCCTCTGCGATGCAGCGCCCCAACAGGTCGAGCACGCCCTGCGCTGTGACCCGCTCCGCGCCGTAAAGGTTGACCGCGTGCTGGATTACATCCTGCACGGCGATGCGCCCCTGCGCCGGGACGAGCTGCGCGACTTCTTCCAGCATCACCGGCAGCGGCACGTCCTCGCCGATGAGCCAGCCGGCAAAGGCGACCTGTTCCGGTGTGAGCGTGGCCGTGGGGCCGCGCTGGACGGGGCCGTCGGTGCCCTCGGCGTAGCCGAACAGGCCGGCGCGCGCGCCTGCGCACACCGCTGCGAAGAAGCCGCCGCGATCCACGCGGCCTTGCACGGTGGGCGTGATCCGCGCCAGGCGGAAGATGCTGTCCACCGATTGCTTGGGCGTCGCCGCCAGCAGCATGGCGATTTCCTGCGGTGCAATGGGCGGGAAGAGCACATCCACCTGCGCCGGGCGCAGCAGCACCGCGCGCGGGCCGATCTCCACAGTGGGCATGTCGTGAACGTCGAACGCGCCCAGATAGACGCGCTGCCGCTCGTAGGAGTCGGGCTTGAGCTTGTCGCGGGTGTCATCGAGCAGCACGCCGTAGCCGAAGAGGCCTTGCTCCACGCCCTGGCGGATGGTCGTCTGCAAGACGTGCGGCCCGGCGAGGATCGGCGACTCGGTGCGGCGGGCGAACTTCTCCCACAGCGCCTCGGTGGTGATCACGGTCGCCGTTTGCGGCCACAGCGACGACCAGCGGCCTTCCAGCAGCGCGGCGTTGAAGGTGGGGTGGATGCGGCCCTTTTCCAGCAGGTCTTCTTCCGCCTGCTTGAGCACCGGTTTGCCCACCGGGACGTAGCTCAACTCGAAGGCTTCCAGTTCGTTCTGGCCGGTCGGCAGGAAAACGATGTTGTACGCCTTGCGAACGTGGTTCTTGGTCTCGTTCTCGGCCTGCGTGGCGCGATCCCGCAGGGCTTGTTGTTGCGTCTCGGAGAAGCGCGCCATCAGATCAGCATTGCCCAACACGTTGAGCGCCGCCTGCCAGTCGATGGCCGTGTCAATCGCGGAGGCCATCGCCGCCGACGAGGGTGGCAGGAAGCAGACCATGTTGCGGTTGAAGCGGTGCCGCTTGCCATACGTCTCGGCGATCTCGCGCAGGACGTCCGCCGTGCGCCCCACCGCCTTCTGCCCCTGGAGCGCCAGGCGCGGCGGAAGGACGACCAATTGCAGCGCGCCATCGTCCGGTACGTCGCCCGGCTCCACGGCGCGGCGGTCGTGGAAGTCATAGAAGACGACGTTGAAGAGCGTGGACTTGCCGATCACCGCCGGGACGACATCCTCCACCTTCACCCGCGCCTCGGTGGTGGTGACGTTGGCGCGCTCGTCGGCCAGCACTTTGTTGGGATTGGGTTCGGTCTTGAAGATGAGGCCGCCTTCCTCATCGTAGTAGAAGTAGAGGCGCGCCCGGCAGTCGTCGAGCGCCTGGTTGAGGTCGGGTAGCGGCAGGTCGGGCCGGGCGACGGCCAGGCGCACTTCGGCATGCGGCGTGGGCCGGACTTGTTGCCCGCCATGCGTGACCATAAAGACGCTCGCGGCGACGCCTTGCACCAGGCCGAGGCGCTGGTACAGCCCGCCACGCTCCCGATCCACGCGCTCGGCCAGGGAGGGCGCGGACGGGTCGAGCGAGGCGATATCCGCGCTGATGACAGCGTCCCACGCACTGCCCGCCACGCGGACGGCCTCGGCGCGCACATCCTCGTCGGCTAGGGGGATGTCGGAGAGGTGAATGAGCGTATCAGACCTGACAGGTTTTCCGAAACCTGTCAGGTCTGGCTTCCATAAATCCGCCAGCAAATGCGCGAGGAAGCGCAGGGTGCCGCGCGTGAGTTGGAACTGCGGACGGCTGCCCCAGCGCTCGTAGAGCACCTTGATGATGCTCGGATGGAAGGGGTACGCCTGGCGCAGCAGGTCTTCGTAACCGGCCTCGCGGGCGGCGGGTGGGAGCAGGTCGCGCCAGGGATCGCTGCGGTAGAACTGGGCGTAGGCCGCCGCCGCATCCGTTGCTGCTGTCTCATCCACCTGTTGAAAAAGCCGGGCACGGACGATGGCGTAGATTTCGGCGCCTTCGATGGGCGCGCGGGCATCTTCAACACGGCGAAAAATGTCCTCTAACTTGGCAAGCGTAAGCTCCGCGTCATCTTTGGAGAGCACCTGCAGGTCCTCCATTTTGCTCATCGTGAGCGAGGCCACCAGAATACTGTGCGGGACGGCGTCCACCGCCTCGGTCAGCTCGCGGACGAAGGCCAGGGTTTGCGATCCCAGGTTGGAATCGCCCACCTTGACC
>JAFGSL010000672.1 GCA_016934645.1 Anaerolineae bacterium
ATCAGCGGCTCAGACCTTCTGAGTTGCTGCTATTGTCGTCGGAACACCCAATTTGACCACTATATGACTATATTTTATACAAGGAAGCTATTTGACATCAACCCATTTGTGCACATAATAGCGCCAGAGATTAGCATACAACTTTCATACTTTGTGATCTTTAAACACAAACAACAGAAGGGGGAGACATGAAATTTCGTAAATTGGGTATCTTGATGGTGTTGGTGGCTGTCTTGGTGACGAGTTTGGCGACGGGCTGTCAGATGCGGTCGCAGAAGATCGTCGTGGCGACGGATGCGACGTGGCCGCCGATGGAATACGTGGACGAGAACAAGGAAATCGTCGGGTTCGACATCGATCTGATGAACGCTATCGCCAAGGAAGCTGGCTTGGAGGTCGAGTACCGCAACGTGGCGTGGGATGGCATTTTCGCCGGTCTCGCTGCGGGAGAGTACGACGTCGTGATCTCGTCCGTGACGATCACCGATGAGCGCAAAGAGCAGTACGACTTCTCCGAGCCGTACATCAACGCCGGGCAGATCGTCGTGGTGCAGTCCGGCAGTGATATCACCGGGCCAGATGCGCTGAGCGGGCGCACCGTCGGCGCGCAGATCAGCACGACCGGCGCGTTCGCCATCCAGGAGATGGGAGATGTCACGCTGAAGGAGTACGACGAGGTCGGTCTGGCGTTCGAGGATCTGGTGGCCGGGCGCATCGATGCGGTGGTCTGCGATACACCAGTGGCGGCGGACTTTGCGCTGCAGCGTGAGGAATACAGTGCCAAGTTGAAGATCGTCGGTGATTCGTTCACTGTGGAGTACTACGGCATCCTCGTGCAGAAGGGCAACAGCGATCTGCTGGCCAAAATCAACAAGGGTCTCCTTGCAGTTCAGGACAAGGGGATCGACAAAGACTTAGAAGAAAAGTGGTTGCGCTAAAAGCGCCAACCATTGTGTTTGTGCTAATCTCCGCTATAAGTGGTTTCTAGTCCCACAAGTCAGTAGAACGACAGAGAACACGGAATCCCTTTCCGTGTTCTCTGTGATTATTCTCCAGCCAATTGAACGGAGTTCGACAGGGCGTTCCAACCTTCAACTTGTAACGCGCAACCTGCCACTCCTTTTGAAGGAGGTCTCATGAAAGCCGAATCGCATACCAAGTCCGCAGTCCATCCACGCGGTTGGCAACAGGACGACAGTGCCCTGATCCCCCGCGAGCGTAGCTTGATGACTGCCTGGTGGATTGCTGTTGTCGCAGCAGTTGTCTTTATCGTCGGGGCGGCGCTATTCAAGCCTGTACCTTATTGGGAAATTGTGGGCTTCATCGGTGACGGACTGGTCATCACGTTCCAGATCACGATTGTGTCGATGACGTTCGCGTTGATTCTGGGCCTGATCGCCGGATTAGGCCGAACTGCGACGAACTCATTTTTTAATATCCTGGCCTCGTTGTACGTCGAAGTTATCCGTGGCATCCCACTGTTGGCGCAGTTGTTCTGGATTTATTACGCGATGTCGCGTTTCATCCGTCTGGGACCGCAGGTCTCTGCCGTCTTGGGTTTGACCATTTGCTACGGTGCGTATATCGGTGAGACATTCCGGGGCGGGATTCAGTCCATTCCCAAGGGGCAGATGGAGGCCGCGCGCGCGTTGGGCCTCACGCGCGCTCAGGCGATGCGCTATGTCATTATCCCGCAGGCGGTGCGCGTCATCTTGCCGCCGGTCGGCAACGAGTTTATCGCCATGCTCAAGGACTCGTCGCTGGTCTCGGTGCTGGCAATTTCCGATATGCTGCGGCGTGGACGGGAATATGCGTCGCGTACGTTCGCCTACTTCGAGACGTACACGCTGGTAGCGCTGGTCTACCTGCTGGTTACGTTGATCTTCTCGCGCGTCGTCTTCTACATCGAACACGGTATGTCACGCCAGGACAAGGACCAGCCGGTGACGCTGATGCACCGTCTTGCCGGTGGGGTGGTCGATCTGGTTGTGCTGGATTTCGTTGGCTTGATCGTGTATGGCTTGCTCCAACCACTGGCTCTGGTTTTCGCCGGTTTGCCGGTCAACGCAGTTTTGCTGGTAGTCATGCTTGGGGTGGGCTTGATCTACATTCTACTCTTCTGGACACGCTCCGGACGGACGCCGGGTATGATGGCGGTGGGATTGAGGCTCTCTAACGTGGAGGGCGCGCACCCGTCACTGTCGCAGGCGTTCATGCGGTTGCTGTTCTTGATTTTGCCGCTGCCGGGGCTGAGCCTGCTGTGGATGGTATGGTCGCCCACGGGCGAGCCACTGAACGACCGTTTTGCACATACCCGCGTGACCAGGGATTGAGGGGTGATAAAATGAGTACAACGCCGATTGTTCAAATTCGGAATTTGCACAAACGCTTTGGCCGTGTTCAGGCGCTCAATGACGTGAGCCTGGATGTGGAACGCGGGGAAGTTGTCGTCATCATCGGGCCGAGTGGATCGGGCAAGTCCACGCTGCTGCGCTGCGTCAACCGGCTGGAAGTGCCCAACAGTGGCACGGTCAGCATCGACGGGGTGGAGATTCGCGGCGACGAGCGCCAGATCAACCAGATGCGCGCCGAAGTGGGGATGGTGTTCCAGCAGTTCAACCTCTTCCCGCATATGACGGCAACAGAAAACATCATCCTGGGGCCGATGACGGTCCACAAATGGGAGCGAGAGCGTGCTGTGACGCTCGCCCACGAATTGCTGGACAAAGTCGGCATCCCCGAAAAGGCCGACGCCTACCCGGAGCAACTCTCCGGCGGGCAGCAGCAGCGCGTCGCCATTGCGCGTTCGCTGGCGATGCAGCCGAAGATCATGCTCTTCGATGAGCCAACCTCAGCTCTTGACCCGGAGATGATCAAGGAAGTGCTCGACGTGATGCTCGATCTGGCCCGCGAGGGAATGACGATGCTCGTGGTCTCACACGAGATGGGTTTCGCCCGCGCCGCTGCCAAACGCATTATCTTTATGGATCAGGGGCAGATCATCGAAGTCACCACGCCGGAACTGCTCTATACCGCCCCCCAGCACGAGCGGACAAAGCGGTTTTTGAGCCAAATTCTACATTGAGTTTCAGGTTAAAGGTTGAAAGTTGCAAGTTGGCTATCGATAAGACAACCCTTAACTTGAAACTTTCAACCTGTAACATTTTCATCAGGAGACCACAGTGGATCAGGGGACTATGACCGGCCGTGAGCGCATGATCCGCACCTTGCGTTTCGAGCATCCCGACCGCGCGCCACGTCATTTATGGACGTTGCCGGGCATACCGATGTTTCACGCCGATGAATTGGCGGTGCTGCGCGCTCGTTTCCCGGAAGATATTGCCGGGCCGGAAGTGTGGTATGGGCGCGCCGAACGCGCGTGCGGCATCCCCAACCGGGTGGGCGTGTACACCGACGAGTGGGATTGCACGTGGGAGGTGCTCGAACCTGGCGTTATCGGCGAAGTCAAAGGTGCGCCGTTGGACGATTGGGCCGCGCTGGCGCACTATCGTCCGCCCGACGAGATCCTGGACAACGCCGACTTTAGCCGTGTGAATGCGAGCTGTGCGCAGAGTGACAAGTTCATCCTCGCCGGAACCACCGTGCGGCCCTTCGAGCGGATGCAGTTTATCCGCGGCTCGGAGAAGCTCTACATCGATCTGGCTTATGGCACGGCAGAGATGCTGACGCTGCGCGATATGCTCCACGAGTTCTTCCTCCGCGAGTTGGAACTGTGGATCAAAACTGACGTGGACGCGATCAGCTTTATGGATGACTGGGGTGCGCAAAACCAACTCCTCATTTCCCCGAAGATGTGGCGTGAGTTGTATAAACCGCTCTATGCCGAGTACGTCGCGCTTATCCACAGTGCCGGGAAGTTTGCCTTCATGCACTCCGACGGGCACATTGCCGCCATCTACTCCGATCTGATCGAGATTGGTGTGGATGCGCTCAACTCGCAGCTTTTCTGTATGGACATTGAGGCGTTAGGGCAGGCGTACCGCGGCAAGATCACCTTCTGGGGTGAGATCGACCGCCAGGGCCTGCTGCCGTTTGGCACGCCGGACGACGTAAAGGCTGGTGTGCGTCGCGTGCGCCGCGCCCTCGATGACGGCTCCGGCGGCGTCATCGCCCAGTGCGAGTGGGGCAACGACGTCCCGATGGAAAACGTTGCCGCCGTGTTTGAGGCTTGGGAAGAATAGCTGTTAGCCTTCAGCTATCAGCCGTCCGCATTGCGTATGACTGGTTGAAAGCTGACCGCTGACGGGCTGATAGCCAACTGGAGGTGAAACTATGCAATGGGAAAACTTGACTGTATCGGCGTTTGCAGACGCCGTGCGTGAGGCCGGCGTCTGCGTGATCGCGATGGGTGTGCTGGAGAAGCACAGCGAGCACCTGCCGCTGGGCACGGATTTCCTCAACGCGCACAAGATCGCGTGCCTGGCGGCGGAGCAGGAACCGGCGGTGGTCTTTCCACCGTTCTACTTCGGCCAGATCAACGAGGCGCGCTGTTTCCCCGGCGCGCTGACACTCAAACCCACGCTGTTGCTTGACGTGATCCAGGGCGTCTTCGACGAAATCGGGCGCAACGGCTTCAAGAAGATCGTCGTCTTCAACGGGCACGGGGGCAATACACATCTACTGCAATTTCTGAATCAGTGCGCGCTGTGGGAGGAAAAGTCCTATCACCTGTACCTCCCACTTGGCCTTTCGGCGGAGCGGCGGACGCAGTGGAGAGCTATTGTGGAGACCGAGTTCCACGGTCACGCCTGCGAGTGCGAAACGTCCATCAGCCTGGCAAATCATCCTGAACTGGTGCAGATGGAGCGTGTCCCGGCGGAACCGGCGCTGCCGCTCAACAGGATGGAGCATTTGCCGCCGACGCACACCGGCATCTGGTGGTACGCAAATCATCCTGATCACTATGCCGGAGACGCCCGTCTCGCGACGCGCGAAAAAGGCCTGGCGCTGCGCCAACTGGAGATCGACAACCTGGCGGAATACATCGCGGCAGTTAAGGCTGATCAGGTCGTGCCTGCGCTTACCCGCGAATTTTTCCAGCGAGCTACTTTTGGACAGGATTGACAGGATCAACAGGATTTCGGATTATCCTGTGGCGTGAATTTTCAGACAACCAGACACGATGGCGCTGCAGTATATCGCAACGCCATCGTGAATTCCCCATCCGTGGTTATCCCCGCCGCACTGCCAATACCCACGTATCCTGTTGCGGTGGATTCACCGTCCTGAACAGGATGCGCTTGAGACGCTTCCCCCACACCGGTTCCATTCGCGCATCATCGATAGGAATGTCCTCAACTGTGACCGCAAGTTTGGCAGCATCGTAGATGAGGCGCGCTGTGCCGGTTGTCCGGCCGGAGGGTAGCTCGGCTTCGGAGAGTTTTATCGTCCCAGGTGTGCTCGCATCGACGGGGCACGGCGTTATCACGTTCAGCGTAATCTCGTGAACCGGCATTTCCAGGTCGTAAGTATCGGTGATGTCCACGCCCGTTCCCCGGTGCAGCGTGACCGCGCGCTGCCACGTGACGAGGTGCGCTTCCGACGGATACGCACCGGCGATGTCCAGCGAGAAGCGCGCCGTCGCGTCGTCCATCGCGTAGCCGACATTCCGCGCAGCGAAGGTATCGCCGGGCGCTTGCATCACGCCGTCGATGGTGGGGAGGGTGTGGTAGGCGGACTGCATTGTCCAGATTTCGTAGCGCTGCGGGCTGAACGTTTTGCGTGTGTAAGTTTCCACGCCCGCGTCGATGATGACCGGCTTGCCATCCACGTAGACGATCACGTTCCCCACGTCGTTGTGATTGTGGCTTTCGGCGTTGTGCCCGCCCTTCGCCGCCACATAGAACCCCGCGCTTGATTCTGCTTGATCCCGTGCCGCCATCACCTGGATCTGATCCAGCCACACGTCACGCGGTAACGGCGGCGTCGGTGGGATGGCGCGCAGTTCGTCGAGGTTGAACAACGTCGGCAGCAGACGGCCCAGGCTGGTGAGCCGCCCGATGCGTGTTTCGTTGTCGCACTCGCAGTCGCAGTAGACGTCCTGCCGCTGCGCGGCCCACGCGCCGAGTGCCATCAACGCGGGATCGCCGATGCGCTGCCCATAGCGGAAGGCGACGATGGGCGGCGGGGCAATGGTCGCCGACGCATCCGCGAAGTTGACGAAGTAGTCGCCGTCAATGTGCACGCGGTAGATGAAGCGCCCGATCTCCTGGACGAGCGGGTCGTCGTAGAGGGTGACGCGCCCGTCGCTGGCGCTGTACAACAGTTCGAGGCAGTCCAGCAGCGATGCTCCCGCGCGCCCCCAGTAGCTCGGCCCTTCGTCGCAGCCGCCGTCCGCGGGATAGGGGCCGAGGAAGCGGTCCAGGCTCGCCATCGCTTTGGCAACGGACGTCGCGCGCCGGCCTGCGGTGAATTCAGGTGAACCGTCGGCGTCGGGTTCCAGCAACAGGATGCTGGTGAGCCAGTTCGAGTTGATCCACGGGTTCCAGTTGTTCACCCGCTGCCCGTCGAAGCCCATCCAGCCCAGATCATCCCGTTCCAGGCCGGGTGTGAGAACGCGCGCATCGATCTCGCGATACACACGCGGACGGACGAGCGGCGAGACGGTGTTCAACCTATCGCCGAGCAGATAATCCACCCAGGCAAGTGTCGCAGCAGTTTCAGCGGCAAACAGGTCGATGATCGGCTCTGCCGTGTCGGGCAGGCCGCGCCCGGCCTTCTGCCAGCCGATGTGCGCGGGTACGCACCAACTGGATTCCTCGCAGATCAACCAGAGTCCGTTGACGAGTTCATCCAGGAAGCGCCCCTGGTTTTCCATACACTCGGCAATCGCCAGGGCCTCGACCCGACGACGGCGCTCGAAATAGCCACCTTCGTAGCGACTGCGGTTGCCGTCGCGGGCGAAATCCATGTAGCGGGCGGCCAACAACTGCGGCCATTCGCTGTTCAGCACGGCCTCGCCTTCCGCAAGATAGGCGCGCCGCACCGCCTCAGGAAGCGCTTCCCACGCACTGCGTTCGACGATGGTGGGATAAGGTCGCCATTCGTCCCGTGGGACAAGCAGGCTCTTTACGGTTTCGGGAGGAAACTTCTCGCATAGAGGATTGGACTTCATCGATCAGCCAACCTCCTTCAAGAACGTTCTGAAGGCGTCCATATAAGCGTCGTAATCGGCGAAGCGGATATGGTGGCCTGTGCCGGGGATATGGATCACAGAAATGTTTGGATTTATCTTCGCAGCTTCGGCTGCCAATTCCGGCGAGACGATGCCGCCCTTGTCTGGATCGGCGGTAATCAGAAGCGTGGGGCAGGTAATGGCTTTGGCGATTTCGCGCCATTCTGTCTGGCCTCTACGCATAGTACCGAAGAAATTCAGATCGAGTTGCTTCTTCGCTGCGCACCACGTCCGCAAAACGTTTTCGGGCCAGGTGGGATGTTCGGCGCGACTGTGCTCGACGATTTGCTCCACCGTTAGCTCCGCCATTTCCCTGAACCATCTGTCGAAGGGGGCGGCATTGCCGGCGGGCGGCTGGGGCGCGGCATCCCGCCAGGGCGGGTCTTCGAGCAACAGGGCGCGGGGCACGTCGGGAAACCGCGCGCCAAGTTGCGACGCGATGGATGCGCCCATCGAGTGTCCCGCGATGATGGGGCGCTTTAGTCCCAGGTTGCGGATGAGTTCTGCCAGATCGGCGGTCGTGTCGACGTCCTCGCCCGGTTGCACGCGCGCCGAAAGCCCATGCCCGCGCGCGTCGGGCATAATGATGTCGTATTCGGTCTCGAGAGCCTGGGCTGTCGGTGACCAGCATAGGCCGTTATCCGAGAAGCCGTGCTGGAGCACCAGCGCTTGAAGGCTCCCATCACCGGTGCGGATGTAGTGCAGTTTTGCACCATTGATGACGATGTCGTTTTGTGTCCAGTGTGCTAACATCAATAATGCACTCCTTTCGTTCGCTGTCATTCCGAACAGACCGCTGCGAAGCAGTGGGCGTGAGGGATCTCGTTATTACGGAAACGAGATCGCCTCACGCACCAACTTCGTTGGTGAGCGTTCGGGGTGATAATTTGTGATCCGCTGAGTCCTGTAGTCAAATCGGACTACAAGACCAAACGACTAACGATGACCTGACTATCAGCGCATCGCGCCCTGGAGCAGCATCAACACCTTTATATCACCGCTGACTTTGATCTTGCCTGTGGTCATGGCGATCATCGGATTGAGCTGGCCGGACATAAGCTTGACTGCGTCTTCGAGTTTCATCGTTATGGTGGCGGTGGCGTCGCCGTCGCCCTGTTCGGCGTGACAGCGCCCGTCCTCGATGACGATGCGGTAGATGCCGTCCGCGCCCAGGGCGAACTTGAGCGTGGCCGTTGTGCCGGGATATTTGCTGTCCAATTGTTGCACGACGGCACTGAGGGCGGCGAGGATGGGCGGCGTCTCGGTCTCGGAATTCGTGACATCAGACCTGACAGGTTTGTCAAACCTGTCAGGTCTCGTCCACCGTTCGCGTAGCAAATGCGCTGCCATTTTGGGACGGCGGTCGCGGGTGAAGACACCCTTCATGTTGAGGCCCATCGCGCGGCGTGTGCCCTGCCCGGTCTTGAAATCGGCGAAGTTCCACACGTGCAGCCCGGCAACGAAAGGACGCTCCGCAGCGACGTCGAGATAGGCCCGCAGGAATTCGGTCTGGTATTCCTCGGTCCACATCTCCGGCGGATCGCTGTGCGCTCCGGCGATGGTGTCCGCGCCGAATTCGGTGATGATGATAGGCTTGCCCAGTTGCTCGTGCAGTCCATCCAGTTCCTGGGCGAGAAATTCCGCGCCTGTATCGATCTGCCCAGACTGGCTGTACCAGCCCCAGTAGCGGTTGATGCAGACCGCGTCGGCGAGACTGAGCCAGTCCAACGGGCCACCCATCACGCCCACCAACGTGACCAGACGCGAAGAGTCGAGTGCGCGGGTCAAATCGAACATCTCTTGGAAGAAGGCCGTCCCCCGCGCCTCTTTGGCATTGTCCTCCGCGTTGTCACCGCCGCCCATAAACCGGCGCATCATATCAGGTGGCATCGGTTCGTTGGCGACGCTCCACATCACCACGCTGGGATGATTCTTGTCGCGGGCAACTAGTTCCTGCATCTGCTGCTTGCACATCGTGAGCCGCGTCTGGATGTTTTCCTCGCTATCCTCGAACTGCAAACCCACCGCCGGGATTTCGTCGATGACGAGGATGCCTGCACGGTCGGCCATGACCATCTGTTCCTCGGAATAGGGATAGTGTGACGTACGGTACGAGTTGGCGCCGATCCACTTGAGCAGGGCGTAGTCCTTGACGATGAGGGGTATATTCAGACCGCGCCCGTGGATGGGGAAGTCCTCGTGGCGCCCAAAACCGGTGAGATAGATTGGTTTGCCGTTGAGCAAGATTCTTTCGCCCTCGACTGAGATTGTGCGAATGCCGACATCCAGGGTATAGCGGTCGATGGTCGTCTCGCCGTCGGTGAGGGTGACGGTGAGGGCATACAGATACGGGTCCTCGGTTGACCACAGGTGCACATCGGGTACGGTGATCTCGGCGGACGCGACGCCATCCACAAAGGAAAGATCCGCGGTCAACGCGCCGTTCTCGCCGTCAAGTACAGCTTTGCCTCTGCCGCTTTGACTGGTTTGTTTCACCGCAACCTTGACCACGCCGTTTGTGTCCTCAATCTCGGTGACGACGGTGATGTCCTCGATGCGCGTTTTGGGTACAGCGTAGAGGATGACCGGGCGCTGGATGCCGGTGTAGGGGAAGAAATCGAAACTGGTGTTGGGATAGCCGCTCATGAAGGCGCCCATGCCCCCCCTCTCGACGTTGCCCGGTGGCACGCGGGTGGGGGTTAATTTGCCTTCGACCATAATGGCGACAACGTTGGGTTTGTCCAGTGTGATGTGGTCGGTGATCTCGAAGGCGAATGGCAGATGTCCGCCTTGGTGTTCTCCAACATATTGACCGTTGATCCACACCTTAGCGGCGTAATTGGCCGAGCCGACGCGCAGGAAGATCGTCTGTTCGTGCCAACTCTGCGGGACGTAGAACTCGCTTGCGTACCAGGCCGTGCCGAGATAGTCGCGGGTGTCCTGGAAAAGTTCGTTCCAACTCGCGGGTACGGCGATGGTCCGTGGTTCGCACAGGCCGTTGAACCAGCCTTCATCTTCGCCCACGTCGTCCGGGTCGAGTTTGAAGTCCCAAAAACCGGAAAGATCGCGTAGATTACGGGTGTCATTTTGTTGCGGATACAGCATCGGTTACCTCCTGATGTAAAACGTGATTTGTGATCTGGAACGTACAGCCGGCAATGTTTTGTTGTCGATACCTATATCATAGGCGCGAAATCTGTCGGGGCAAGTGTGGTTTGACATCTCAGGTGTTTTCTTTATAATTTAGCAAGCTAATATTTAGCTTGCTAAATAGTTTTTGCGGTTGGGAGGTCCGGTTATGATGCAACCTGGAATGCAAGAGCCATTGGGCCATTCACTTTCGCGGATTTGCCGCCTGACGTACGCGCGGATGTATGCTTTAACCGGCCAGATCGGTCTGCATCGGGGGCAATCGCTGGTGCTCAAGGCGCTATGGGGACGGGATGGCTTCACGCATTCTGAGCTATCCAATTTGCTGCATGTTGCACCGGCGACGATGTCGAATATGATCACGCGGATGGAGAAATCTGGCCTGGTCGAGCGTCGGTCGGATGCGCATGATCAGCGGATATCGCGCGTGTATCTGACCGAAGCCGGAAACGCGATCGAGACGCAGGTGCGGCATATGTGGACCGAGTTCGAGGCCCAGGTGTTTCACGGGTTTGATACGGAAGAACGCGAGATGTTGCGGCAGGCTTTTGAGCGGATTCAGGAGAATCTGCTGCGGTTGGATGAAGAAAACGTGGAGGCATGACAATGACGGAATCGATGCGGATGTGGGTCGAAGTGGTGTTTGATGTCGCCTATTTGCTCGTGGTATGGGCGATTGTGATGGCGATGCTGCGACGTCGGGCGATGTTGGCGCGTGACGTAAGATCGTATGCCCCGCTTTTTATCTGGGCCTTTGGTCTGCTGGCCTTGGGGGATACCGGCCACGTGGGATTTCGCGTGTGGGCCTATGCCTTGGGTGGTCTTGAGACGACCGTCTCCATTGCAGGCGTGTCGTTGCCCCTGGTCGGGCTGGGGGCGCTCTCGACGGCGATAACGGTGACATTCTTTTACGTGTTGATGGTCTTCATCTGGCAGAGATGCTTCAAGAAACCTTTGGGATGGTTTGGCTATCTCTTGTTGGTTGCCGCAGCGGTGCGTTTGATCGTGATGATCTTTCCCCAGAACGCGTGGAACAACGTCGTGCCCCCTTCGACCTGGGGAATGTATCGCAACATCCCGCTGGTCATCCAGGGACTAGGTGTTGCTTACTTGATCCTGCGCGATGCTGCGGAGGCACAGGATCGTGTGTTCCGGTGGGTGGGCTACATGATTCTGGTTTCGTACGCTTTCTACGCGCCGGTTATTTTGTTTGTCCGAACTATGCCAATGCTAGGGATGTTGATGATTCCCAAGACACTGGCCTACGTCGCCATCGCTTGGCTGGCTTACGCGAATCTGTTCTCCCATCTACCGTCTACCGTCAAGCCCGAACAACCTCGCAGCGTTGCCGCCCATCACTAAATCGTGTTCGGCGGGGCTGACATCGTCCGCCAGCGCGGCCTCGTAGGTGGCGCGGACGACGTGTGGGCGCTGGAAGGGCGCGTCCGTGCCGAAGAGGACGCGGTCTGCGCCGATCGTCTTGATGGCGTGCATCACCGCACGATCGGTAGTGGCGCTGCCGATGAGGAACATATTCGGGCAGCGTTGGGCAATTTCGACGACAGCCTGGTTCATGTCCCAGTTCGCCATCCCCATATGGACCATCAGTACGGGCATTTCGGGATACATTCGCGCCACGCGCTCCGCCCGGAAGGGGTGCGTGTTCTCGTAGAAGTCCGCACCGATGTGGAACGCCAGCATCACGCCTGCCTTGGCAATCTCTTCGATGACGGGGAGCGCCAGTGTCGGATCGTCGATGCGGTAATTGTTCTGCGCGCCGTTGAGCTTGACCCCGTACAGACCGTACTCCTCGGTGCAGACCTTGACCATCTTCTTGGCGTGGTCCACGCTGACCGTGGGATCAGCCCAGCCGAAGCCGAGGATTTTGTCGGGATATTGACGCATCGCGTCGTAGACGTAGCGGTTGTGGCCTTCGATTTCCTCGCCGTGATAATCGGGCTTGAGCCATGTGAGCGTCTTGTCGATGCCGGCGCGCTCCATCCGTTTGAGGTGTTCTTCCAGTGCAAACGCACCGCCTGTAGGGGCGATGTGGGTATCTGCGTCAATGATGAGCATGGCAAACCTCCTTTGCGATGTTTGATGCCCGGTATTGTAGTGCAAGGGCGTCAGGATGCAAAACGCCCTGACGCCTCAGTGTTTGGGAAAATCGCTCGGATCAAAGTCCGATGTTTTCTACTGATCTCTTATAGGTCCCGGCGTTGGGAAACCCCTGCATTGCCAGTGTGACAAAACGCTCGCTGAAGCCGTAATCCGCCAGCGTGTTCAGCGGGACCATACGCACACTGCGAATGGGATTTGCGTCGGGTTCGGGTTCAATTCCTGTGTGCAGACGTCCGCCAGTCCGTTTGACGGCGAAAGTGATATGCACGACGTGTCGCCCATCCGCGATGCGATCGCAGATGTAGAGGAGCCGTTCGATGGCGACGTGCAGTCCCGTTTCCTCGCATACCTCGCGGATGCGGCAGGCTTCCAGCGTTTCGCCGAATTCCAGTGTGCCGCCAGGCAAGGACCAGGCACGTTGCACCGATGTGCTGACCTTCTGTTCCACGAGCAGGATAGTGCCGTCTTCGATCAGCACGGCTGTTGCGCGGACTTTGGGTTGCATTTTATAACCCCAAGCGCTCTCGAGACACTGGTACCTTGTCAACCTTTGCCGCTTCATCCTGCAGCGCGAGTGTATGAATGACGAAGTGGAAGTAGTCGGGTGAATTGTTGAGAAATGTGTGTGCTTCGCCCGGTTCAATGACGATCACGTCATCCTGAACCAATGTGATCGTCAATTGCTCCACGCGCATTTCGACACTGCCCCGGGCTATCAAGTAGATTTCTGTCATTTGCCGGTGCAGGTGCGGCTCATCCACACCTGCATTGGCAAATCCGATCGATATATCCAGGTCGGCGTTCCAGGGACCGAGGTACCAGCCTTTGGCAATCGTTGTGTCTGCTTTGTCGATGCGCATGTTCTCTCCGCGATTGAATTGCTGGGCTAGGGTTGTTCCAAGAACGGCCTAATCGGCAGAGATGGGGACGGTTTTCGGTACGAGTTGCGGTTCGGTGCGCAGCCCCAGTGCGAAGGGCACCGATAGGAGAATCAACCCGGCTGTTCCCAAGAAAATGCCCTCGTATCCGATCAGCGGCAGCAGCGCGCCGGCGATTAACGGCATCGCTACCGAGGTCACGTGGTTGATGCTGATCCCCGCTGACAACGTGGGCGTCAGTTCTTCGGCGGGTGCATTACGGTACACGTAAGTATCCAGTCCCATCCCCAGCATAACTAACAGTTTGACGGTGAGCAGTAAAATGACGAGCAGCCACACGTTATTAACCATGGCAAAACCGATACAGCACAACGCGAGCAGGATGTAGCTGGTCGATACTGTGGCGCGTTCGCCAAACTTGTCGAGTAATTGGCCCAGGTAGGGTGCACCAACCAGGTTAACGATGCCACTGGTGAGCAATAACAGGCTGACGTGCCACACTTCCAGGCCGAAGTTTTGCACGAGCACCAGGATGCCGAAGGTGTTGAGGACTTCTTTGCGCGATCCCTGGAAGAAGGTCGAAACGTAGTACACCCAGTAGCGGCGTTTGAGCAGCATTCGAGGCGGCTCCCGTTCGGTGCTGCCGATATTCGTGGGCAGTTTTAGTGTAAGGAGTGCCGCGATGATGATAAAGATGGCACCGGCAATGTAGTAGGCTGTCAACGGGATGTTTGCCCCAAGCTTTGAAATCAGTGTGAGCACTGCCATTCCCACGATGGAGGCCAGCGCCCCTACCGACGAAAGTATCAGTAGATCGCAATCAAAGGCCTCCAGGAATAGAAATGACCAGGGATAAACCTAAGCGCTGTTTGACCATTTCCCATAAC
>JAFGSL010000099.1 GCA_016934645.1 Anaerolineae bacterium
CCCGATCAACAATGATTACGACGAGATCGTGATCAATGCCAACTTCGGTCTAGGCGAATCCGTGGTGTCCGGCCAGGTTTCGCCGGATACCTTCGTTGTGGACAAGGTCAAGCGTGTCATTTTGGAGGGGAAGACCGGCAAAAAGGAGACTGCAATTTGGCTGGGCGAGAATGGCGGGACTTACGAGAAACCTGTATCAGATCACGCCCAGTTATGTTTGACCGATACCCAAGTTCTTCAGGTGGCTGATTTGGTAACGCAGGTAGAGCACATCTACGGCAAGCCGATGGACATTGAGTGGGCGTTCTCAGATGGCCAGTTATACCTGCTCCAGGCACGCCCCATCACGACTTATTTTCCACTGCCGGAACCACTGCACACCGCGCCGGATGAACCTCGCACCTTGTATTGGGATATGACGCTGACGAAGTGGGGCATGGCCGAGCCGCTTTCGGTCATGGGGACGGATTACATCGCCATCGCCAATACCATCACGCTGGCAAGCTCGATGGGTGTCTCCGGCCCGGATGTGTTAGCCGTGACCCGACCTACGTTGGATGGACGCACGTACGTCAACGCGTCCAACAGCTTCAAAATGCAGGGGAAGAAGCGCGTCGCTGCCGAATTCCGGACGATGGATACGACCGCAGCCGCGATTGTCGAGGGCCTGGACGAAACGATCTATCTGCCGGACAAGCTTCCACCCGCGCTACGCGGTATCACGTTGAAGGTCATCGGCAGTATGTTGAGTCCAATGTTCGCTGGTTTGAAAGCGCTACGTCATCCCGAGAAATATGAGCAAGATTACCTGGCTGCCGTTGAAGCGTATCGTGCCGACCTGGCAACACAAACCGGAGCCGGAATTACTTTGCGGCAGTTTGCAGAGCATACCCTCAACCGGATGATTGAGGACTTGGATGTGTTTATCCCTGTGATCTTCGCCGCCGAAATGGCTCGCATGAAAATCCGGGGGATGTTCAAGAAAGATTCGCCTGAGATTCGCGACCGGGTTGCCGGCCTGGACCGGGCACTGCCGCACAACGTCACCATCGAGATGGGACTGGACATGGTGCGATTGGCGCATTTCCCTGAAATCAGTGCGTGTGCGTCAGAGGAAACGTTCCTGGCGGGCTTGCAGGTCGGGACGTTCTCAACGGAGTTTATGCAAGCGTGGAAGCAGTTTGTGACGCAGTACGGGATGCGCTGCCCGATGGAGATGGACCCGGCCACACCACGTCCTTCCGAGCAGCCAGCGCAATTGTTCAAGCAACTGCGCACGCTCGCTTTGCATCTTGAACAAAACCCTCAGGCGCTTTATGATCGGAGTTTGGCCGAACGGGAAGCGGCCTACGCGGACCTGTTAGCACTTGCGAGTGAGAGAGGTAAAGCGCGCCAGTTTGAAAAGAACTACCGCATCCTGGTAGCACTGGCTGGATTCAGGGAAACGCCTAAATACTGCATGATTCTCGCAGTGGATATGTTCCGGCGGCGGGCACTTGCGCTGGGACAAAGCTTGGTTGCAGCGGGGCGTTTGGACACACCGCAGCAGGTATTCGACTTGCACATCGACGAGGTCGAACGTGCATTGTCTGACCCGTCCATGGACTTGCGCGCACTGGCTGAGGAGAACACTCGCTATCTGCGTCGCTATGCACATAGCCGTGAATTTCCACGCATCATCGATTCAAGGGGCCGGATTTTGCGTGCGCCGCGCAAGGCAGCACAAGACGGCGAATTGGTCGGTGAGGCGATCTCGCCCGGAGTGGTGCAGGGGCCGGTCAAGGTGTTGCACGCGCCTGACGAAAAGCCGGTATTGCCCGGCGACATTCTCGTGACGCGCGCCACCGACCCCGGCTGGACGCCGCTCTTTATCAACGCGGCGGGTGTGGTGCTCGAGGTTGGCGGGTTGCTGCAACACGGCGCACTTGTGGCGCGGGAATACGGCAAGCCGTGTGTGGCGGGCATCGAAGACGTCACGATGCTTCTCAGCGATGGTCAGATCGTCGAATTGGATGGCGCTAACGGGGTAGTGCGGGTAGTTGACTGACCCGAATGTATTTTGCTAAACTTTCAATGCCTATAGAGCACTGGAATAGCTTTGGTTTCTCATATTCAGGTCAGTAGTCCACGTTGGGACCTGATAGGTTTTCAAGCGAACACAGTTCGCACAACCTGTCAGGTCTGTCGTTAAAAATCAGTCAGATGACCAGGTTCGAAACCCCCTGAATGTCCGGCACACTTGAGCTTCATTTGCGTTATAGTAGGGTCGTCGCCGTCTTTAGTTATTGCTCGTTGGACAGCGAAAGGAGAGTTCGATGACTGCGATTAAAAACTTAGCGAATAATCAACCTGTAGCTTTTGTCTTGCTGGTATTGGTGGCGTGGATACTTCTGGGTGCTGGTCTGGTTTTTGGCAGTGCAGCGGTGTTGCAACTTCCCATCACCAACATGGCCCCGCAAATGATGGGTACGTTGGGGGCAGTCCTCATCCTGTTGCTGATTGCCGCTCGCCTGAGATGGTTACGCGCGATCGGAATCGCACAATTGGGCGGTTGGCAGGTTTGGTTGATCACGTTGCCCCTGCTTGGGTATATGGTCGTTGCCTACTTATATGGCTTCTTCGGCGACATCGGCTTCGATTTTGGCATTTTTGCACGTTCGAGTGCTGCTCGTGATATGTTGATGAGACAAAGTGTTGTTGGTTTCGTGGAAGAGACACTCTTTCGTGGCATCGTTCTGTATGCTCTGGTGCGGGTGTGGGGACACTCGAAGCGTGGTCTGATTGCTGCGGTTGTGGTCCAGGCGATGCTGTTTGGGGCGATTCACCTTCTCCAAAGCGCGATGGGCGTACCCCTGGAAGTTGTTCTCCTTGTAATCGTCAATGGCATTCTGTCTGGGTTATGGTGGGGGGTGCTGGTCTTACGCTGGAGTAGTCTGTGGCCGGTTATCGTTTTGCACGGTCTGTCCAACCTTGCCGTACAGGTCAAAGGCCTGACCGGCGCCTCCATCGAGCCGGCGGCGATGGCCTATATCCGAGGAACTTTGTTGGAACTGCCACTGGTGTTGTTTGGTATGTGGCTCCTACTGCGGATGCCATTACATTTGCCGAACGCTGCTCCCGAAGTAGCAAATCGGGATAGAGATACCTGGAAATAGTCAGATGGCTAGGCTCAAAACTCCCTGGATATCCGGTGCATTCGGGGAGTTTTTGTTTTATGCTCGAAGGTGGGGTTCGAGTTTCTAGCGTGAAAGGAGTGGCCAATGCGTATGTTCCTTGGAACGAAAATGCGGCCCGTGATCAGAGCGGTTGCCTTGACGATGTTTTTCCCTTTGCTGGGATTTCTGGTTTGCTTTATAGTAGAGATGGTCTTTGAGATTGAGATTCCCAGGACGATCAGTGCTATCATCAACTTTGTGATAGCCGCGTTCGCCGCGTTTCACTTATTCCCGCAGGTTCTGGGCATCCCTTTCGGGAAAGTCAAGACGCGCGATTTCACTACGGGGATTGGCTTCTATCTTCCTAGAGATGTATGGAAGCACGTCTTGCTGGGTGTAGTTCTGGCTGTGTGTACATTGTCGGGCATGCTCGTTGCGTCGGTTCTTAGCGGCACCTACGTTATGGATTTCAGCACGATCACGTTTGAGCAGGCGGTGTTTAGTCTGAATCCCGGCATTTGGGAAGAGGTCTTCTATAGAGGCGTGCTGCTGATGATTCTGCTCCCTTTGACGAAGTCAATCAAACGGGCTGCCGTCGTTCAGATTGTGATCTTTGGACTTGCGCACGTGAAAGACTTCACGCTGCTGGCGCTGGTTGACGTGGTGTCGGTGATGATTCTAGCGATCGGCTTTACCTACACAGCGTACAAGACGCACTCTTTGATCGCCGGTATTGTGTTACACTATCTCCACGACACGCTTTTGTTCTTTGTTCAACCGTCAGGTGGCGTAACGGGTGTGGCGGCTACTATCTTGTTTTTCGCTTTACTGTGGTTGATGGTGGGTGTGGGGTGTTGGGTGACGAAATTCGCGGCCGAGAAGCTCAAAGTGCGCGCCGCGATTGAGTTATATACGTTGGCACCATCGGATGAAGCGACAAGCTAACGAAATAGAAGGTACGATGCATAACACTGCCATTGATGTTCCTGGCGCACCACCTATCCCCGGCCTGACCTTCCGCCGTTTCCGCGGAGAGGCCGACTATCCGGTGATGGTATCTATCCTCGACGCCTGCACCGTCGCGGATGACTATGAGTACATCAACACCGTGGAGGACGTGGCGTCCGTCTTTGCGCATTTGAAGAACTGCGACCCGTACCGGGATATGCTGTTTGCCGAGGTGGACGGCGAGACGGTCGCCTTCAGCCGGGTGTGGTGGGGAGAGGAAGGTGACGCACGGCTCTACTTCCCACTTGGATTTGTGCATCCCGTTTGGCGGCGTAAGGGCCTTGGAATGGCGATGTTGAATTACGGTGAGGCGCGCTTGCGAGAATTCGCCCGCGAGCACCCGGCAGGGGAGAAATTCTTCCGCGTCTGGACGACCGATAAGGAATACGGCGCTTGGGCACTGTTTACAAAGTTCGGCTACGAACCGGTGCGCTATTATATCCAGATGACCCGTCCCATTGACCTTCCGTTGCCCAACGCGCCGATGCCCGCCGGGTTGAACGTGCGTCCGGTCGCGCCGGAGCACTATCGCGCTGTGTGGGACGCGAAAGAAGAGGCGCGTCAGGATCATTGGGGTTACGGTCCAACGACCGACTCGGACTTCGAGCGCTGGATGGAGATGCGCACGTTCGCGCCGCATCTGTGGAAGGTGGCATGGGACGGCGATCAAGTCGCTGGGATGGTGCTGAATCGCCTGGATGCAGAAAAGAACGCGCGCTATCACCACCAACGCGGCTATAACGAGTATGTTTTTGTGCGACGTCCCTGGCGGCGGCGTGGGCTGGCGCGTTCACTGCTCGTGCAGAGCATCGAGATGTTCAAGGAGATGGGCATGGAAGAGACGGCCTTAGGTGTGGATACTCAAAATCCAAGCGGCGCGCTCAGGTTGTATGAGAGCGTGGGCTATCAAGAAGGAAAGCGCAGTACATTTTTCAATAAACGACTGGAGTGAGACCTGTCAGGTCTGGAGGTACATAGAATGACAGAAAGATCTGTGTTTATGCAGCGTCGGCAACAGATTGCCCGGTTGGGGTTGTTCCTGGCTTGTGGCATGTTGGTCTTCGTCCTCTTCAGCCATTACTTCCCCGTTTTTTCTGGGCCAACAGACTTCATCGGCAGGATTGTTGTGGCGCTGGCATTTCTGGTGGCGGCGCTGCTTTTCAGGCGCAGTGAGCGCTATCACAAGTATTGGCGTATTTGCTTTGCGTTTTTCACAGCGTTAGCCGCCATCAGCCTGGATTACAAACTCGGTTTCTCGAAATGGCTCCTGCCCGCGTTGCGTATCCCACTGGAGACACCTGCGGGATGGGCCATTGATAAACTGGAGAGTTCGGCGTTGAGCATCCTCGTCGTTTTGCTGCTGACGCTCGTCTCCGGTGACGACCTGGCGTCACTCTATCTCCGGCGAGGGAACTTGCGTCTGGGACTGACAATAGGGTTGGTCGCTTTCGTGGTGATGATGGCCAGCGCCATCCCGGTGGCGACGCTTTTCTTCAACGGCAGAGACCTCAGTTGGGGGCGCATGCTGCCCTGGATGCCGTGGGTCCTTATTTTTGTCCTGGCGAACGCTTTCAATGAAGAACTGCTGTTCCGGGGGCTGTTCTTTGGCCGGTTGCAGCCGTTCCTGGGTAGATTTGCAGTCAACATGCTGATGGCTGTCCCTTTCACGCTGATGCACTCAGGTGTCGGGTATACGGCGGACATCTTGATCTTCATTGGGATGTTGTTTCCGTTGTCCCTGGCCTGGGGATGGACGCTCCAAAAAACGGATAGCCTGTGGGGTTCGATCTTGTTTCACGCCGCGATGGATATTCCCATTGCAGTTGGCATATTTTCGAATCTTTGAACGAGGGAATTGGTTAATGACAGTTGCGGATATCGACAAAGCCTATCCCCGGATGGAAACCGAGCGCCTCATTTTGCGTGCGCTGCGCATGGAAGATGCTGACTTTGCCTTCAAGGAATGGGGCGATCCGGTCGTCACGTACTATATGCGGGACGAAAAGCCGTTGAAGACCCTCGCAGAAGCTGAGGCGATGTTGCGCCCGCTCCAGAATCCGGCAGAAATGCCCAATTTCAAATGGTGGGGCATCGAATTCAAATCTGAGGGTTGTCTTATCGGCACATGCGGGTACTGTCGCTGGGATAGACAACATCATCACGCGGAAATCGGCTACGATCTGTGGCCGGATTATTGGGGGCAAGGCTTGATGCCCGAAGCCTTGCGCGCTTTAATCCGCTATGGCTTTGAGACGATGGTACTCAACCGGATTGAGGCCACGACCCATACGGAGAACCGGCGTTCGCAGCGTGTGTTGGCGAAACTCGGTTTTCAACGGGAAGGATTGCTGCGCGAATACTACTACCGTGACGGCGCGTACAATGATCAGATTCTTTTTTCGCTGTTGAGAAGGGAATGGGAGTCAGATGATAACAATCCGTGATTATCGTGAGGATGATGCCCCAAGCGTGGGGCAACTAATTGCTGCCACCTTTGGCGAATTCAACCTTGACTACGCATCCCCGCAGGAACGGGCGCTGTTATTAGGCCCTTTCCAGCATGCTGCGTCTCAAGAGCCTGCTCATCAGGCGGCTATTGCCGAAGCGATTGAGGCCGATATGGTCTTTGTTGCTGAAGACGCCGGTGAAATCGTAGGCGTGCTGCGGGGCCGGCCGGATAAACTACAAAGCCTGTTTGTCGGGAAGGATTATCACCGGCAGGGGATTGGGCGTGCGTTGGTGGCGCATTTCGAACGCGAGTGTCGACGCCGGGAAGCTGCCACCATCAAGGTCCAAGCCACGCTGTTCGCGGTTCCCTTTTACCAGAGTGTGGGGTACAAGAAGACAACAGGCGTGCGAGCTTGCCGGATCTTTGAAGGCACGCGTTTTCCCTATCAACCCATGAAGAAAGTCCTGGAGGACGCACAACAATGACACTGACGCGACGTTTGTATCACGGCGAAGACGACTACTGGCGGATTCGCGCCTTTCTGCGTGAAGTTCTCTTGCGCAACAACCTGCGCGAGTTGAGCTGGCACGTCGCCGAGTTCGACTACTGGCGCTGGCATCTGGTCGCCAATCTCGGCGGGTGGGATCTCGCCACTGCGGTTTTTCTGTGGGAAACGGCAGACGGGCAGCTGGCGGCGGTGTTGAACCCCATCATGAGGGGTGAAGCAATCTTGCACGTCCATCCCGACTTCCGCACACACGACCTTGAGGACGAGATGCTGGCTGTTGCCGAAGAACATTTGTCCGTAACGGGCGAAGACAACCACCGGAGGCTATGGGTATCGGTCAGTGCTCAGGACGAAATGCGCCACGCTGCCCTGCCGCGGAATGGCTTCAAGCGCATCTCCGCACCTGAGCATCAAGCCTGTTGGCGCCATCGCTCGCTAGAAGTGCCGATCCCGGCATCTCCACCACCTTCGGGCTACACCGTGCGCGCGTTGGGCGATGGCCTGGAATTGCTCGAACGCTGCTATGCCTCCGGTCTCGCCTTTCACCCCGACGAACCGGCCATCGCCATCGAAAACCGAGACGATGTGAGTTGGTACCGCAACATCCAGCGCGCGCCCCTTTACCGCCGCGACCTCGACATCGTCGCTATAGCACCTGACGGCGCGGTGGCTTCCTTCTGTACGGCCTGGTTCGACGACGTGACGCGCACTGCTGTCTTTGAGCCGGTGGGAACCGTCCCCGCGCACCAGCGGCGTGGACTGGGCAAGGCTGTCTTGTGTGAGGCGTTCCGCCGCCTCAAGCACCTGGGTGCGGTCATGGCGTACGTCCACTCGTATGAACCGCCTGCCCACGCCCTCTATGCCTCAGTTGGATTTACGGACTACGACCTGGTTGAGCCGTGGTTGAAAGAAGGATGATGAGGACGCTGCCCCCAGAACTTGAGGCAGTCATCCGTCAGATCCCCAACCGACTAACTGCCGAGGTGACGCAGATCGAGCGGTTGGAAGGACTGACCAACCAGAACTACGCCGTCACGCTGAACGGCGAGCGCCTGGTGGTGCGCCTCAGCCGGGAGAACGCCGCTGCCCTCGGCATCAACCGTGAACTCGAATGGGAGGCGCTGATGGCAGCCTCAGAAGCCGGCATCGCTCCCGAGGTCGTACACGTTGTTCTGCCGGAAGGCCACCTGGTGACGCGTTACATCGAAGGCCATCACTGGTCGTTGGCGGAGTGGCGCGACCGTGCATACTTGCATCGTCTGGTGGAAAAAGTGAAGCACCTTCACAGCCTCCCGCCGGTCAGCGCGGCCTTCTCGCCGTTCCAGCGTGTAGAGACGTCCATTGAAAGAGCACGCGCGCTGCTTACCCCTTTCCCCGCCGACTTCGACCGCTTTCTCCAGGCTATGCGGAAAATCCAACAGGATCAGCAGGCCGATCCCTATCCCTGGCTGCGCTTCTGCCACAACGACCTGTTCTGCGTCAACGTCATCGATGACGGGCGCGTGCGTTTCCTGGATTGGGAATTCGCCGGTATGGGCGATCTGTACTTCGATCTGGCGACACTGGCGTATGCGTTCGACTCGCCGGACACGCTGTCACCTGAGCTACAGGAGTATGTGCTGGCGTGCTATTTTGGGGACGTAACGTCGCATCACTGGCGGCGTTTCCGGGGAATGTTGTTTATGCTGATGTTCTTCAGTGCGATGTGGGGGCTGGTGCAGGATGGGATGCTGCGCGCGGGCGCAATTCAGGCTGTGGAAGGCTTCGACTTTATGGAGTATGCTGACACAACTTTCACGGCGATGCGCGAGGTTCTGTCAGTGGATAATGTGATTTAGCTGTGCTTGGAGCGGATCGCCAGATCCGCGGTTCTTGTGTACTACGGTGTAAAGACTTCTACGTGTCTTTGCCTAGAGATTTTTCCCTCCCCCACCAGAATGGTGGGGGAGGTGCGTTATAGGAGAATTCACTCATTCACTCACCCGTTTTGGGGATGACAACTCACCCAGAAAGTGAGTATACTTAGGGCAGTTATCAAGACAGGAGGTGTGAAATGAACCTGTATGTATTACCTTTGAACGATTCACAAGCTACTTTGGATGTAGTCGGCGGCAAGGGGTCGTCGCTGGCGCGCTTGGTGAACGCCGGACTGCCCGTGCCGGGTGGTTTCCACGTGACAACCGAGGCCTATAAACAGTTCGTGGCCGAAAACGACCTGCAATCGCGTATCATGGCGGCACTCGAACCTGTGGACGTGGCACAGCCTACGACACTGGAGACGGCGTCCCAAGCCATCCACGCGGCATTCCTCGAAGGGCAGATGCCGTCGGAGATTGCCGGCGCGATTGCGCAGGCTTACGCAGAGATGTCAGGTACGACACCCTACGTTGCCGTGCGCTCCTCGGCGACCGCCGAGGATCTGCCCGATCTCTCTTTCGCCGGACAACAGGAAACCTTTCTCAACATCTGTGGCGTCGATGCGGTGCTGGATGCTGTCAAACGTTGCTGGGCCAGCCTGTGGACGGCGCGCGCCATCGGGTACCGGGTGCAGCACGCCATTGACCAGGACATCGTCAGCCTGGCGGTGGTGGTGCAGGCGCTCGTCCCGGCGGAGATGGCGGGCATTATGTTCACGGTCAACCCGCTTAACGGGCGGCGCGATCAGGCCGTTGTGAACGCGGCGTGGGGCCTGGGTGAGGCCGTCGTCGGGGGCCTGGTGACGCCGGACACTTTTACGGTGCAGAAGACGGATTATTCCGTGGCTGCTCGCGAGATCGCCGACAAAGAGTTGATGACGGTGCGCGTCGACGGTGGGACGCACGAGCAACCGGTCCCGACTGCGCTGCGACGTGCACCTTCGTTGGGGGACGCGCAGGTCGTCGAGCTGGCGCGCCTTGGCACGGACATCGAAACACTGTATGGGATGCCGATGGACATCGAGTGGTGTCTGGCGGATGGAGAGTTTTTCATCGTGCAGGCGCGGCCGATCACGGCGCTCCCGCCGGAAGCGCTTGTATCCGAGGCCGAGGTTGAGTCACCGACCGAGTGGCCGATGCCCAAGCCGAAAGGGCAGTACGTGCGCGCCAGCATCGCCGAACTGATGCCTGAACCGCTGACCCCCTTGTTTGGCACGCTAGGCCGGGCAGCCATCAACGCCGGCACTCAGAAGCTGATGGCCAGACTTGGCAAGATGAAGGCGGTGGGGATGGAAGAGATGGTGGTCACCATCAACGATTATGCCTACTACACCACAGCCTTTACACCAAAACAACTATTCATGCTGTTGACCCACGCGCCTTTTACCATGCCGCGGATGATCCGGGACGCAGAGACGTACTGGCGCGAGGTGGTTCACGTCCGTTACGTCGAAACCATCGAACGCTGGCAGGCCAGACCCCTGGAGGAATTGCCCGCAACGGACATCCTGGTTGGCGTGCGCGAGCTTGCCGCTGCGTCGTTCGATGTCTATGCCACGTACCAATCGGCGCTTTTCGCCAGGGCCAACATGAGCGAAATGTTGTTTACCCGCGTGTATGACAAGCTGATCGAGCGTGAGGATGACCCCGAGGTACTGACTTATCTGTTAGGCTTCGAGAGCACCCCTATCCTGGCCGAAGAATCCATCTACGACATTGCCGAATGGGGCCGCACACGCCCGGCGCTGGCTGCCTACGTCACAGAGACGCTGGCGGCGCAACTCGCAGTGCACTTGGAAGGTCCAACCCCAGATTGGGCTTTATCTGGGGCTCCGTCTGGTGTGGAAGCCGAGGACTGGCAAGCGTGGCAGCACCGTTGGGAAACGCATCTCCAGCAGTTCGGCCACATCATTTACGATCTCGACTTTGCCAAGCCGCTGCCGGTTGATGATCCTGCGCCACTGCTGGATACGTGCAAGATGTTCATCGGTGGCCAACTTCCTAATCCCTACGAGCGCCAACAGACCGCCGCCGAGCGGCGCGAGCAGGCGACACAGGCCATGCTTGGGCGGCTGAAGGGACTGCGCCGGTGGCTCTTCCGCAAGCTGGTCCACTGGGCACAGGACAGTGTCCCGCTGCGCGAGGAAGGACTGGCTGACCTGGGGTTGGGCTACCCGCAATTGCGCTGCATGCTGCGCGAACTGGGACGCCGGTTGGTTGAATCCGGCGCACTCTCCCAGGTGGACGACGTCTTCTGGCTGATCGAAGACGAAGCCGATCAAGCCGCTGAAGTGCTCGACAAGGGCAAAACGATCCCCTCCTTTGCTGCGCCGGTTGAGCATCGTAAGGAAGTCTGGCGCACTGAGAAGCGCGCCACGCCGCCGCCGGTGCTTCCACCAAAGTCAAAGTGGATGGGATTGGACCTGGGCATGTTTGTGGCTGCCGAAGATGCCGAGCAGACTGGCGACACCATCCGGGGAGCCGGAACGAGTCCCGGCCGTGTTACCGGCGTCGCACGTGTGTTGCACGGCCCGGAAGACTTTGATCAGATGCAGCCGGGTGATATCCTGGTCGCCAAGTTCACCACACCGGCATGGACGCCGCTGTTCGCCCGCGCCGCCGCCATCGTCACCGACATCGGCGGGCAGTTGAGCCACGGCAGCATCGTTGCTCGCGAGTACGGCATCCCGGCGGTGATGGGGACAGGCGTGGCGACGCAACGCATCCAAAGCGGGCAGACGATTACCGTTGACGGCAGCACTGGCGAGGTCGTGCTGCACAAATCTGAAGCCCCGCAGGGGCCGCCCACCATCGAGTGGGAACTGCCTAATCCCAAGGGTCAGTATATGCATGCCAGCATCGCCGACTTGATGCCGAATCCGGTCAGCCCGCTGTTCGAGACCCTGGCCATCCCAGCAATTGCCCGCGAGGGCGTTAGGGAAGTGTTACGGCCTTTGACCCGCTCTGAACCAATTTTGCCGGACTATATCCTGACCATCAATAGCTATGCTTACATCAATGGCGGCGCATACACGCTCCGGGAGTGGTGGTGGATTATCACCCGGATGATGCTTGCCATGCCGCGCATGCTCCGTGAGGCGATCCCACTCTGGCGTGATAAAATCCGTCCGCAGTATGTGGCGGCAGTTGACCGCTGGCAGGATCGGGCGCTGGAAGGGCTGTCCCTCGATGAACTGTGGGCCGGTATCCAGGAACTCAACGCCGCGGCGATGCTGCACTTCTCGTCGCTGCTGGTGGCGACGACAGGCGCATCAGCGGGTGCGGAGATGTTGTTCACCAACGTCTATAACAAACTGATCCGGCGCGATGGCGACCCAGCCGCGACTGTGTTTCTGATGGGTTATGACAGCACCCCCATCCAGGCCGAAAAATCGCTCTACGACCTGGCCGAGTGGGTGCGCTCGCATCCCGACCTGGCTGAATACATCCTCAACACGCCTTCAGCCGACCTTACCACTCATCTATCCACTGACGACTCCTTACTCCTTACTTCCTACTCCCTACTCCCCGATTTTTTCGAACGCCTCCAAACCCACCTGCACATCTACGGCCACATCATCTACGATCTGGACTTCGCCAAGCTGCTGCCGATGGATGATCCCACGCCGATGCTGGAGACGATCAAGATGTA
>JAFGSL010000673.1 GCA_016934645.1 Anaerolineae bacterium
CCCCCGTCGCAATCCGCGCCACAGCGCCTTGCACCCGTGTCAGATCTGCGGGCACAATGACTGGCGCGACGACCACGTTCTGCTCGCGCAGGCCTGCCAGCAGCGAGAGTTCTCCGTCGGGATCACGCCCCACGGCGTATGCAGCCCGCGCCGTCGCGAGGGCGTCGTACTGCTGGCCCACCTCGGCCCAGGTGATACGCCACACTTGCCCCGCGACCTGCACATCGACGCCCAGCATCTCCGGCGCGGGCAATCCGCGCACAAGCGCCGCGACGGCCTCATCCACCGTCAGGCCACGCACATCCACGGTTTGCACGCGCACGCCGGGCAAGATCGTGTCCGCGGGATGGCGCAGCGTCAACCACGCCGTCGCCGCAAAGACGACGAGCATTACGACGAGGAGCACCGCCAGCACGCGCATAGCGGTTTTCAACGGTAAAGTGAATAGATAATGTTTTGTTTCGCCGTTCATAAGATCACCGTAAGTGTCGCGACGATTTGAGCCGACACCAGACTACAAAAGTCTCACGTGCTGCCTGATTTAGCCAAATCTGCGCCGGACACGAGACTTGCGCTAGCAGGCTTAGTCTGAGGCTTTTGTAGTCTTCGATCTACTACCACTACACAAAATGGTAACACGAAGTGACGCGGATGTAAAGCCTTACGCCTTCGTGATACCCTCTTCAAGCAAAGGTCTTGCCTCAAACCGCTTGTCGAGGACGGCGACGAGCAGCACGCCGGTCGCCAGCAGGGCAGCGAGCCCCGAGCCGAGGAAGATGACAGGCAGGCCCAGGCTGTCGGCGAGCCAGCCACCGAGGGGGTTGGTGATGAGCGGCGCAAGGCCGCGCGTAGCAGCGTTCATCATCGATTGCAGTGTAGAGGTCCACGCTTCGGGCGCGCGTTCGTCGATCAGGCTGACGTTCCCCACGAAATAGAGCGCAAAGCCCACCCCCTTGACCATGGCGAACACCAGCAACAGCCAGGGTTGGCGCGCCATCGCGTAGCCCAGGAAAGCGATTCCGACAAGACCATAGGCCAGCGACACGGCAATCGGCTTGCCGAATTTGCGGAAGATAGCGCCGCTGTAGTGCATCACCGGCAGTTCGGCGAGCGCCGAAAGGCCAAAAAGCGCGCCGACCAGAAATTGTCCGCCGCCAAGGTGATCCATATAGACGCCGGAAAACGTCCCGTACATCCCTTCGGCGATGCCGACCAACGAGACCGCCACCAGGAGCGCGACCAGGCCCCGGTCCCGGCGCACATCGCGCAAGGTGGGCGATACAGCGGATTTGGTAATTTGCGCGCCGGCGATTGGCGCTGCGGGGGCGCTCTCTTCCAATCCTGTCGCGGCCCACAGAACCGGCAAGGTCAGCACGCTCGTCACAATGAACATCGCCGGAAAGCCCCAGCGTTCCCACAGCGCGCCGCAGATCAGGGCGGCGACGGCAAAACTCAGCGATCCCCACAGGCGCAATTTGCCGAAGTCGATGCGATGACGGGTGGCCATGCGCGCGACCATGCCATCGCCGATGGACATCATCGGGCTGAACAGCGCCGCGCGTATCAAAACCAGGATTAACAAGGGTACGAAAAAGCGCGCAAAGGGGAAGAGGATGAGCAGCGCCCCCGTTCCCCCAATGGAGATGAGCAACATGCGCTTCTGCCAGCGCCGCCGGTCGGCCAGCAACGAAAGCGCCGGGCCGAAGAACAACGTCATCAGCGGGAATGCGGTGGCAAGGATGCCGATCTCCAGGCTGCTGAGGCCCAGCCGGGCAAAGTAGACGTTGAAGAACGGCATTTGCGCGCCCATGATGCCCCACAAGCTGAAGTAGAAAATCGAGGCACGCCAGTACGGGCTGCGTTGGGAAGAAGTCTTTATCTCTGCCATAGTTTTTCATAGACGCGCAAGAGTTGGCGTCCAGTTCGACTCCACGAGAAATGTTTGCCAGCGTGCTCCCGCAGCTGCACGCCAAGTGCTGCCGCACCTGCGGGATCGTGCAGGATCGCGCGCAATGCGTGCGCCAATGCCTCCGCGTCACCAACAGGCGTGGCGTAGAGGCCCAGGTTGTTCAGATACTCACGGCTCACGGGCGTGTCGTAGACGACCACCGGCAGTGCCATCGCCATGTAGTTAAGAATTTTCCCGCTGCCCTCGGTCGCTGAGATTTTAGGCGCAACAGCCACGTTGCCAAGTGCCAGGTGAGCGGGAATTTGCTCATAGGGCATCTTGCCGGTGAAAATCACGTCCCGCTCCGTGAGACCCAGGTTGTACGCACAGTGCCGGTAGTGTTCGACCCGTGGAAAGCCCATCACCAAAAAGGTGACGGCCTCACCCTGCGCCCGCAAAAACGCGGCAGCTTCCAGCATTTGCGGAACGCCCTGATAATCGGCCAGCAGCCCAAGGTAAACAACGACCTGGCGATCCGACGGAATCCCCAACCTGGCACGCCGCCGCTGGCGCTCTTCCGGCGTGATACACGCGGGGAAGAGAAAATCCAGGTTAACGCTGTCGGGCAAAGGGTGAACGTTCTCAGTACGCTTGAAGACATCGGCAAGCAGTTGCGCACTGTGAACGGTGCTGGTGATGATGGCATCCGGCATTTCGACAATGCGTTCTTCCAGCCGCCGCCACCAGTAATAGACAATGCTGTTCTTTTTCAGAAAGTTGTGATCAAGCATCTCGCCCGTCAAACTGCCCTGGAAGTCGAACACCAGCGGGACGCGCAGAAGTTTGGCGAGCACGGAGCCGATCAACGCGCCTTCGTGCAGATGCCCGTGGATGATATCCGGTCGCCAGCGCAGCGCCGTCCACAACGCCTTCCACGAGAGCAGCACATCGAAGACGATCTTGTGCCGTGACGAACCGACCTCGTAGTTAGAATGCCAGGGCGTGGGGGCTGAACGCACGATGTCCAGGCCAGGCAAGTCGCGGCCCAGATAGTAGGTGACGATGCGCACTTGCATCCCCTGTGCCTGCAATGCGCGCGCTTCTTCCAGGATGCGGATATGGCAACCGTAGTCAAGGAAGAAAGACGTAGGGGCAATCATCAAGACACGACGCGATTGTGATGACATGATCAGTAGCTATCCGTTGCTTGCAATGCCGCCAATTCGGCATCATTCTCCGTCAGATCGTGGTGATGATGAATCAAGTCCACCGAGCGTGGAGAGGCACCGGCTTGCGCTGCCAACGCCGCGCCCCATTCGGCATGCATCCGGCGAACGACGAAACCGCGCTTCAGACCGCGCGGTTCACCAACGCTCCAGCGGGCGGCCCGCTGCGGTGCGAAATATTCTCCTAGAACGGCAATGACGCGATCCCATAGGCGCGGCGGTGCTTGAATTTTGCCGACGTCATGGAGCAGCGCGGCAATAAGCAACTCTGCATCGGTATACCCCTGTGCCTGCAAGGCCCGGCAAATGGCAATGCCGTGATGCTGTTCGGCACGGGACATACGCCGGAAGAGGCACAGTAGGGCCGGATCGAGATGGCGCGCTGCGTAAGCGACGTCGACCGGGCGGAAGGAGGTCCAGAAAGTTGTGAAGAACTGCACGACTCGATACCGTACCCGCACCCACGTCACCATAATATCGTCTATCTTCCTCTACACTTCGGCTTTCTCGTCCTCGTGAAGATTCAGGCGGACTAAAAATTCGCACATCTTCGCAAGGATCCAAGTGAAAGTCTTTTTGTCATGCTAAAGATAGAGAGCCTTCACTTGCCCAATCAAGGAACGATTATAGCATAGTAGGAGAGAATATGAAGTTTAGCTCAGAAAACGCGTATTGGCTTCCAGAGCAAAGAGAGTGGACTTCAACGGAAGAACTTACGTTCTTCCGCATTTTTGCTTGTCGCTAGGTGAAAAAGGATGTTATAATCACGGGAATGTGGTTCTGTTGAACCATGAAACTCGTTGAGTAAAAAAGGGATGATGACTAAAACCATATCGTTGACCCGCGAAGACGTAGAACATATCGCTGCCCTGGCCCACATCGCCTTGGATGAAGCAGAGCTGGCACTGTACCAGGAACAACTCTCGGCGATTTTGGACCATGCTGCACAACTGCAAGAACTGGATACGGACGCTATTCCACCGACGGCGAGTGTACTGCCACTGCGCACCGTCCTGCGCGAAGATGAACCAAAAGCTACGCTGCCCGTGGAAGATGCACTGGCAAACGCCCCGGCTGCGCGGGACAACCCCGCCGTGCGGGACAATTGCTTTGTCGTCCCACCGGTGCGCTAAGGGAATGAGCGTGAGTGATCTCTACGATCTAACCATCCACGAGGCTTTGGATGCATTGCGACACGGCGATATGACGTCGGTCGCCCTGACGCGGGCGCTGCTGGATCGCATCCTCGCTGTCGACAACACCCTCCAAGCCTATCTGACGTTGACGCCCGAAGCGGCGTTGGAACAAGCCGCAGCCGCCGACGCCGCGCGTGCGGGAGATCACGATGCACCGCTACTCGGTATCCCCATCGCGCTCAAGGATAACATCTCCACGCAGGGGATCGAGACCACTGCCGGTTCCAAAATCCTAGAAAGCTACGTTCCGCCTTTCGACGCCACAATTGTCCGCAAGCTTAAAGCCGCCGGGGCAATCATTCTCGGCAAGACAAACCTGGACGAATTTGCGATGGGGTCGAGCACAGAGAACTCCGCCTTCTTCCCCACACGCAACCCGTGGGACGTGACACGCGTGCCCGGCGGTTCCAGCGGCGGTAGCGCGGCAGCGGTCGCGGCGGGCGAAGCCCTCGCAGCAGTGGGAACGGATACCGGTGGATCGGTGCGGCAGCCAGCGTCATTGTGCGGTGTGGTCGGCGTCCGGCCCACCTACGGACGCTGCTCGCGGTACGGGCTGGTGGCCTTCGCCTCGTCGCTGGATCAACCAGGACCGTTGACCCGCGATGTGACCGACGCGGCGCTGATGCTTCAGATTATGGCAGGGCACGATCCGCTGGACAGCACGACGTGGCCCGATCCGGTGCCCGATTACGGCACGGCACTGTTGCGGGACGTAAAGGGCTTGCGCATCGGCGTCCCGCGCGAGTACTTCGCCGAAGGCTTGCAGCCCGACGTCGAACGCGCCGTCTGCGACGCTCTACAGACGTTCGTCGAGTTGGGTGCGGAACTGGTGGACGTTCACTTGCCGCACACCGACTATGCCCTCTCGACGTACTATCTCGTTGCTCCGGCCGAAGCCAGCGCGAACCTGGCACGCTTCGACGGCGTCCGCTATGGCTACTGGGCAGAGGGAAACTTCGAGACCATCGGTGATTTGTACGCGCAGACGCGCGGTGAGGGCTTCGGGCCGGAAGTGCAGCGACGCATTATGCTCGGCACGTACGCGCTCAGCGCGGGCTACTACGACGCTTACTACCTCAAGGCGCAGAAAGTGCGCACGCTCATCAAGAGCGATTTCGACACAGCTTTTACAGACGCCGCATCCTGCGGCGTCGATCTCATCGCCGGGCCGACCTCGCCGGTCACAGCCTTTCGCCTCGGTGAGCGCACCGCCGATCCACTGCAGATGTATCTGGCGGACATCTTCACGCTGTCACAGGCGCTGGCGGGTATTCCCGCGATCAGTCTGCCATGTGGTTTCGATGCGAACGGCCTGCCGATCGGCTTGCAACTGGCCGCGCCCGCGTTGCAGGAAGCACGTATGCTCCACGCCGCGTTTGCCTACGAGCAGGCAACCGCGTGGTATAAACGAAGACCTCAGGTGGTATAATTTGTCAGAGCGCTCTCAGAACTTATCAGATTGGCCACCGAGGATTGTGGCGTGCGTGGGTGCTGTAGTCCTTCAGGGGAAACAAGCTTTGTTCATACGTCAAGCAAAGGGACAATCACTTGAAGGACAATGGAGTATTCCCTGGGGCATCATAGACCCGGAGGAGTCGCCAGAGGTCGCTGCTTTGCGCGAGACTCGTGAGGAGAGCGGTATTGTCGCTGAGGTTACAGGATTGCTCGGTATTCAGAACCTGCGCCGGCCAGGTTGGATTGGCATCGTATTCCTGTGTCGGCACGTCAGCGGCATCCCTACCTCAGATGGTGGTATTGAGACAGACCAAGCGGCCTATCTTTCTCTGGAACAGATGGATGCTTTGAATGAACCATTTGAACCCTGGTGTGAATGGCTGGTACGCCGCGTGTTACAGGGAGAATACCATATCATCCCGCCCGAACTGGATAACCCTTATCAGCCTCGTCTTGCATTTTTGTAGAGGGCTGTTACGGATTTGTGACTTTTTGCCTGAGATGTTCGACTATTTCCAAGGGGGACACAAACTATGAAACTCGTTATTCCTATGGCCGGTCTGGGTACACGGATGCGCCCACACACGTGGACGCGACCCAAGCCATTGCTGCCGGTGGCCGGCAAACCGATGTTAGGACACATCCTGGAGCGCTTCCGCGATCTGCCGATCACGGAGTATGTCTTCATCGTAGGCTGGCTCGGTGAGCAGGTAGAGGATTACATCCGCGGGAACTACGCAATTCCAGCGCACTTCGTCGAGCAAGAAGAGCAATTGGGACAAGCGCACGCTTTCTGGCTGGCGCGCGAGCACATGGACGGCCCGATCTTCACGATGTGGGTGGACACGCTCTTCGATGACGTCGATTTCTCCGGGCTGGACGCCGACGGGCCGGACGGCGCCATCTTTACCTACGAGGTAGAGGATCCACGCCGGTTTGGCGTTGTCGAGACCGGTCCAGACGGCTTTGCGACGCGGCTAATCGAGAAGCCCGAATCGATGGACAACAAAAACGTGCTCATTGGCCTCTACTATTTCAAGGAAGGGGCATGGCTCGCGCGCGCCTGTGAGGAATTGATGGAGCGGGACATCCAGACGAAGGGCGAATATTATCTAGCAGACGCGATCAATTTGATGCTCGAACAGGGCGCACGCATCCAGGTGCGACCTGCCGGTGTGTGGCAGGATACCGGCAAACCGGAGACGACCTTCATCACGCACCGCTATCTGCTGGAAAACGGCTGCGAGAACAGCTTCGAGTCGCCACGGCCTGGTGTCGCGATCATCCCGCCGGTATACATTCACCCACATGCCGTCATCGAACGCTCGGTGATCGGCCCGTATGTCTCCATCGGGCAAAACGTGCAAGTGCGCGACAGTATTCTGCGCGATACCATCGTGGATGAAGGTGTGGAGATCGATGTGGTGATGTTGGAGAATTCAATTGTGGGCCGCTGGGTGCACCTCGCGGGACGCTTCCGCAAGTTGAACATCGGCGATTCGTCCGTGGAGCTATGAGCTGTCAGCTATCAGCGATCAGTCAGAGGCCATTCGCCGTTTCGCTGATTCTTGATTCCTGAGGGGGGAGTTGATGAATTCGGATGTTGTTGTTTCCAATTTAGCCAGGAGCATTCCGCCTTCTGGCATCCGTCGCTTCTTTGACATTGCGGCGACGATGGAGGATGTCATCAGTCTGGGTATTGGAGAGCCGGATTTCGACACACCTGCGCCCATTGTGGAAGCTGGGATCGCAGCACTGCGACGTGGGGCGACGCATTACACGTCCAACGCCGGCGTGATTGAGCTACGGCAGGCCATCGCTGCACATATACACAGGCTTTACGGACTGACCTACGATCCCGTCCAGGAGATCCTGGTCACAGTGGGGGTTTCTGAGGCGTTTTACGTCGCGATGGCGGCCCTGTTGGATCCCGGCGATGAGATCATCTTCGCCGATCCGTGCTTCGTCGCCTACGAACCAACGGCGGTGATGGTCGGTGCGGTACCGGTCGCTATTCCCACCACCCCGGAGACGGGATTCCAACTCACCGCGGAGATGATTGAGGCTGCGATTACACCTAAGACGAAGGTGCTGTTTCTCGCCTCACCTAACAATCCGACGGGAGCGGTGATCAACCACGAGCGGCTTACCGCCATCGCAGCCCTCGTAGAGAAGCACAACCTGGTGGTCATCTCCGACGAAATCTACGACCGGCTGGTTTATGGCGTGGAGCACGTGTGCTTCGCCAGCCTGCCGGGAATGCGCGAACGCACGATCGTGCTGCAAGGGTTCTCCAAAGCCTACGCAATGACAGGCTGGCGCGTGGGCTATATGACAGGGCCCGAGATGTTGCTCGCGGAAATGCGCAAGCTGCATCAATATCTGATCATGTCCGCGCCGACGGTGTCGCAGTGGGCAGCGCTGAAAGCGTTGGAAGTGGGCGAGCCGTTTGTACAGGAAATGCACGCACGCTACGAACGTCGCCGCAAGTTGATCGTGAATGGCCTCAATTCAATAGGACTATCCTGCATTGAGCCGCACGGTGCATTCTACGCCTTCCCGAATGTCGAGAGCACCGGGATGGACGATGAAGTGTTTGCCGAACGGTTGTTGCAAGAGGAGCGCGTCGCGGTTGTCCCCGGACGCGCTTTCGGATCCTCCGGCACGGGCTTCGTGCGGATGTCGTATGCGACGGCCTACGATAAAATTGAGGTGGCGTTAGAGCGTATGGCCCGATTTGTGCAACGTAAACCCTAAGGGTAGATCAGTGAGGATGATGGAACACGAAGCCGCCTACGAAGCAGTCATCGGCCTAGAAGTCCACGCGCAGATTCACACGCGTTCGAAGATGTACTGCGCCTGCCCGGTAGTGGAAGATACGGGAGATGTGCCATCCAACACGCAGGTCTGCCCGGTTTGCCTAGCGCTACCGGGAACGCTGCCAGTCGTCAATCGTCGCGCAGTCGAATTTGGCATCATGACGGGGCTGGCGCTGGACTGTAAGATCAACCCGGTCAACGTCTTCGCGCGTAAATCCTATTTCTATCCCGATCTACCGAAGGGGTATCAAATCTCGCAATATGAGCTGCCGCTGGCCGTCAATGGCGCGTTGGAGATCGAGACAGAAGCTGGGGTGCAGCGCATCGGCATCACGCGCGCCCATCTTGAAGAAGACACAGCCAAGCTCTACCACCAGGACGACGGATCAGCGCTGGTGGACTTCAATCGCGCAGGCGTGCCATTGATCGAGATCGTCAGCGAACCCGACCTGCGCACGGTCGAAGCGGTGCAAGCCTACGCGACGACGTTGCGCGACGTATTGATCTACCTCGGTGTGAACGCGGGTGATATGGAGAAAGGTGAGATGCGCTTCGAGGCCAACGTCAGCATCCGGCCGGTGGGGTCTACGACAATGGGGACGCGCACCGAGATCAAGAATCTCAACTCGTTCCGTGCACTGGCATCCAGTGTTGCCTACGAGATCGAACGGCAGAAAGAAGTGCTGGCGAACGGCGGTACCATCGTCCAGCAGACATTGGGATGGGATGAAGCCGCCGGACAGACGTATCCACAACGTAGCAAAGAAGAGGCGCACGATTATCGCTACTTCCCCGAACCGGACATCCCGCCGCTGGAGATTGCGCCGGAGTGGATCGAGGTGCTGCGGGCACACGTACCCGAACTTCCGCTGGCGAAAAAGCGCCGGCTGGTAGCTGAGTACGGCATCCGCTCCTACAACGCAGTGCTTCTGGTGAGCGATCGCCGCGTCGCCGATTATTTTGAAGCCACCGCTAAGATTGCACGCGCACAAGATGTCGAACCGCAGGATGTCGCCAACTGGGTAAGCGGAGAGCTGTTCCGCATTCTGAACGCGACTGCCACCCCAATCGATGCCTGCAAAACGACGCCGGAGCGCCTGGCGGGCCTGCTCGCGCTGGTGCAGCAAGGGACAGTCAGTGTAACAGCGGCAAAGACTGCACTCGACGCAATGTGCGAAACGGGTGACACGCCAGACGCTGTTATCCGTCGCCTAGGATTAACACAAATTTCGGATGCCAACGCGCTTGCAGCGCTCGTTGACGCCGCCTTGGACGCGAATCCGTTGCAAGTACAGCAATATCTCGATGGTAAGACAAATATCCTGGGGTGGTTGGTGGGACAGGTGATGCGGGCCTCAAAAGGCAAAGCCAATCCGCAGGATACGCGTAATTTGTTACAGCAGGCTTTGAAGCGCAAACGTTCAATTTGAATCATACTGGACGCTGGCAGACCGGTGCAAGACAATCCATCGTAAAGGCCAGACCTCCAGTCAGCATATAGAAGCACATATCAGATTAAGGAGAGTGTTATGGCTAAACATGAAGAGATGAATCCTTTCAAACTAGCACAGGCGCAGTTCGATCATGTTGCCGAACAGATGGGATTGGAATCATCGGTGCGCGATATGCTACGCTGGCCATTGCGTGAGTTCCGCTTTCAACTACCGGTGCGGATGGACGATGGCTCGATCAAAGTCTTCTTCGGTTTTCGCGTACAGCATAACGACGCGCGTGGCCCAGCGAAAGGTGGCATCCGCTTCGCCGCCAACGAGACGCTGGATACGGTGCGCGCGCTCGCCACATGGATGACGTGGAAGTGTGCCGTAGCCGACATTCCACTCGGAGGCGGCAAGGGAGGCGTAGTGGTGGATCCATCCAATCTCTCGACCGGCGAGAAGGAACGCCTGTGCCGCGAGTGGATCGACGCTATCTGGAAGAACCTCGGCCCGCGCAACGACGTCCCCGCGCCCGATGTGGGCACCACGCCACAGATGATGGGCTGGATGATGGATGAATACTCCAAGCTACGCGGCGAATACGTACCGGGTGTGATCACCGGAAAGCCTGTGGGTGGAGGAGGTTCGCTGGGGCGTACCGCTGCAACGGGGTTCGGCGTCGTTGTCACCATCCGCGAGGCGATGAAACACCTGGGGATGAAATCAACGGGACGGTCGGCCTCGATCCAGGGGTTCGGCAACGTCGCACAATACGCAGCCAGGACGTTCATTGAAATGCTTGGCGGACGGGTGATCTGCGTGTCGTGTTGGGACCGCGATGACCGCACCGCGTATACGTTCACCAAAGACGAGGGCATTGACCCCTACTTCCTGCAAAGCATCACCGATCAGTACGGCACGGTGGACAAGGCGAAAGCCCAGGCTGCCGGTTATAGCATAGAAGACGGCGACGCATGGCTGACCAAAAACGTGGATGTGCTCATCCCAGCGGCAGTGGAGGGCGTCATCACCGGCGACAATGTGCAAAATATCAGCTCGCAAGTCAAGATTCTCGCCGAGGGTGCCAACGGACCGACGATGCTGGAGGCCGACGAGGTGCTCAAGGAACGCGGCGTCTTTGTCATCCCCGACTTCCTGTGCAACGCCGGTGGGGTCACATGTTCCTATTTCGAACAGGTGCAGAACGACATGAACTACTACTGGCCGGAGGAGGAAGTACTGGCAAAGCTGGATCAGAAAATGGCCTCAGCATTCAAGGCCGTTCTGGAGATGTCGCGGCAGAAGCAGCTCTATATGCGCGATGCAGCCTATTGGGTAGCGATTGCCAGTGTCGAACGAGCAATGCGATTACGAGGATGGATGTAATTTCTCTTTCGACAAGATTGGCAAGATGGACAAGTCACTCTATCCTGTTAATCCTGTAGAAAATATCCAGAAACAGCTCAATCTTGACTCAGACGCTCAATGACGTTTAACACAATCCACAAGACCAGAAAAACGCCTGCGCCGGGTAGCAAACATAACAATCCAGTAAACACAGCGGGCCATCCGTAGACTAGGCCGATCACCACACTGCCGAGCAACACTAACACGAGGATGATAGCAATGACCAGACGGCGCTCGGTCTGACGGCGATAAGCACGCATATCAGTGGGTTTGTTTGGTCTATTGGCCATAGACTTCTCCGAAGTTCAAAAAACACCGGGATTTCACAGAATCCCGGTGTTTTTTCGAATGGGGCACACCGCTAATAGCGCAGCAACGCACCGATGTGGGCACTATTAAGCAAACCGTTATCGACCACTTCAACAGTGCCCCCCTTCTCGACTGCCTGGCTGATGACGGCCTCGGCAGCATCGGGGATTTCTACGATATCCCCCTGGCAGAAGATACATTTTTCCAGCGGCTGCGTTGTCAGATACCCGCAGCCGGTACAGCGATAGCCCGGTGCGTGGAAATCGCGTTCGGCGATGAGAACCTGAGTACGCCCTTCGTGTGTTACACTCAACGTTTGATCCAACCCAATCACGCCGTTCATCCCCTTGGCAGCCGCCGTGACGACAGCCTGCACCAACTCGCGCCGTCGTTCATCCTCCAAGTCTTTGAGGAGTGCAAAGGCGTGCTCACGAATCTCAATATCGCCGGCCTCCATATTGGCATTGAACGTCCCCACGACGATTTCCTGAAGCTTCACGGGCAAAAGATCGCGAAATTGCGCAACCGTATATTCGGCACCTGCCAGTAGCAGGCGGCGTGGGGGATGCGCTTGACAGAAATCGGCCAGTGCTGCTGCCGTGTCACGCAGATTGCGCTGCACCAACTCGGCTTCCTTGCGACCCGAAGCCTGTGAGCCGCCACGCATTCCCACCACCGAGGATCCACGTCCCCTGCGAACACTGCGAACATCTTCGCCCACCGCGCCCTCCTGCGCGATCAATTCGCCCATCTGGAACAAAAAGAAACGTCCGCCTTGCCGGTCCACCAGAGCAACGGCGTAACGTCCGTAGAAGCCATCCAGTTCCACCAACGGGGAAACGTATAGTTTACGCGCCGCTGTGATGCCATTGCGCACCGGAACCGCCAACGGGAAAACGTACCATATCCCCTCGGCCTGGCGCGAAAACATGACCAAACCACGCCCAGACCAGTCATACTCCAGATCAACATACCGCTTAATGGCGTTGATATCTTCGTCATCGACCTGGCCCTCAGCCTGTTTCAGCATTTCGCGCAGCGCCAAGCGGTACTCTTCGGCAGCATGCTGTGTGGGGTCAACATTCAAGTAGAGGCTCAAAATCGGACCACTTGCTTCGATAGTAGCCAATTCTCTCAGCGATTTTTCATCAAACATAGCCTTTTCCTTTCTCCAAACGGATGGGTATATTATGGTGACGAGGGGCCACTATAACCGTAAGAGGACTTCCTGTGCGAACATCACCTCCTCGTGATAAGATATGTTTTCTATCCCGTATAGACCGGAATCAGATAGGTTTTCATTGTCCGTGTTCTTGCCTGTTGTGCAAGGATTTCAGAGATTGGGGCCTGTCAATAAACACACTGCGGGCAACATCGTTTTCAGATGACCCGCAGTGCAATTAAGGCTATTCTATTGGGGACATTAACTCTATATTTTCTCATAAGCCCGTGCCCTGTCCCAAAGTTCACTTGTGGTGACTGACTCGAACGTATTTTGCTAAACTTTCCATGCCTATAAAGCACAGCATAGCTTTAGTTTCTCATGTTCAGGTCAGTAAATCACCTATGAACCAATTCACTCTCATTGTAAGGATTTTTCGCGCGGATGTCAAGTGTAATTTGTCCACTATCTACTGGAAAGGCTATTTCCATTTTTCTTATTCCATGCTAAAGTGGGTTAAGGAACTACTGACCCGAACGTATTTTGCTAAACTTTCTACACCGATAAAGCACCGGAATAGCTTTAGTTTTTCATGTTCAGGTCAGTAGTACTCAATAGCTGCTCCAAAAACCGGAGAAACAGGGAGAAATTGGCACTTCAGTTCGTACTCGTTCCTTAGGCAATAACGCAAGGAGGTTTGCGCATGCTTCTACGGTTCATAGTTCTGGCAGTGTACGTCGCGGCATTTGTCGCGCTACGTACGTATTTACGGGATCGCCCTCCACACTTCAAAGGCAAGTATATCCACGAATTCGAACGGCTAGGGCAGGCTCTCGTACGGATGTGGGGATTGCTGCTGTGGCCTCTGCCCGGTCTGATATGGATCGGAACGATGCCCATCCCAGCCCTGATCATCGTCGGGTTAAGCATTTTCATACCGCTCGATATCTTCTTGGTCTTCTTCACCGTTGCCGGTGTGCTTGAACCTTCTTCGGGGTCGATCATTGACAGACTTTTCTCGTGGCTACCGGCTGTTTCTTCTATCTTCATCACACTACTCTTCTTCCTGGCCCTGGTTCCCTACGCATTCCCGTTCTGGCAGTTTATGGTCTTCCTGGCATTTGTGACCATTCCTCCGGTTCTGGCTGTGATTTTGGCAATGTGGGCCGCCCCCAGTCTCATTCCCACAGCCTTGGACCAACCCAGGCAGGTGTTCCAGAAATTGCAGCATTTCATCGGGTTCTTCACCACCTTTCCCAAGCCGAGTTGGATAATTGAAGATGGTGAGGTAAAGACACGCATCAAAGGTAATCCCTTCTTCGGCGTAGGTCCTGGGTGGTTAATGACTGAGCCGGAAAATCTTGTCGTCATCAAAGGTGGCACAGACATCAAGCGCATCGCGGGACCCGGAGTTCTATTCACCAAACCTACGGAGTCACCCTACGAAGTTATCGACCTGCGCAACCAGATCCGCTTTACACGCATCGATGCGCGCACACAGGACGGCATCGAAGTCAACCTACCCATCTCATCGTTGTTTCGCATCGATCCCGGATACAAAACTATCACGCTCGAAGGTCTGGAAAATCACGAGCCTTGGCCCTATCGTAACCAACGCGACATCTATCAGATCGTTTTCTACGAAGAAGTCGATCCCACCGGCAAAACGCCGCTAGAAGCACATCAAGTCCGCCCTTGGGATAACATCTCCCTGAAAGCGGCGATCAATCGCGTCAAGCAAGTGATTCCCGAATACAGCTTGGAACAACTTTACAGCATCGTCCCTGAAACCGGTAACATTGATCCCGAAACCGGCAAGATTGATCCCGAAACCGGCAATTTAACCCGCACAACGATCGGTGCGACGGTGCGCGAAACCGTGAAGGCTACGGTCGAACCCCTCGGCTTTCAAATCCTTGGCGGTGGCGTCGGCAACAAAATCACGCCGACCAATCCCGATGTTATCAAACAACGGGTCGAAACCTGGAAAGCAAGTTGGATCAGCAAAGTTATGGACTGGGAAGCCGATGCACAAATCCAAAACCTCAAAGACTTCTCGCGTATCCGCAGCGATGCACGCGTTGAATTGCTCTCCCAAATCCTAGAACAAACATCGATGAAGCTCGAGGATACGGAAAATGCCAGCCGTTATGTAGCCTATCATTTGCTGGAAAACTTGCTCCATCTAGCCCGCAATTCGCAGGTGAGAGAATTGTTGCCGGAAACTGCCTTACCGACCCTGACCCAGCTTCAACAATTGACAAAGGAAGAGTGAGCGATGCGTTCAGAGAATGAACCCCCACGCCTGATCTCGTTGTTTGCCGTTGTGCTGATTGCGTTCCTGGCCTTCACGGTATTCCTAATTATTGCGTTTTTCCCGACAGTTTTCCGCGACGAGCCTGATCTACATCCCTTGAACCTGCTCCTTTTCAGCGCAGCTTTCGCCCTCTATTTGTTCTTTGCAATTACCACTATACTACAACTATTGACCCAATTCGCCGAACAATTCCACAATTTGTCCCACGAAGAGGCCCAACACCTGAGTTCCTACCTCTTTACAGGACTACCTATCGAACCGCCGAAGCGCCCGCTTCTGCGCATTCAGGAAGGCCACACGCTTCCCGATGGGCCGCTTGTGATGTACATGGACAAGGTCGGCGGTCCGGGTTACTTCAGCATCGCCCACGACAGCGCCATCGTCACAGGCAGGCTAGGAAAACTACAACGCGTCCTCGGCCCCGGCTTTTACAAAGCTGAACCGTTCGAGAAAGTGTGGGATGTCATTGATCTGCGCCCACAGCGCCGCAGTTTGCATGTCGAGTTTATGACCACAGATGGGATTCCAGCCCATTGCGATGTGGAAATTCGTTTCCAAGTCGCCGGTTCCAGTAGAGCAGATTTCTATTATCCACACGAGGAAAATATTCCTCCACAGCCCTACCCCTTCAATTCCGCGGTCATCCTCAAGCTAGCAACATCAAAATATGTAAAAAGTCGTGAAGGGGCAGGCCGCGTTCAGGACTGGCGCATTGGACTGGTCAATGGCGCACTTGACGGTACCATTCGGGACACGCTTGAAAAATACAGTCTCGATCATTTCTTCAATCCGCGTTACTGGGCGCTGCAAAGCGATGGAACAGCCGATAAAACTTCACCTCCACCTGAGAAACCTATCGCGTTACTGGAAATCCAAGCCAGAATCGAGGAAGCGATCAAACGGGTAGCTACAGAGCGTGGGATTGTCGTAGATACCGTGCAGTTAGGGCCGATACTGCCGGATGAGGACGCGATCTCGCGCCAGTGGCTGGAATTCTGGCAGGCGAAAGCACAGCGCCCGGTGACCGCTTACAACCTTTCGGAAGATGCCCGGCGACAAAGGATGTTGGAGAAGACCAGCGTCGATGCACAGGTCGAGCTAGTGACCAGTATGTTGAGCAAACTCCAGGACCTCGACGAACAGAAAAGCGATGTACCAGCGCAGCTCATCGTGATGAGTTTTATGGACGTTCTGCGCACCATGTCGGATCGGGATCCCGCCGTGCAGTTGTTGATGTATCAACAAGCCGAGAGCCTGATGCGCATCATCAATGCCGTACAAAAAGACAGAGCACCTTTTGCCATAGTGGCTCCGGCACAGGCATTACCATCCGAGTCCTCTAAATCACGTAATCCATAACAAACAGTCTGATGTAACGATTTGGAGCAAATACGATGCGCCTAGTTTCTATTCCCATAGGATTGATGCCACACAGTCTATTAGCACTGCGCGGCATATCGACCGCCCTGACCGATCAGTTAAACGACAAGATCGACCAGAGTATCGATAGCGGACGCTATGAAGACGCCCTTAGGACAGCAGAGCAAATTTTTCCCACTGCACGGAGCATGCGCGATCAAAATGCCCAGGCGCTGGTGTATCTGTACCAGGCAGAGGTGCTACACCGGATGTTGCGCTGGGAAGAGGCTCTGGAACACACACGGCAGGCATTGAGCTGGCTCCATGCAGAGGTTACGCAAGTAGCAGGTTACAACAAGGCCGTAGCGCTGTATTTCGAGGGGCTGCTTCACTTCATCTTGCGTGCAGACGCACATGCGCTGCGAGCCTTCAACGCTGCACAAGGAACCCTGGTGGAAAGCGAGCGTTTCTGGGAATTCGAAAAAAACATCACACGCTGCACTAATTGCCGGACCCTAACCCGCTGGATATCGAAGCTGCAAAAACTAACCTCAGACGCACCGTCAGGTGAGTTAGTGATGATTGTGCCTGTGTACGAAATGGTCAACCGCACTTTGGTGCTCATCGACGCACTGCCCATCACGCCATTTCTAGTACAATTGCCAAGAGAGGCAGTCGACACCTATCTGCCGGAAAACTATGTACCCTTGAATATCGAAGCCGTTCTATTCCTCCAACTATGGCCTGACATTCATTATCTGGCTTTGAAAATCCTGCGTGACGGCGAACTGGTGCATCAGAGCCGGGTCGGCGATATGCTCTTGATCGAGGCGACCTCTTCTGTCCCCTCGCAAGAGATAACGCTGACGCGCGATATGCCATTTGTACGTCGCACAGACGGGAAAATCATCTTCGGTCCCTATGAACAGCAAGATGAAATCTCTTCTGGAATTCCCCGTATCCTGATCCGAAAGGAAGCTAGGCCGTGAACGGGGGGCACAATTACGCTGAACATCGGGTTCTGGTCCTTGGCGCTGCTGGTGTTGATATCGAAATCTATCCGCGGGATCAAGCAGTAGAACCGGCCTATTCTAATCCGGCCACCATTCGCTGGGGATGGGGTGGCGTTGCACGCAATATCGCCGAGAACCTGGCGCGCTTGGGAGCCGAGGTACACTTCGTCACCGCCTTAGGCGATGACCAACTGGGCCGCCTGCTGCTGCAACCCCTTCACGACCTGGGCATTCACACCGACAATAGCCTCATCGTCGCTGAGAAACCCACCTCCTCCTACGCCGCCCTCTATCACAAAGAGAAACAGCTCTGGCTGGCCTTCGAAGATATGGATCTTATGCGCGAAATCACGCCAGGACACATCTACCGGCTGCGAGGACTTATCAAAAACGTTGATATGGTGTGTCTGGACGCCAACCTCTCGGCGCGCGCGCTCGAAACACTCTTCCGGTTGACTCGTCGTTACGACATCCCCGTCTGTGTCGATCCCACGACCGCAGCACTGGCCCCGCGCCTGCACCCCCACCTACCCGACATCACCGTCATCACGCCCAACAAAGAGGAAGCCGAGGCCTTGCTGGGCGCGCCTTTCGACACAGCGGAAGCCATCAGCGCAGGCGCACGCCGGTTGGTGCAGTTGGGCGTCCAATTGGCGGTCATCACACTCGGCGCAGCTGGACTATTCTACGCCACATCCGAAGAAAGCGGGCGGCTACCTGCATTCCCCGTGGATATCGTAGACCCCATTGGCGCTGGGGATGCACTCACCGCGGCCGTGGCATATGGCCTGCTCGAAGATGTCTCCCCCGAAGAGGCTGTCCGCCTGGGGATCGCCGCTGCAACACAGACCGCCCTTTGCGATGAAACGGTCTGCCCTACCCTGAACCTGGAAATGCTCTACGAACGTCTAGTTTTGTGATCTAGACGACACCAAACCCTAAAGGTCTTACAGACCTTTAGGGTTTTAACCTATCCGAAAATTCGCCACTGACGCACTCAAAACGCCCGCAAGCACAATTCTCGGATAGAGTCTTAGACTCAGTAGATCGAAAATCTGTTCGTAGTAACCGTTTTAGCGGTCTTTGGACGACTAAAGTCGTTACTACGAACGTAAAAATCAC